>NZ_JBWAXO010000009.1:0-199836 GCF_056135325.1 Microbacterium sp. sgz311019 | reverse complement strand
CATCGTGCGTTGTGTCTTTCTGTGAGTGACTTGGTCGTTGTCTCACTGACCATCGCACGATGGCTCACCACGTCCTCGACGTGACACTCGAGCCCGAGATCTACACCACCCCAGGGGACGTCACGCGGCGTCCCCCCGGGTAGGCGCCGAGTGTCGTCGGCCTCACCAGCCGCCCGGTGCCATCCCGGTCAGTACTGTGGCCGTATGGTCTCGGTCGGGCGCGCGCTGTCGTGGTGGGCGCGCGACTACGCGTATGCGGGGTACTGGCAGGTGCGCGGCACGCTGGCCCCGGGATCGCCTCGAGATCTCACCACCGGCGACGGCCGGCCCGTCGTCATGCTGCCGGGCGTCTGGGAGACATGGGGGTTCCTGCGGGGGCTCATCGAACCGCTGCACGCGGCCGGTCACCCCGTCCATGTCGTGCCCGATCTGCGGCGCAACGGCCGCCCTGTACCCGAGACCGCGGAGACCGTCGCGGCCATGCTGACCGACCTCGATCTTCGGGATGTCGTCATCGTCGCGCACAGCAAGGGCGGGCTCATCGGCAAGTACCTGATGGTCGAGCTCGACCCCGAGGAGCGTGTGCGGGCGATGGTCGCCATCTGCACGCCGTTCGGCGGCTCGGAGTACGCGCGCTACATGGTGTCGCGCACTCTGCGGGCCTTCGCGCCGAACGAGCCCACGACGCTGAGGCTGCAGGAGCAGCGCGAGGTGAACTCGCGCATCACGACGATCACCGGAATCTTCGACCCGCACATCCCGAAGACCGTCCAACTCGACGGCGCCCGCAATCTGACGGTCGACGACGGCGGGCACTTCCGAGTCCTCGCGAACCCCGAGGTCATCAGGACCGTGCTGGAGGTCGCGGCGGGCGAGTGGCCGCCCGCCCAGGGCTGACCCGGGGCGCAGCATCCATCGCCGGAGATGAGCAGGCGGGGCGCGATCCCTGTGCGCCCCGCCCGCCCGTCCGCCCCTGTCAGGGGACGATGATGTCGAATCCCGGATCGCTCGCGGTGAGCACCGCGGTGAGGGATGCGAGAACCGATGGGTCGCCCGAGAGCTCGACGCCCGGGCTGTCGCTGTCGCCGCCCACGAGAGCCAGCAGGCGCAGCTTCGTCAGAGACAGCGTCGCGCCCGCCGTGGACGCGTCTGCCGGCTTCAGGACGTAGACGAGGACGCCATTTCTCAGCGTCACGCGGAAGTTGCGGTCCTCGTCGGTGACGGTGATGTCGAGCGCGAGGTCGAGGTCCCAGGCCTTCGGGCCGTCGACCGAGATCGCGACCGCGTCCAGAATCTGCTCCGGCGTCAGCTGCGCGAGCAGGTCGGGCGCCGCCGCAGTGATCGGCGTGCCGAAGTTGCCCTCGCGCAGCTCTGTCGCACCCGACAGGAAGAAATTGCGCCAGGTGCCGTTCTCGGATCCGTAGGCCAGCTGTTCGAGGGTCGCCGCGTACAGCTCCCGAGCTGCGGCATGGCCCGAGTCGGTGAAGACGGCGTGGTCGAGGAGTGTCGCCGCCCAGCGGAAATCACCCTCGTCGTAGGCGGTCTGCGCGAGTTCGACGACGCGGTCGATCCCGCCCATCGCCGCCACGTACCGCTCGGCCTGGGCCTTCGGCGGGTGCGGCCAGAGGCGCGCCGGGTTCCCGTCGAACCAGCCCATGTAGCGCTGGTAGATGGCCTTGACGTTGTGACTGACGCTGCCGTAGTAGCCGCGGGCGTGCCAGGCGTTCTCGAGGGCGGGCGGCAGCTGGATCTCCTCCGCGATCTCGGCACCCGTCATGCCCTGGTTCAGCATGCGGAGCGTCTGATCGTGGAGGTAGGCGTAGAGGTCGCGCTGCAGGCCGAGGAACTCGCGCAGCTCGGCGTTGCCCCACGTGGGCCAGTGGTGGGATGCGAACACCACGTCGGCGCGGTCGCCGTAGTGCTCGATCGCCTCGGTGAGGTAGCCCGCCCAGCCGTGCGGGTCGCGCACGAGCGCGCCGCGCAGCGTCAGCAGGTTGTGCAGCGTGTGCGTCGCGTTCTCTGCCATGCACAGCGCGCGGTGCTGCGGGAACAGGAAGTGCATCTCGGCCGGGGCTTCGGTGCTCGGGGCCATCTGGAACTCGATCTCCACGCCGTCGATCGTGTGGGTCTCGCCCGTCTTCGAGATCTCAAGTGTCGGAGGGATGATGCCGGGATGGCCGGTGGATGTCGTCGGTCCGAGGCCCGCACCCACCGCACCGCGCGGGCCGCGGGCGAGAGCCGCCCCGTACATGTAGCCGGCGCGGCGGGACATCGCCGTTCCGGCGTAGATGTTCTCGGCGACCGCCTCGGCGACGGTGCCTTCGGGTGCGATGATCTGCACCGCGCCCGAGCCCACCTCGTCCTTGCCGACGATTCCGAGCACGCCGCCGAAGTGGTCGGCATGGCTGTGTGTGAAGATGACGGCTCTCACCGCGCGGTCGCCGCGGTGCTGGCGGTACAGCGCGAGGGCCGCCGCCGCCGTCTCCTTCGAGATCAGCGGATCGATGACGATGATGCCGCTGTCGGACTCGACGAAGGTGACGTTCGAGATGTCGAAGCCGCGCACCTGGTAGATGCCCGGGACGACCTCGAACAGGCCGTGCTTCGCGACGAGCTGCGATTGCCGCCAGAGGCTCGGGTGCACCGTGTCGGGCGCTTCGCCGGCGAGGAAGTCGAAGCTGTCGGCATCCCACACCGTCTTGCCGTCCGCGTCGCGGATGATGCCGGGGCTCAGCGTGCCGAGGTATCCGCGCTCGGCGGCCTCGAAGTCGCGCGCATCGGTGAAAGGCAGAGAGGCACGGGCAGCGGCCTGCTGCGTCGCGATCGCCGGGCTCGCTTCGTTCTGATCCACAGTGTCCTCCAGGATGCGGGACCGGCGGCGGCCGCCGGCCGTCAACCTTCAGCGTGGCACAAGCCGAACCCGCTGGTAAGCCCTGTGAGGTTCCGCGGATGTGAACGTCGCGGAAACGGGGTGCTCAGCCGACGCTGACAGCCTGCCCGCAGATGCCGCACACCCCGGTCGGCGGCACCTCGACGAAGCAGTCCGGGCAGATCGCCCGCGGCCGCTCCACGACCTGCGCTCGACGGGGGGCGCGCTCGGCGGGCGAGCGCGGGGACGAGCGGCGTACGGGTTTCGCCGGAGCGGCAAGCGGCTGCGCCGGGGCCTCGAACACGGGCACGTGCTCGGCACAGTAGAACCGGACATCGCCGTCGTGGTTGTTCGGGTGGTGGCCCTTGACGGCCCACAGCTCGGTGCGGGGCCACGGATCCGATCCGTACCCGCATCCCGAGCATCGCGCCGGGTCGCCCGGAAGGATCTCGGCCACCAGCACCGGGGTGTCGAACGGCAGAGAGCCGCGCCAGTCCGCGCTCGACGTCACCTTCATCAGTCATCCTCCCCAGTCCGCACTCTCCAGGCTAACGGACCTGGGCGCGGCGTAGGTTGAGGGGATGACCCGCACCCTCGCCGTCACGAACGGCTATGTCGTCCCCGTCAGCTCCGAGCCCATCGACAACGGCACCGTCATCGTCACCGACGGCGTCATCACCGCGGTCGGCGGACCGGAGACCGAGATCCCCGACGGCGCGGAGGTGGTCGACGCCTCCGGCAGCTGGGTCGTTCCCGGCTTCGTCGAGTCGCACGGACACCTCGGCGTCCACGAGGACGGCGAGGGCTCGTCGGGCAACGACACGAACGAGATGACCGACCCGAACGGGTCGCGGTTCCGGGCCATCGACGGCATCGACATCGAGGAGGTCGGCTTCCGCGACGCGCTCCGCGGCGGCGTGACCACGGCGGTCATCAAGCCCGGCTCGGGCAATCCCATCGGCGGCCGCACGGTGGCCATCAAGACGTGGGGTGGTCGTACGGTCGACGAGCAGGTGCTCGCGATGGACGTGTCGGTGAAGTCCGCCCTCGGCGAGAACCCGAAGCGGGTGTGGGGCGAGAAGGGCAAGACTCCCGCTACGCGCCTGGGTGTGGCATCCGTCCTGCGCGACGCCTTCGTCGCCGCGCAGACGTACTCGGCGAAGAGGGATGCGGCGGCCGCCAAGGACGAGCCCTTCGAGCGAGACCTCGGCAAGGAGACGCTCGCGGCCGTTCTGACCGGCGACCTGCTGTGGGACCAGCACTGCCACCGGCACGACGACATCGCGACCGCGATCCGCCTCTCCGAGGAGTTCGGGTACACGCTGATCGTCAACCACGGCACCGAGGCCCACAAGATCGCGGACGTCCTCGCCGAGAAGAACATCCCGGTGATCTTCGGCCCGCTGCTCACCTCGCGCTCGAAGGTCGAGCTGCGCGATCGCGCCATCGGCAACCTCGCCCTCGTCGCGGAGGCCGGGGTCAAGGTCGCGATCACCACCGACCACCCTGTGGTGCCGATCGACCAGATCCGCGTGCAGGCGATCCTCGCGGTGCGCGACGGGCTCCCGGCATCCACCGCCCTCGACGCGCTCACCAGGAACCCCGCGGAGATCCTGCGTCTCGATGAGCGCGTCGGCGCTCTCGCGGAGGGCCGGGACGGCGACATCGTGCTCTGGTCGGGCGACCCGCTGGCGGTCGACTCGCGCGTGCAGCGGGTCTTCATCGAGGGCCGCGCGGTCTACGAGCCGGGCGAGGATGGCGGCGCCCCGCGCGTCGTCGAGCGCTGGATGCGTTTCGGCCGGTCGTCCTGGATGGGCTGACCGGGCTCAGCCTCTCAGCCGGGCGATGCGCTCGCGCTGCGCAGGTTGTCGCGGGCGGCCAGGATCTCCGAGAGGCACACGATCCCCACGATGACCGTCGCCGTCGCCGCGATGGCCCAGATCGCCGGGATGACGAGGGCGGCCGCACCGACGACGAGCGGCAGCGCGAGTGCGGGCACCGCCCACGGCAGCACGCTGCGCCACGGCGATCCGTAGCGCAGCGAGATCGCCGCGTTCGTGCCGTAGAAGAGCACGACTCCTGCGCCGAGTGAGACGGCGGATGCCGGCGGCAGCGCATCGAGCGGCGCTTCGATGGCGAGCGACACCGCGCCGGCGAGCATCATGATCCCGGCCACCAGGAGGAAGGGCAGGAACGCGACCGTCTCCACGACGCCCCGTGCATCGCCGCGGGCGACCAGCTGCTCGAGCCCGTTCCGCATGGCGTCGATGCCGAACATGAACATCCCCCACGCGAGGCCGGCGGCGATGACGAACGCCGACGCGGCGACGATGGCCGACAGCGGCGTGAACGACTCGGAGACGGCGACGACGATCGCCAGCACCGACTCGCCGAGCGCGATGATCACCAGCGTGCCGAACCGGTCGGCCAGGTGCTCGACGTTGATCGTGCCGATACGCCGCAGCAGCCCGGGAGCGGATGCGACGAGCAGCGCGATCTCGATCGCGATCGCCACCGCCCACAGCAGGTAGCGGATCGGCGACGGAATGAACGCCGAGACGAGCCAGATGACCCCCGTGCCCCCGTTATACGAGAGCACGCGGATGCGCGATCCCCCGCCGGTGCTCCAGCTTCGGCGCACCCAGAGCCCGAGCATGACCGCTCGGAGGGCGGCGTTGCCGACCGCGAACAGCCACGCGCGGTCGCCGACCGCCTCGGGGGCGGCGACGGCGATCACGCCCACGGCGGCCATCGCCGCGAGCATGTAGCCGGCGAGGGCGCGCCGCGACAGGCCCTCCTGGATATTGATCGTGAAGGTGAGGTTCACCCACGACCACCAGACGGATGCGAACAGCCCGAGGAAGACCCCGAGCTCGGCGAACGTGGGCTCGGTGCGCAGACCCGCGGACAGCTGCCCGATCAGCGCCACGAAGACGAGGTCGAAGAACAGCTCCATCCAGTCGGCGCGCGACGCATCCCGTACCTGGATGCGCAACGGCGCCGACCGGCGAGGCATGCCACCATCATGCCGCCGCGGGTGGTGCGGCGGTCAGTCGTCGTGCTTGCGGCCGTACCGGCGGATGTACTGCACCACGAAGACGACGAGCGTCCCCGCCAGGATGACGGCGGTCGTCGCGTAGAGGAGCGACTGCTCCAGAGGACTCACGCCGCCAGACTAACCCGGGCCGGCGAGCCTAGAGTGGGCGCCATGGCGGACAGTGACGGCGGCATCCCCCGGATCGACATCGCGGGCGCGCCGCCTCCCTCGGGCACGGGATGCGTCGAGTGCGACGCGGTGGACAGCTGGTGGGTGCACCTGCGTCGGTGCGTCGAGTGCGGACACATCGGATGCTGCGACGACTCCCTCGCCCGCCACTCCCGCCGTCATTTCGAGGAGACGGGGCATCGGTACATCCAGACGTTCGAGCCGGGCGAGGACTGGTTCTGGGACTTCGAGGTGGATGCGTACGTCGAAGGCCCCGTGCTCCCACCGCCGCAGCATCACCCGGAAGAGCAGACCGTGCCGGGACCGGCCGACCGGGTTCCGGCGAACTGGCAGCGTCAGCTGCTGCAGCGCCGGCTCGACGAGGGCTGAGGCGCGTCAGGCGATCGGCGCGTCGCGGATCTCCGAGGTGAGGGTGGTCCCGTTGAGCTCGAGATAGACGCGGCGCTCGGTGACCGACAGCGACAGCGAGTTGCGCCGCTCGATGACGGCGGCTGCGGCGTCGATGAAGCCCGGCTCGAAGCTGTGCAGCACGACCGCCTCGGCGTTGTGGATCTTCTTGCCCGACCACTGCGCCGCCACCTTCGCCGGATCGCGGTGCGTGTAGACGGCGGCGCGGCCGGCGAGCTTGCTCCCGTAGTGCAGGCGCGCGGCATCCGGGGCCCCGACCTCGATCCATGCGGTCACCGAACCGGTGAGATCGCGCACGAGGACGGCGGGCTCGTCGGTCGCGGCGACGCCTTCGCTGAACTCGATGCCCTCCTCGTACTCGAGGAGGTATGCGAGCAGGCGCGTCATCATGAAGGCATCCGTCTCGGAGGGATGCCGCGCGACGCGCAGCGTGAGCGTCTCGTACACGCCGCGGTCCACGTCCGCCAGGTCGACATCGAATGTGAGGATCGTCGCACCGGCGGCCATGGGGACTGAGCCTACCCGTCCGGGCGTGCGACCCCGGAGGTCGTCAGGCCTGCGATGCGGCGCCCTCGCGCTCCGCGCGCCCGTCCCCTCGGACGACGAAGAGGGCGGAGAGGATGTCGGCATCCTCCGTCAGCAGATCGAAGCGCGCCCAGCCCTCCCCGTCGTCGAGCGCGATGGCGGCGATGACATCGCCGCTGCGCTCGCGAGTGAGGCGCGGAGTCCAGTCCGACGATTCGTCGACCATGAGGTTCACCGCATGACACCGGCCCGTGAGGGCGACGAGCTCAGTGCGCGCATCGCCCTCGAACTGGAACGGCCGGCACTCGGCGCATTCGCGCCGCTCGTCGTCGACCGACAGCATGACCGCCCCGCCGACCGGCACGAAGGTCCTGCGCATCCCGGGCAGAGGCGAGAACGTGCCCGGCTGCTCGAGGTCGGCGACGCTCAGCCGCCACCGCGCACCCGGACCGCCGACGCGTTCACTCTCGTCGAAGGCGACGATCTCGGTCGTCGCGCCGCCTCCGTTGGCCCACGGCGTCGGGGGCAGGTCAGCGAATCGCTTCAGGATCGGCATGCGCTCACCGTACCCGCCGTGGGCGTACCGTCGCACAGGGAGAGGTGGGTCGATGTCGCAGAACTTCACGTCGGATGCGCTGTCGAGGCCCCTGCGGATCGGCGCCTTCGAGGTGCGCAACCGCCTCATGCAGGCCGCGCACTCCAAGCAGTACTGCGATCGCGTCGAGTCCGAGCGCGAGACGGCCTACTTCGTGCGCCGCGCCGAGGGCGGTTGCGCCCTGTTCGTGGCAGGCAACCAGCTCGTGCATCCCAGCGGATCGATCCGGAACTTCGAGGACGCGTTCCGTCCTGAGGCGGTCGATGCGGATCGGCGGATGACGGATGCCGTGCACGCCGCCGGCGCGAAGATGCTCGTCCAGCTCAACCACCACGGTGCGCAGGCGCAGCCCGACGGTCCACTCGGGCCTCGGTCGGTGTATGCGCCGTCGCGGTCGATCTCGCCGTCGACGGGCCATGCGACGCGAGAGATGAGTACGGCCGACATCGCGGAACTCGTCGAGGCCTGGGCCACGAGCGCGGAGCTCGCACGGCTCGGCGGCTTCGACGGCGTCGAGATCCACATGGCGCACAGCTACCTGCTGCACCAGTTCCTCTCGCCGCTCTACAACGCACGCCGCGATGCGTACGGCGGCGACCTCGAGGGCCGCACCCGGTTCCCGCGCGAGGTGCTGCGCGCGGTGCGGGCCCGCGTCGGCGGAGACGTCACCGTCGGCATCCGGATCGTCGCGAACGAGTTCCACGAGGGCGGGCTGGATGCGGCGGACTGCCTCGAGATCATCGCGGCGCTCCGCGGAGAGGCGCGCATCGACTTCCTGGATCTCGCCGCCGGCGGCTATCACGACGTGCACTACGTGTTCCCGTCCTCGCCGATGCCCGTCGCGTGGCTCCGGGATGAGACGGCGGCGGTGAAAGCCGCGAATCCCGACATCCCGGTCTTCGGCGTGGGCTCCGCGCGCTCCGTCGAGGAGGCGGCGGAAGTCGTGGAGTCGGGCATCGCCGACATGGTGGCGCTCACGCGCGGACAGCTCGCGGACCCCGACCTCGCGCACAAGCTGCTCTCGGGACGGACCGACGAGATCCAGCACTGCATCCGGCTGAATCAGGGATGCCTCGGCCGCGGCAGCCGCGGACTGCCGGTCACGTGCACCGTCAATCCGCTGGCCGGGCGCGAGAGCGTGCGGCATCCTCGGCCGCGGGCTGAGCGGCCCGGCAGGTGGGTCGTCGTCGGTGGCGGACCGGCCGGCATGCGTGCGGCGATCGAGCTCGCCCGGGATGGGCATCGCGTGCGACTGCTGGAGCGCGGCGAGCGCCTCGGCGGTCAGCTCCTCTCCGCGATGCGGGTGCCGGGCTGCGAGAGCATCGGACTGCTGCTCGATGACCTCGAGCGCGATCTTCGCGCGCTGGACGTCGACACGCTGCTCCGCGTCGACGCGGAGACGACGTCTCGGGAGATGGATGCCGCGGACGGCATAATCATCGCCACCGGCGCCGCCCCGGCGCGAGAGGCGGTGCGGGGAGGCACGTGGACGGGCGGGATGCCGGCCTCCGTCATCGATCCGCTCGCGGCGCTCGACCGGCCCGACTCGCTCGGCCGGCGGGTGGCGCTCGTCGACTCCGACGGCACAGCCTTCGCCGCCGGGATCGCCCTGGCGCTGGCCCCGCACGTCGAGCGGCTCGACGTCATCACCGCCTTCGAGACGCCATTCCCGCACGTCGGTCCGGGCTACGACCGCCAGCTTCTCCTGCGACGACTCACCTCCTCAGGGGGCGTGACGCGACGGACCGATTGCGGCGTGGAGGCGCTGCCTGGCGGCCGCCTGCTCGTGCGTGAGCGGTTCTCGGGCGCGGTCGCGGAACTCGATGACCTGGATGCCGTCGTCGCTGTGGAGCCGCGGACGTCGGTCCTGCCCGAGAGCATTCCCGATGGTGCATATGTCGTCGGAGACGCTCGCTCGCCACGCAACATCGACGCGGCCATCCATGAGGCTGTCGAGACCGCGTACGCCGTGGCCGGCGTCGGTGGGCCCGAATAGGCTCGGACCCATGCCCGTCACCATCCGCCGCATGCAGGATCTCACTGTCGAGGACCACACCATCACCGTCCCGCTCGTCTGGGGCGACGCATCCGATTCGCGCACGATCGATGTGCACGCGGCCGTCGTCACGCGCGAGGACGGCGAGGACCTGCCGTTCCTCGTCTTCCTGCAGGGCGGCCCCGGCAACGAGGCGCCCACGCCTTTCCACTCGCCCTCCGCGCCGTCGTGGCTCGACGCCGCCCTCGCGCACTACCGCGTCGTGCTGATCGACCAGCGCGGCACCGGCCGGTCGACCCCCGTCGGCGATGCCGACCTCGACGGAGGAACCGACGCCGTCGTCGAGCGGATCACGCACCTGCGTGCGGACTCGATCGTGCGGGACTGCGAGGCGATGCGCGAGCACCTGGGGGCCGCGACGTGGAGCGTCCTGGGGCAGTCCTTCGGCGGTTTCACCACCCTGTCGTATCTGTCGACGGATGCCGCCTCCCTCGACACCGCGTACATCACCGGCGGTCTCAGCGCGGTCGGCCGGCACCCCGACGACGTCTACGCCCTCACGTACGACAAGATGCGCACCGAGTCCGAGCGGTACTACCGGCGGTTCCCCGGCCACCGCGAGGCGATGCGCCGCCTGGCCGACCTCGCGGACGCCGGTGGCATCGTGCTGCCGACCGGTGAGGTGGTGTCGGTGTCGCGGCTGCGTTCGCTCGGCATGCTCCTGGGTGGAAACGACGGCTGGCAGACCCTGTGGTCGCTGCTCGAGCACGATCCGCGGACGAATGCCTTCCGGTACGACCTGACCTCGGCCCTGCCCTACGGTGGGCGCAACCCGCTGTACTACGTGTTCCACGAGTCCAGCTACGCCGACGGCTTCGCCACCCGCTGGTCGGCCGAGCGTGTCGAGCCGGACGACTTCCGCGAGGACCCGACGCTGCTGACCGGCGAGCACGTCCGCCGGGAGTGGGCCGACACCGTTCCCGCTCTCCAACCGTGGCGCGATGTGACGCTGGCGGTCGCCGACATCGAGTGGCCGAAGCTCTACGACACGGAGCGGATCGCCACATCCGGAGCGCGCGGCGCCGCCGCCGTCTACGTGCACGACGTGTTCGTGCCGCTGGAGTTCTCGATGGAGACCGCGGTGCTCGTCCCCGGAATCGTCCCGTGGGTGACGAGCGAGCACGAGCACAACGGCCTGCGCGCGGGGGCGGTCCTGCCCCGGCTCATCGATCTCGCCCACGGCCGTCGGGTCCGCTGACGCATGGAGACGCGGGAGGCGTACGACCTGGCCGCGGCGAACTACGCCCGGGAGATCCCCGACACCTCGTTCGAGTCCGAGCTCGACCTCGCGATGATCCGCCTGTTCGTCGAGCTGCTCGGCGAGCGGGTGCGCGTCCTCGACGCGGGGTGCGGCACCGGCCGGATGACGGCGCATCTGCGGGCGCTGCATCCGCCGCTCGATGTCACCGGGGTCGACCTGTCGCCCGGCATGCTCGCCCAGGCGCGGCTCGCCGTGCCCGACGCCGAGTTCGTCGAGGGCGATCTGGCGGATCTGCCCTTCGCCGCCGCATCCTTCGACGGTGCGCTCGTGTGGTACTCGATCATCCACACGCCCGACGACGGTCTGCCCGCCGTGTTCGCCGAGCTGCGCCGCGTACTGCGGCCCGGCGGGGCCGTGCTGCTGGGATTCCAGGCGGGCTCGGGCGAGCGACTCATCCAGCGTGCCTATGGCCACGACCTCGACCTCCGCGCCTACCGGCACCACGTCGACGTGGTCGCCGCCGGCCTTGAGCACGCCGGACTCGAGGTGCACACGCGCCTCGACCGCAGTCCGCGCGGCGCGTTCGAGAGCAGCCCGCAGGGGTTCGTGCTGGCGGTGGCCTCCTAGAGGAGCCTCTCGCGCAGGAACTCCACGACCCGATCGCGGGCAGCCGCGGCCGAATTGGGCGGATCCGTTCGCACCTCGGTCGTGAGCACCGAGTGCGCGCGCGTCGAGTAGCCGTCCGGGTTGCCCGGCGAGGAGTCGAGCTCGATGACCTCGAACGCGTCGCCGAGGTTGCGCTGGAGCGTTTCGAAGCGCGCGGCGGGAGCCGACACGTCCTGGCTGAATCGAAGTCCGAGCACGCAGAGGCCGTCCGCGTGCGTGCGCCGCATGATGGTCGCGAGCTCGACCGGCGACACTCCGGGATCCGAGCGCCGACTCGCGCTCACGGGAAACGGCACCGACGGCTCCGCCATCACCGGCGCGTTGACCGAAGGTTCGACGGCGGTCGCGAGGGCGAAGCCGCCCGTGAAGCACATGCCGATCACACCCACGCCCTTTCCGGGGGTGCGATCGGCGAGGTCGGCGGCGAGGGCCCGCAGATAGTCGGTGACGGGCCGGTGCGCGTTCCGCGCGAAGGCGCGCATCTCGGCCGAGATGCACAGACGTGCCACGGCACCCAGCACGTAGCCGACCGAGTCCGCGCGCCCCGGCGTGCCGAACAGCGACGGGATGACCACGGTGAACCCCGACCCGACGAGATGGTCGGCCAGCCCGAGCACCTCCGGTGTGATGCCCGGGATCTCCGGGATCACGACGACGCCGGGCCCGTCGCCCTTCTCGTAGCAGTCGTGATTCTGCCCGTGCGCGGCGAACGGATGCGGCTGCCATCCATCGAGGGTAGACGTCGGGGCGGGCATCAGCGGACCTCGAAGATCGCGCCGGGATTGAGGATGCCGTCCGGATCCAGCGCGAGTTTGATGCGCTCGGCGATCTCGAGGGCGTCGTCGCCGATCTGGGCGCGCAGCCACGGCCGCTTCATGCGTCCGACGCCGTGCTCGCCTGAGATCGTGCCGCCGAGTGCGATCGCGAGCGACATGATCTCGCCGTACGCCAGTTCCGCGCGTTCGCCGGCCTGCGCGTCCGCCGGGTCGAAGACGACGAGGGGATGCGTGTTCCCGTCGCCCGCGTGGGCCAGCATCGCGATGGTGACCTCGCGCTCGCGGGAGATCGCATCCACCCCCGCGATGAGGTCGCCCAGCCGAGGCAGCGGGACGCCGACGTCGGACAGCAGCAGCCGTCCACGACGCTCGACGGCTGGGATGGCGGCCCGCCGGGCGGCAGCCAGCGCCTCGCCGTCGGGACGCGAGGTCTCGGCCGCCTCGTACGCGCCGTGCCGGCGGAACGCGTCGATCATGAACGCGACATCGCGGCCGTCGGGATCGAGGTCGTCTGAGCCGCCGAGCACGAGGGCCGCGGCATCCCGATCCAGGCCCATCTCGAGGAGGTCCTCGACGGCGTCGATGCACGTACTGTCCATGTACTCCAGCAGGGACGGCCGGATCGTGGTCGAGATCTCTGCGATCGCCGCGGCCGCGGCATCGATGCTCGTGAACCACGCGGCTACGATCCGGGGCGCAGGCGGGGCGGGGAGCAGTCGCAGCGTGATCTCCGTGATGACGCCGAGGCTCCCCTCGCTCCCGACGAAGAGCTTCGTAAGCGACAGGCCCGCGACATCCTTGATCAGCGGACCGCCCAGGCGCAGCGCGCGGCCATCGGCGAGGACGACCTCGAGGCCCAGCACGTAGTCGACCGTGACGCCGTACTTCACGCAGCACAGCCCGCCGGCGTTGGTCGCGATGTTGCCGCCGATCGAGCAGATCTCGAACGAGGCGGGGTCCGGCGGGTACCAGAGGCCCTCCGCGGCCGCGGCCGCCTTCAGCTCGGCGTTGAGCAGCCCGGGCTGCACCGTCGCGGTTCGGGTCGTCCGGTCGATGCGCAGGTCGCGCATGCGCTCCGTCGAGAGCACGATACCGCCGTCGACGGCGGTCGCTCCGCCCGAAAGTCCGGTGCCCGCTCCGCGCGGGACGATCGGGATGCCGTGGCCCGCCGCCCATCGCACCACCGCCTGCACCTCGGCCGTCGTGCGCGGGAGGACGACCGCAAGGGGATCGCCGGCCGTGGGGTCCAGCGCGCGATCCTGGCGGTACGACTCGACGGCCTCGGCGCCGATCAGGACGGCATCGTCCGGCAGCTGCGCCGCGAGTTCCGCGAGGGAGTCGGTGCTCATGACCCGATCGTAGGGCGCCGGATGCATCCGTCCACGCACGTCATCCGTCGCCTCCTGCGGGTCGAGACCGCAGAACGCGACGGATGGATGCCGCACCCCGACCCCCATCCGTCGCCTTCTGCGGAATGCGGTGGCAGAAGGCGACGGATGAGGGTGGGGCGAGCGCTCAAGCCGCGGCTGTGCGCACGAGGTCGGCGATGCGCTTCTCGGTCTCGGGCGTGAGCGCCGTCAGGGCGAACGCGGTCGGCCACATGTCGCCGTCGTCGAGCGCGGCCGGCGCCTCGAACTCGAAAGTCGCGTAGCGGACCTTGAACTTGCTCGAGGGCTTGAAGAAGCACACGACCTTGCCGTCGGCGTTCGCATAGGCGGCGAAGCCGTAGTACGTCTTCGGCGCCAGGTGGGGCGCGGTCTCCGACACGATGCGGTGAACGCCCGCGGCGAGCTCCTTGTCGAGACCGTCGAGCTTGGCGATCGCCTCCTCGACGGCGGCAAGCCCCGCGGCGCGGTCCTTGCCCGCCTTCTCCTGGGCGCGCAGCTCCTTCGCGCGGTTCTTCACGGCATCGCGCTCGATCTGCGACAGTGTCTCGGCCATCTCGTCACTCTCCTCGGTTCTGGGAATGACTCGATGCTATGAGTGACCTCGGCGGCCGCGCTTCTCCGATCCTGACCGATCGATCAGGCCGCCGGATACTCCCCGTCGGCGACGTGCTCACCCCACTCGGTCTCCGGCTGCGACGGGTCGTCGGCCGCCTCCCACATCGCCAGGTGCGCCATGAAGTTCCCCGCCGTCGCGCCGTGCCAGTGCCATTCGCCGGGCGGTGTCCGGATGGTGTCGCCCGGACGGATCACGATGATCTCCCCGCCGCGCGACTGCACGTAGCCGACGCCGTCGGTGACGTGCAGCGTCTGCCCGTTCGCGTGCCGGTGCCAGGCGGTACGGGCGCCGGGCGTGAAGCGGACGAGGTTCGCCCGCATCCGGTCGGTCTTCGCGAGGACGTCGAAGTAGACGTCCCCCGTGAACGTCTCGTCGGGTCCCTTCGTGGTGGGGCTCTTGGGAACCAGTTCCATGGGATTCTCCTGTCGTTGCAGTCTCGACGCTAGGTCGGACCGCCAGCGGGCGGGAGGCCCTGCTGGTACACCGATGGCCAGACACTCCCCACACGCGGACGAAACACGGTTGGCTGGAGGCACCGACCTGAAGGAGCAGCAATGCGCGCCACTGTCATGTACGCCGCCGGAGATGTCCGTGTGGAGGACGTCCCCGACCCCGCGATCCAGCAGCCGACCGACGCCCTGGTCCGGATCGTGCGGTCGTGCATCTGCGGATCCGACCTGCACCCGTACCACAAGCGCACGGCCGCGGACGGGCGGACGACCATGGGGCACGAGTTCGTCGGCATCGTCGAGGACATCGGCGAGGACGTGACGACCGTGAAGCCCGGCGATTTCGTCATCGCGCCCTTCGCCTGGTCGGACGGCACGTGCGAGTTCTGCCGCGAGGGCCTGCAGACCTCCTGCGTGCACGGCGGCTTCTGGAACAACGGCCGCGATGTGCTCGGCGGCCAGGCTGAGGCGGTGCGGGTGCCGCAGGCCGACGGCACGCTCGTCGCGGTGCCCGGGATCGACGAGTCATCCTCGCTCCTGCCCTCCCTGCTCACCCTCTCGGACGTCTACGGCACGGGCTGGCACGCCGCCGTTCAGGCGGGCGTGACTGCGGGCGACACGGTCGTCGTGGTCGGCGACGGCGCGGTGGGGCTCCTTGCGGTGCTCTCGGCCCAGCAGCTCGGAGCCGAGCGGATCATCCTCATGGGTCGCCACGAGGACCGCACGGAGCTCGGCCGCCGGTTCGGGGCGACGGATGTCGTCTCCCAGCGTGGCGACGAGGGCATCGCGGCGGTCCGCGACCTGACCCCCGGCGGCTACGGCGCGAAGCGCGTGCTCGAGGCCGTCGGCTATGCGCCGGCCTTCGAGCAGGCGATCGGCGTCGTGCGTCCGGGCGGCGTCATCAGCCGCGTCGGCGTGCCGCAGTTCGTGGACGGGCCGATCGGCGGCTCGGTCTTCCGCCAGAACGTGTCGGTGACGGGCGGTCCGGCCCCGGTGCGCGCCTACATCGAGCGGCTGCTGCCGGCCGTCCTCGACGGCACCGTCGACCCCGGCCTGGTCTTCGACCGGACGATCTCGCTCGAGGAGGTCGCCGACGGCTACCGCGCGATGGACGGTCGCGAGGCCCTGAAGGTCATGATCGCCTGACGCGTGGCGGGTGGGACGATGAGGTCATGACCGACCCCGAGATCTCGGCGCTCGCGATCAACGTCTCGATCCCCGAGCAGCTCCAGTGGACCGACGAGCGGCGCGGCGAGGTGTTCCGGCTGCTGACGATCACGGTGCGAATGCTCCCTGACGGCACGCTCGCGGCGAAGGCCTACGGCCGGCCCATCGCGGGCGGCCGGGGCGGGTACGTGTCGTTCCGGGTGCCGGACCGCGCCGAGTTCGCCGAGCTGATCGATTCTGCCGCGACCCGCGCGGGCGAGCTCTGGTCCGGACATCGCGGCCTCGGCCGGGCGGCCGACCCCGAAGCCACCTGAACGACCGCCGGAAGGCCGTCGTCGCACGCAACGTAGACTGGAGGCATCCCCTCTTCCGAACGAGGAACTCCCGTGCCGTCACGCCCTGCCGCGCGCACTCTCGAGGTGCGCCACCTGCAGCTCATCCGCGCGCTGTTGGCAGCTGTCGCGGCGATCATGATCACCTTCAGCGCCGACCACGGCGCGGGGTACGGCCTGTCGGTGTTCAGCGGCTACGCCGTGACCCTCGGCCTCGTCCTGGTTCTCGGCGCCTGGCTGGCCTTCCGCAAGGGCGCACGCGCGGCGGTTATCAGCGTCGGCATCCTCTCCCTCATCGCGGGCATGGTCACCGGCGTTCCCGTCTACCGTTCGATCACGATGTTCTTCGTCGTCGTGATCGCATGGGCGCTCGTGACGGGTCTCATCGAGGGCATCTCCGGACTGCGAGGGATGCGTCGCGCCGCAGCCGCCGGCGACCGCAACGCGCGTTCCGACGCGCGCGACGGGCTCGTCGTCGGCGCGATCACCGTCCTGCTCGGCCTCGGTCTGCTGCTGGTGCCTTCGCAGTACACCCTGAACTACTTCATCGCCGAGGCGCATCGGGGCTTCACGCTCACGGGCATCGCCATCGCCGTCGGCATCTTCGGCGGCTATGCGGCCGTCGTCGCCGTCTACCTCGGCATCGCCGGCCTGTCGCCGCGCCGATCGACGCCTGCCGTCGATCCCGCCCAGGTCGCGGCCCACCCCGACTCGGAGGAGTCCGCATGAGCGACCACCCCACGCGCCGCGACCTCATGAAACCGGTGCAGCTGCTCGGACTGGCATTCCTCGCCGCCGCATTCGCGTTCGTCGTGACGCTGATCTCGATGGGCTTCTTCCAGCAGCGCTATCGCGAGGAGTCGCCGCACGCGCTGCAGGTCGCGGCCATCGTCGGCGGCATCACCTTCATCGCGACGCTGCTCATCATCGCCCTGCTGATCCTCGCGGTCGACCCGGCGCAGGTGGCGAAGCCGGTCGATCGCCCGGTGCTGCTTCCCCCCGCGGATGAGACGGCGCAGGATGCGACTGCCGCCGGCAGCACTCCGGCCCAGGCCGCGCCGAGCGAGTCCTCCGCGCCGGAGGCCGACGGCGACGAGCCCCGCGCCTCCTGAATCCACCGCCCCCGCCGTTCCACGTGAAACGGCGGAGGCGTTCGGGATTCAGATCCCGTCGATGAGCTCCGCTGCCAGACCCGTGTAGCCGGCCGGGGTGAGAGCGAGCAGCCGCTCCTTCGCCGCATCCCCGATGTCGAGGCCGCGAACGAACTCGGCGAGCTCGGGGGCGCCGACGCGCCGCCCGCGGGTGAGGTCCTTGAGCAGCGCGTAGGGGTCCGAGATGGACGATCGGCCCGCCACGATCTCGGCGCGCACGACGGTCTGGATCGCCTCGGCGAGCACCTCCCAGTTGCCGTCGAGGTCGTCGAGCAGGACCCGCTCGGACAGGGAGATCTCGCTGAGCCCGCGCAGGAGGTTGTCGAGCGCCAGCAGCGAGTGGCCGAAGGCGACGCCGATGTTGCGCTGCGTGGTCGAATCGGTGAGGTCGCGCTGCATCCGCGAGGTGACGAGGGTCGAGGCGAGCGTCGCGAAGAGCCCTCCCGCGATCTCGAGGTTCGCCTCGGCGTTCTCGAACCGGATGGGGTTGATCTTGTGCGGCATCGTCGACGATCCGGTCGCCCCGGCGACCGGGATCTGCGCGAAGTAGCCGAGCGAGATGTAGGTCCAGACATCGGTCGCGAGGTTGTGGAGGATGCCGCCCGCGTGACGTGCACGGTCGTACAGCTCGACCTGCCAGTCGTGCGACTCGATCTGCGTCGTCAGCACATTGAAGCCCAGGCCGAGCGACTCGACGAACTCCCGCGAGACGAGCGGCCAGTCGACCTGCGGATCTGCCGCCACGTGCGCAGACCAGGTGCCCGTCGCGCCCGAGAACTTCGCGAGGAAGTCGGATGCCGCGATCTGCGCGGCCACGCGCTCGAGGCGCCAGGCGAACACGGCGAGCTCCTTGCCCATCGTCGTGGGCGTGGCCGGCTGGCCGTGCGTGCGGGCGAGCATCGCCGCATCCTTGTGCTTCTCCGCCAGCGCCCTGAGCGCCGCGATCACCTCGCGGAGCTTGGGCAGCCACACGTCGTGCACCGCGCGCTTGACGGTGAGCGCGTAGGCGGTCGAGTTGATGTCCTCGCTCGTGCAGGCGAAGTGCGTGAGCTCGGCGATGCCGTCCAGGTCGAGGCTCGACAGGCGGTCGCGCACGAGGTACTCGACGGCCTTCACGTCGTGACGGGTCACCGCCTCCTTCTCGGCGAGCCAATCGACCTCCTCCTGGCCGAAGCCGAGGTAGAGCGAGCGCAGCCGGTCCTTCTGGACCTCGGACAGCCGGGTCGTGCCGAACAGCGAGCGGTCGGTCAGGGCGATGAGCCACTCGACCTCGACCTCGACCCGGGCGCGGTTGAGTCCTGCCTCCGACAGGTACTCCGCCAGGGGTGCCACGGCGGTGCGATACCGACCGTCGAGGGGGCTGAGCGGCTGCGTGGGGAAAGAGGTCACGGGAGTCCTGACGCGAGGCGAAGCCCCGGGGTGCTACACCGCGGGGCGGATCGCGGGTTCGAGCTGCCGGAAGAGCGACCGGCACGCGCTCTCGATCATACCGAGCACCTCGTCGAACATCTCGGCCCCGGCGTAGTAGGGATCGGGCACGTCCTGGCGTCCGCGCGCTTCGGGATCGAACGTCAGCAGCAGCGCGATCTTGTCCTCGTCGCCCTCGCGGCGCGCCCACTGTCGCAGGATCCGCTCATGGGTCCGGTCGAGGGCGACCACGAGGTCCGCGTCCGCGAAATCCGCTGCGGTGAACTGGCGCGCGCGATGGGTGGCACCGTCATAGCCGTGGCGTGCGAGCGCGTCGATGGTGCGGGCGTCGGCCCGTTCGCCGACATGCCAGTCGCCGGTGCCGGCGCTGACCGACGAGACGCGGTCGCCGAGGCCGGCGGATTCCGCCAGAGAGCGGAAGACCACTGCCGCCATGGGGGAGCGGCAGATGTTGCCCGTGCACACGAACACGACGCGGAAGGGGTGCCGGGGAATCGCCGCCATACCTCGATTCTGGCCGCTCGGCGACTCTTCCACAGTCGGGCATCGCGCCGACCCTCTCCACACGGGGCCGCACGGCTGAGTCGATGGATGCTGCGCGCCGCCACGATGGGCGGATGCCGAGCCCTGAAACCGACCTCATCGACATCGTCCGCGCACGCCTGCAGGCCATGGGACATGAGCTCGACACGTTGCGCGCTCGCACCCGCACGTGCGCCGAACAGACGCGATGGCGCTCGGCCGCCTTCCCGCATTTCGCTGAGCAGGTGGCGACGCTCGGCGACGATCTGGCCCGCATCGACGCCGATGCGGAGGAGCTGCGGCACGATCTGCTGCGCGACCGCGCCGCCTTCGTCGCGGCCGCGACATCCGGATCGGTGTGCCGATGAGCGACGACATCGATATCCGCAGCGGCGGCGCGATCGCGGTCGACACCGACCGCCTCCGGGCGGGCGCGAAGGCGTGTGCCGGCGTCGCAGAAGGGATCGACGACCTCCAGCGCACGGCTTGGCACCAGGCGGTGCGGCTGTCGTCTCAGCTGCCGCTTGCGGGGGCGGCGGCACGCGCCTGGGCGATCGCGTGGCGTCTGGGGAGGGCGGCGGATGATGCGGCCGCCCTCGCCCAGCGGCTCACCCATCTGGCGACCGTCTACGAGATCGTGGAGCTCGACGTCGCTCGGCGCGCCGCCTGCGGCGAGGACGTCCATCGGATCGAGCGGCGGCTGCAGAAGCTGATCGCGTCGGACCCTTCGGCGGCGACGGATGCGCAGGGCGTCGAGGAGGCATGGACGGACTCCGGCATCACGACGGTGGCCGCGCAGTACGCGCCGTTCGGCCTGGCGTTCGGGCTCGGTGGCGCAGGAGCCGTCGGCGGTCTCATCCTCGGCGCCGGCGGGCTCGTCGACCGAGCAGCGGCCGGCACGATCCCGCGGGGGGCGACACTCGCGGGCGAGCGCCGGCCGGTGCGGCTCCGCCGGCTGGACGGGCCTCCGCATCGCTTCGAACCGCCGGCATCGCTCGAGGAGGCCGCGTCCCGCATCCCTCGGGCGGATGCCCGCGTGCGCGTGGAGAAGTACGCGATGCCCGACGGCAGCAACCGCTTCGCGCTGTACATCGCGGGCACGAACACGAAGGGCGGCGCGCACGAGGCGTGGGACTGGAACTCGAACCTCGAGCTGTACGGCGGGAGCCGCTCGGCATCCTTCGACGCGACCGAGGCGGCGCTGCGCACCGCCGGCGCGAAGCCCGGCGACGCGATCTACGAGTTCGGGCACTCTCAGGGCGGAATGATCGCGGGCCACGTCGCCCTCCAGGGCGGGTACGACACCCGCGCGCTCGTGACGTTCGGATCACCGACCGAGGCGCAGGTGGATGCCGGCACCCTCAGCGTGCAGCTGCGGCACACCGACGACCCGGTTGCCGCGCTGGCGGGGGGCGGCTCGGCCGGACGGGTGGGTGCGCCGGACAGCGTCGTCGTCCAACGATTCGCCGACCCCGCGATCGGGATCGGCGACCTCGACCTCAGCGCACACCATCTGGACACCTACGAGCACACGGCGGCGCTCTTCGACGGCTCTGACGACCCGCGCGCCGCCGCGCTGCGCGGGCGGCTGGACGAGCTCAGGGGTGCGGCATCCGTCCAGGCGTTCGACTTCGCCGTCGAACGCGCATCGCCGAAGTGATCCGCTCAGGCCCCGCGGCGCTTCGGGCGCAGGAAGATCCCCGCCACCCAGTTGATGATCGTGATCACGAGGGCGGCGACGATGCCCCACCAGAAGCTGTCGACCCGCAGGCCCCAGTTCCACCAGTGGGTGAGCCATGCCGTCAGCCACAGGAGGAACCCGTTCACGATCAGCGAGAAGAAGCCGAGGGTGATGATGTAGATGGGGAACGTCAGCACCCGCAGCACGGTGCCGATGAGCAGGTTCACCAGGGCGAAGATCGCACCCACGATGAGGAACGTCAGGATCACCTGCCACGCCTCCCCGGGTGCGAACGGGACGACCGTGACCTCCAGGACGGGTATCAGCGTGACGATCCAGATCGCGAACGCGTTCACGACGATGCGGATGAGGATTCCCATGCGGGGAGTCTGCCATGAACTCTTCGGCGTCAGTGAGCGACTGCGCTCGCGACACCTTCACGGCCTCGGCGCGCGCTCCTAGACTCGGACGGTGACTTCCGACATCCCCGTGAAGATCCGTCCAGAGATCGCGGCTCTCCCCCCGTACAAGCAGGGTCGGCAGGCCGGCGCGGACGCGTTCAAGCTGTCGAGCAACGAGAACCCGTTCGATCCGCTTCCCGGCGTGATCGAGACGGTGCGGTCGCAGACGGCCCTCAACCGCTACCCGGACGCGACGGCGGCCCGGCTCCGTGTGCGGCTCGCCGAGCGCTTCGGAGTGTCGCCCGATGAGGTGCACATCGGCGCCGGCAGCGTGTCGATCCTGGCGCAGCTCCTCCTCGCCGCGGCGGCGCCGGGCGACGAGGTCGTCTACGCGTGGCGCTCGTTCGAGGCGTACCCGGGGCTGGCCGCCGTCGCCGGCGCGACGAGCGTCGTCGTGCCGATCACCGACGACGGCCGTCATGACCTGCAGGCGATGGCGGATGCCGTCACCGACCGCACGCGCGCGGTCATCGTCTGCTCGCCCAACAACCCGACGGGGCCGATCGTCACGCAGGACGAGTTCGACGCCTTCCTCGCCCGCGTGCCGTCCGACGTGCTCGTCATCCTCGACGAGGCGTACGCCGAGTTCGTGACCGACCCTGATGCCGTCGACGGTGAGAGGGTGCTGTCATCCGGCGCCCACCCGAACGTCGTGGTCCTCCGCACCTTCTCGAAGGCCTACGGGCTGGCGGGCCTGCGCGTCGGCTACGCCGTCGGGCACAGCCGCATCCTGGATGCCGCCCGCTCCACCGCGATCCCGCTCTCCGTCACCGCGCAGGCCGAGGTCGCCGCGCTCGCGAGCCTCGATGCCGAGGAGCAGCTGATCGAGCGCGTCGCCTCGATCGCCGCCCGCCGGGACGAGCTCGTGGCGGCACTGCGGGAGCAGGGATGGCGCGTCCCCGATGCCCAGGGCAACTTCGTGTGGCTCGGCACCGGTGCGGAGACACTCGCCGCCGCCCAGGCCTTCGAAGAGGGCGGTGTGATCGTGCGGCCTTTCGCCGGCGACGGCATCCGCATCAGCGTCGGCGAGGCCGAGGCCGTCGACAAGGTGCTCGAGATCGCCGCATCCGTCGTCGCCGGACTGCCCGAGGGGCATTCCGGCCGCGGAATCAGTCGGGGTTTAGCGTAGAGGGATGATCCCGCCCGATGACCCCTCGGTCGTGCGCGTTCTTGCCGCCGACGGCACGATCGCGCCGACGCCCGCGGCGGAACGCTACCTCTCCGCGATCGACGCCCTGACCGACCACGAGATCGAGGACTTCTATCGCGACATGGTCGTGATCCGCGCCTTCGATCGGCAGGCCACGAACCTGCAGCGACAGGGCCAGCTCGCGCTGTGGCCGCCGAGCTACGGGCAGGAGGCGGCACAGGTCGGCTCTGCCCGCGCGGCCCGTGCGCAGGACCACATCTTCCCCTCGTATCGCGAGCACGTCGTCGCGCGCATCCGCGGCGTCGACCCGATCGGCATCATCCGCCTCATGCGCGGCATGACGCACGGCGGCTGGAACCCGGCCGATCCCGCGAACGGCAACATGCACATCTACACGCTCGTGCTCGGCTCGCAGACCCTGCACGCCACGGGCCTGGCGATGGGCATGGTGTTCGATGGCCGCTGCGGCACCGGCGATCCCGACCGCGACGAGGCTGTCATCGTCTACTACGGCGACGGGGCGTCCAGCCAAGGCGACGTGCACGAGGCGATGGTGTTCGCCGCATCCTTCCGCACCCCGGAGGTGTTCTTCCTGCAGAACAACCAATGGGCCATCTCGGTGCCGGTCGCCACGCAATCGCCCGCGCCGCTCGTGCGACGCGGCGAGGGCTACGGCATGCCGAGCATCCAGATCGACGGCAACGACGTGCTCGCGAGCTACGCCGTCACGCGCGTGGCGCTCGACGAGGCGCGCGCGGGCGACGGACCCCGCGCCATCGAGGCCGTCACCTACCGGATGGGCGCGCACACGACGAGCGACGATCCGACCAAGTACCGCACCTCCGCCGAGGAGGAGGCCTGGGCGCTGCGCGACCCCATCGTCCGCATGCGGGCGTTCCTCGAGGGCAAGGGCGCGACGGCGGCCTTCTTCGACGACGTGGATGCCGAGGCCCGCGCGGTCGCCGACGACATCCGCGAGCGGACCGTCGAACTCGGGGCGATCCCCGTGGGCACCATGTTCGACCACGTGTATTCCGAGCCGCACCTGCTCATCGCGGAGCAGAAGGCGTGGCTCGCCCAGTACGAGGCTTCTTTCGGGGAGGGCGCATGACCATCTCGACGACCGTGGCAATCGATGACGCCGACGCCACGCCCGCGATCCAGACCATGCCGCTCAGCCGCGCGCTGAACGCCGGGATGCGCCGCGCGCTGGCCGAGAACGACCGCGTGCTGCTCATGGGCGAGGACATCGGTCCCCTCGGCGGAGTGTTCCGCATCACCGAGGGTCTCCAGGCCGAGTTCGGCAAGAATCGCGTGATCGACACGCCGCTCGCCGAGTCGGGCATCGTCGGCACGGCGATCGGCCTGGCGATGGCGGGCTTTCGTCCGGTGTGCGAGATCCAGTTCGACGGCTTCGTGTTCCCGGCGTTCGACCAGATCACGACGCAGCTCGCGAAGCTCACGAACCGGCACGAGGGTGCGCTGTCGATGCCGGTCGTCATCCGCATCCCCTACGGCGGGCACATCGGCGCCATCGAGCACCACCAGGAGAGCCCGGAGGCGTACTTCACGCACACGCCCGGTCTGCGGGTGGTCTCGCCGTCGACGCCGAACGACGCGTACTGGATGATCCAGGAGGCGATCGCCTCGGACGACCCGGTCATCTTCCTCGAGCCGAAGGCGAAGTACTGGCAGAAGGGCGAGGTCGATCTGACCGCGCCGGCGCTGCCGCTGCACGCCTCCCGCATCGTGCGGCGCGGAACCGACGTCACGCTCGTCGGACACGGCGCGATGGTGACGACGCTGCTGCAGGCCGCCGCTCTGGCGGAGTCGGAGGGCGTGTCGGCCGAGGTCGTGGACGTGCGCTCGCTCTCTCCGATCGACTACGGGCCGATCCTGGACTCCGTCCGCCGCACCGGCCGCATGGTCTACGCGCAGGAGGCGCCCGGCAACACGTCGGTCGGCTCCGAGATCGCCGCGACCGTCATGGAGAAGGCGTTCTACGCGCTCGAGGCGCCGGTGCTGCGGGTGTCGGGCTTCGACACGCCCTTCCCGCCGGCGAAGCTCGAGGGCGTCTTCCTGCCCGATCCCGACCGCATCCTCGAGGCCGTCGACCGCGCCTTGGCATACTGAATCTTCAACGCCGCCATTTGGTCGCCGCTTCCTGTTGACTTGCCCTAGGTGCACGACGCGCCGGGCACGTCGCGTACCGATAGGGCAAGTCAACGGGTGGTGATCGGGCGGTGGCCCGGAAAGGACCTCACATGAGCCCCCAGACGTTCGTCCTCCCCGATGTCGGCGAGGGCCTCACCGAGGCCGAGATCGTGTCGTGGCGGGTCGCCCCGGGCGACGAGGTCGCCGTGAACGACGTCCTCGTCGAGATCGAGACCGCCAAGTCGCTCGTCGAGCTGCCGTCGCCGTTCTCCGGCGTGGTCGGCGACATCCTCGTCGATGAAGGCAAGACCGTGGATGTCGGGACCGCCATCATCACGATCGAGTCGAGGGTCGTCGGCAACTCCTCGACAGGCTCGGGGATCGCCGCCGGCGAGACGATCGGGCAGTCGGCGCACGGCGCCCCCGTGAGCGCCCCCGTGGCCGAGGAGGGCGGTGCCGTCCTCGTGGGCTACGGCACCGGCGGGCAGGTGACCTCTCGACGCCGTCCGCCCCAGAAGACCGCGCAGGAGCGGGTCGAGGCATCCGTCGGCGTCGTCGCCAAGCCGCCGATCCGCAAGCTCGCCCGCGACCTCGGCGTCGACCTCGCGGCCGTCGCGCCCACCGGCCCGGCCGGGGAGGTCACCCGCGACGACGTGATGAGGCAGGCGTCGCAGGCCAGCGTCTTCCGCAACATCCAGACGCCCGAGTGGTCCGAGGTCCGTGAGGAGACGATCCCGGTCGCCTCCGCCGCCGAGCCTGCCGACGACGTGGCATCGACCACCTCGGCGGACGCCCGCGAGGAGACGATCCCGGTCCGCGGTGTCCGCAAAGCCGTCGCGAGCGGCATGGTCCGCAGTGCATACTCGGCGCCGCATGTGTCCGTGTGGACCGACGTGGATGCGACCCGCACAATGGAGCTCGTCAAGCGGCTCAAGGCCTCGCCCGACTTCGCCGACGTCAAGGTCTCGCCGTTGCTGATCGTGGCGCGCGCGGTGATCTGGGCCGTCCGGCGCACACCGATGGTCAACGCGGCCTGGGTCGACACCGAGGACGGCGCCGAGATCCGCGTGCGCCATTACGTGAACCTCGGCATCGCGGCGGCGACGCCGCGCGGCCTCCTGGTCCCCAACATCAAGGACGCGCAGAACCTGAACACGCGCGAGCTCGCGCGGGCGCTCGAGAAGCTCACCGTCACCGCGCGCGAAGGCAGGGCGACGCCGGCCGACCAGCAGGGCGGCACGATCACGATCACGAACATCGGCGTGTTCGGGATGGATGCGGGCACCCCGATCATCAACCCCGGCGAGGCGGGCATCATCGCGATGGGCGCGATCCGCCAGAAGCCGTGGGTCGTGGACGGCGAGGTTCGCCCGCGCTGGGTGACGACGGTCTCCGGATCGTTCGACCACCGCGTGATCGACGGCGACGGCATCAGCCGTTTCGTGGCGGATGTCGCATCCGTCCTCGAGGAGCCGGCCCTCCTGCTCGACTGAGTTGAAGCGGGCCGCTTCGCGGCGCGCGGCAGATGTTGTCGAATGGGCTGTCCCTCGTCCATTTCGCTAGCTAGGCTAGCGAAATGGACGAGGGACAACTGGAGCTCAGTTCGCCGACCGGCCGGGAAGATGCTCTGCGCGCCGTCGAGCGCGACGGGCGGATGCCGTCCGTGCTCGTGCTCGGCGCCACGGGCTACATCGGCGGGCGGCTCGTCCCGCGGCTGCTGAACGCGGGCTACCGGGTGCGCGTGCTCGCACGCAGCGCCGCGCGCGTCGCTGCCTTCGACTGGGCAACGGGTGTCGAGGTCATCGAGGGGGATGCCTCCGACGCCGCAGCCGTGCGCGAGGCTGTGGCGGGCATCGACATCCTGTACTACCTCGTGCACTCCATGTCGGCGGGCAGCGGGTTCGAGGATGCCGATCGCCGCGTCGCGCAGACGGTCGCCGCAGCGGCGGCCGCGGCATCCGTCTCCCGCATCGTCTATCTCGGCGGGCTGCATCCCGACGGGCCCCTCTCGCGCCACCTGCGCTCGCGCGTGGAGGTCGGCGAGATCCTCCTCGCGAGCGGCGTGCCCACCATCGTGCTGCAGGCGGGAGTCGTCATCGGGTCGGGCTCCGCGTCGTTCGAGATGGTGCGCCACCTCACCGAGGTGCTGCCGTACATGCCGGCGCCGAAGTGGGTGCGCAACCGCATCCAGCCGATCGCCGTCCGCGATGTCATGCACTACCTGCTCGGTGCGGCGCGCGTCCCCGCCGACGTGAATCGGACCGTCGACATCGGCGGCCCCGACGTCCTGCGGTACGGACAGATGATGAACGGCTACGCCGTGGAGGCCGGGCTGCGGCAGCGGCCGATCGCTGCGCTTCCCGTGCTCACCCCGCGGCTCGCGTCGCACTGGGTGAATCTCGTCACCCCCATCCCGCGTTCCATCGCGCGGCCGCTCGTGGAGTCGCTGCAGCACGACTGCGTGATGCGCGACCACGACGTCGACGAGCTCATCCCGCCGCCCGAAGGCGGTCTGACCCCGTATCGGATGGCGGTCGCGCTGGCGCTGAGGCGCCTCGAGGTCGACGCCGTCGAGACGAGCTGGCAGGATGCCGAGGTCCTCGGCGTGCCGAGCGATCCGCTGCCGAGCGATCCCGAGTGGGCCGGCCGGACCGTGTTCACCGATGTGCGCGAGGAGGACACGTCCGCGTCGCAGGAGGAGCTGTGGGCCGTCATCGTCGGCATCGGCGGCGTGAACGGCTGGTACTCGACGCCGCTCCTGTGGGCGATGCGCGGGTGGCTGGACAAGCTCGTCGGCGGCGTGGGGCTGGCGCGCGGGCGGCGTCGTCGGACGAGCCTCGCGGTGGGCGACGCGCTCGACTTCTGGCGCGTCGAGGCTGTGGAGCCGGGACGGATGCTGCGCCTGCGCGCCGAGATGCGGGCGCCCGGGCTCGCGTGGCTCGAGCTCTACGCCGAGCCCCACGGCACCGGTGCGCGGTATCGGCAGCGGGCCGTCTTCTTCCCCAGCGGGCTGGCCGGGCGCCTGTACTGGGTGGGGCTGCTGCCCTTCCACGGTGTGATCTTCCGGGGTATGGCGAACCGGATCACGGCCACCGCCGCAGCCGATTTTGAGAACCATTATCAATAACGTACGGTGGGGGAGTGAAGAAGCTCACCCTGCTCGGCGTCGCCGCGATCGCGGCATCCGTCTTCGTGCTCGCGGGGTGCTCGAGCAGCTCACCGGTCGACGACGGCAAGGTGCACATCGTGGCGTCCACCGATGTCTACGGGCAGATCGCCCGGCAGATCGGAGGCGACGCCGTCTCGGTGACGTCTCTCATCACGTCTCCCAGCCAGGACCCGCATGAGTTCGAGCCGTCGGCCTCCGACCAGCTCGCGGTGAACCGCGCCGGCCTCGTCCTGCAGAACGGCGCCGGATACGACGCGTTCATGACCGGGCTGATCAAGACCAGCGGCACCAAGGCGCCCGTGCTGACGGCCGCGATCTACAACAGCGCATGGCGCGGCGGCGACCCCGCGCACGCGCCGGACGGCTTCAACGAGCACGTCTGGTACGACCCGGCGACCATGACGACCTTCGCGACCGCGATCGCCGAGGAACTCGAGAACCTCACCCCGACCTCGTCCGCAGCCATCAAGAAGCGGCTGGCGACGTTCGTCGCCGAGACCGGCACGCTCAGTGCCGAACTGCGCGACATCGCCACCAAGCACAGCGGCGAGGACGTCTTCGCCACCGAGCCCGTGCCCGTCTACATGACCGAGGCGGCGGGGCTCGTCGATGTGACCCCCACCGCGTTCAGCGAAGCCGTCGAAGCCGGCTCCGACGTGCCGCCGGCGACTCTGCTCGAGGCGCGCGACATCCTCCGGAAGGGTCGGGTCAAGGTGGTCATCGTCAATGCGCAGGCCGGCGGCGCCGAGACGACCGCCGTGATCGAGCAGGCGAAGGGGCTCGGCATCCCCGTGATGTCCGTCACGGAGACGCTCCCGCGCGGCCTCACGTACAGCGGGTGGATGCAGCGGAACGTCCTCGCCCTCGCCAAGGCGCTCAGGTGAACCCGCTCGAGATCACGGGCGCCGCGCTGCGGCGCGGCGGCAGGACGCTGTGGAGCGGGCTCGATCTCACGGTGCGTCCCGGCGAGCTCATCGCGGTGCTCGGCCCGAGCGGCTCGGGCAAGACGACGCTGCTGCGCTCGATCCTCGGGCTCGAGCGTCTCTCGGAGGGCGAGATCGTCGCGCTCGGCGAGCCCGTGCGGCGTGCCGGCAACCGTCGTATCGGGTACGTGCACCAGCAGCGGCCGCTCCCGCGCGACACCGCTCTGCGCGGGCGCGACCTCGTCGGCCTCGGGGTGGACGGCCACCGCTTCGGGCTGCCGATCCCGCGCCGTGGCACGCGCAAGCGGGTGGACGAGCTGATCGACGCCGTGGGCGGCACGGCGTTCGCCGACCGCCCGGCCGGGACCCTCTCCGGCGGCGAGCAGCAGCGGCTGCGGATCGGGCAGGCCCTCGCGGACAACCCGGGACTTCTGCTGTGCGACGAGCCCCTCACGAGCCTCGATCTCGCGAACCAGCGGGCAGTGGTCACGCTCATCGACCAGCATCGGAGGGATGCGCAGGCCGGCGTCCTGCTCGTGACCCACGACATCAACCCCTTGCTGGGGCAGGTGGACCGCATCCTGTATCTCGCGCACGGGCGCTTCACGCTGGGCACGCCCGACGAGGTGCTGCGGACCGAGGTGCTCACGAGCCTGTACGGCGCACCCGTGTTCGTGCTGCGCGCCGGCGGACGACTCGTCGTCATCGGCGCCCCCGATGCCGAGGAGGCGCACCACCACGCCGGCGACCACGATCACGACCACGACGGAGAGGGGGCGCACGCGTGAGCGGGAACGACATCTGGAACGCCATGTTCGGCGGCCTCTCGCAGTACGGCGACATCCTCGCGCTGGTCGCGAACTCCGTGTGGGCAGGCGCCATCCTCGGTCTCGTCGGAGGCCTCATCGGCGTCTTCGTCATGCAGCGAGACATGGCGTTCGCGGTACACGGCATCAGCGAGCTGTCGTTCGCGGGTGCCGCGGCGGCGCTGCTGTTCGGATTCGACGTCGTCACGGGCTCGATCATCGGCTCGATCATCGCGGCGGCCGCGATCGGATGGCTCGGCGCGCGCGCCCGCGATCGGAACTCGATCATCGGCGTGCTGATGCCGTTCGGGCTCGGTCTCGGCATCCTGTTCCTCTCGCTGTACAACGGGCGCAGCGCCAACCGGTTCAGCCTGCTCACGGGCCAGATCGTGTCGGTGCAGTCCAGCCAGCTCGGGTGGCTCGCCGGCATCTCGATCGTCGTGCTGCTGGGGCTCCTGCTCGTGTGGCGCCCCCTGCGCTTCGACTCGCTCGACCCGCAGGCCGCGGCGGCGCGGGGGGTTCCGGTGCGGGCCGTCTCGCTGCTGTTCATGCTGCTGCTCGGGCTCATCGTCGCCGTCGCCGTGCACATCATCGGCGCGCTGCTCGTCATGGCGCTCCTCGTGACGCCGGCCGCGGCTGCGATGCGGATCGCCGCGGGGCCGCTCGCCGTGCCGCTGCTCGCGGCCCTCTTCGGGTTCGTCTCGGCGGTCGGCGGCATCATGCTTGCGATCGCCGGCACGCTGCCGGTGAGCCCGTACATCACGACGGTCTCGTTCGTGATCTACCTCGTGTGCCGTGCCGTCGGCGCCCGTCGCGACCGGGTCAGCCGCGCGGAGTAGTCCTCCCCGGCTTCGTCCAAACGATGTCGTAGGCTTCACGGGTGCGCCTGTGGATCCGACGGTCCGCGGCGCGGGCGAGCCTGCTGACGGCCATGGCGGCGGTCTGCCTCGTCGTCGGGTGTCTCGCGATCACGATGATCGGCGCCGTGATGCTGACGCAGGCGCCCGCGGTCCGCGAGACGCTGTCGCACGCCCCGGCGAAGACCACCGGGGTCGAGGCGCAGACGCCCGTGGAGGATGACCGGGCTGCGCAGGACGCGGCGGTGCATCGGCGCGTCGCATCCCTCTTCCCGGGACTCGGCATGCGCATCGCGACGCGTGTCGACACGACTCCGCTGGGCCTGTCGGCGGCAGACGCCGCGAAGGCCGGCGTCGCGTCGGTCGTCCTGCTGCAGGACGACCCGGAGGTGCGCGACGCCGTGAGGGCGACCGCGGGTCACGCGGGCGTCGGACCGGGCACGGTGGCGATCCAGGATGCGGCCGCGAAGCGCCTCGGAGTCGGCGTCGGAGACACGATCACCATCCCCTCCTCGAACGGAGACGTGACCCTCGAGGTGACGGCGACGTGGCTGCCGAACGACCCGGCCGCACCGCTCTGGTTCGGCGATCCGAGCGTCGTGCGCGGCGAGGCCGACGACGCCGTCGGTCCGTTCATCGTGGACGCCGAGACCCTCGCCCGCTTCAGCACGGTCCCGATCGTCAACTGGATCGTGACTCCGCCCGACGACACGGCGCCCGCGGAGGTCGCGACGCTCGCCTCCGGCTTCGACCGGCTGCCCGCCGCGCTGGGCGCGGACCCCGTGGTGACGTCGTCGCAGGTGACGGTCATCGGCGACGGGGCGCAGACCGCGCACAGCATGCAGGATGCGATGGATGCCGCGGCATCCGTCCTCCCGCTTCCCGTCGCGATCCTCGCCGTCGGGACGGTGCTTGCCCTCGTGCTGCTCGCGCGGCTGCTCACCGACGTCCGCGCCGCGGAGACGACGCTGCTGCGCGCCCGCGGGGCGGCGACCGGCGTCGTGGTCGGGGCGACGGCCGCGGAGTCGGCGGTGGTGTCGGTCGTCGGGGCGCTCGTGGGCACGGGCGTCGCGCTGCTGATCCTCGGGCTCGTCTACGGACGGATGCCGGCCCCCTGGGTCGTCGTCATCCCACCGCTGGCCGTCGGCCTCGCGGCGGTGGGCGTCGCCGCGGCCGTCGCCTTCGGAGCCGCGCGCTCGGCCCTCGGAGCTGCGGCCGACTCGGGCAGGGCGCGCTCGGCCGTGTCGACCGGACTCACCGTGCTCGTCGCGCTGGCGGCGGCCTTCGCGCTGTGGCGGTTCCTCGCGGCGCCGGCGTCGGGCGGATCGGATGCGGCGGCCGTCCTGGCTCCGCCGCTCGCTCTGCTCGCCGCCGCGCTCATCGGCCTCGCGGCGTTCGGCCCGCTCGCGCGCGTGTTCGACGCGATCGGCGCCCGCGCGCACCGGTTCGACATCGCGCTGCCCGCGCGCCAGCTCGGCCGAGGCCTCGGCTTCTTCACGGCGCCGGCGGCGCTGGTCGTGCTCGCGATCGCCGCGGGCGTCCTCGGCGCGGGCTATCAGGGCACGTGGGCGTCCTTCAACCTGTCGGCGGCCATCGCCGTCAACGGATCGGACCTGCGCGTTGACACGGCATCCGTCGGTCCCCTGCGCGCCGCGGGCGATTCGATCGACGCGCCCGCCTACGCCGCGCTGCCGGGGGTGACGGCCGCCGTTCCGGTCATGGTCGTGCCCGCCGCGGTCGGCGACGCGCCCGTGTCCGCTGTCGGGGTGGCGTCGTCGCGGCTGGAATCGGTGGAGGCCGCCGCCGCGGAGTCGCTCGACCTCGCTGCGATCCGCGCCGACCTCCCGGCACCGAAGACGACGGGTGAGCCCGCCCTGCCGCGCAGCTCGACGGCCCTCGAGGTGACGACGAGCATGACGGGCGCCGCGTCTGCGCAGGCCACCCTGTGGCTGTGCGACGACGGCGGCGAGCTGATCCCCCTCGCGGTGCCGGCGACGGGATCGGTCCGCCTCGACGCCCCGGTCGCCACCGGCCAGTGGCACCTGGTCGCCGTCGACGTGGTGACCGCAGGTGCCGGAACCTGGACCCTGGACACCCTCGACGCCGTGACCCCCGCCGGCACGACGGCGCTGCTCGGCTCGGCATCCGGCTGGAAGCTCGTCCCCGAGCCGTTCGGCACGCCACCCGGCGACACCGCCGTGCGGAGCGGGATCGGGATGCGGACCCCCTCCGTCGTCGGGACGAGCGCGCGGCTCATGCCCGGACATGCCGCTGCGCCGGACGTCGTGATGACCGATGCCTTCGCCCACAGCCACGGCCAGAGCCACGGCGCCTCCGTCGACCTCGAGGGCGACTGGTGGTCGGTGACCGCGAGGGTGGCCGGCACCGTCCCGGTGGTCCCGGGCACCGTCCAGGACCAGGCCGTCCTCTTCGACCTGCCCACGCTGCAGCGGGCGATCCTCCGCGCCAGTTCGACGCCGACGGCCGCGAACCAGGCGTGGGTCGCGAGCGGCGACCCGGGAACCGTGCTGCCGCTCGCCCAGCGGGCCTCCGGCGGATCCGCCACGGTCACGGTCGCCGACACCGCCTTCGCCGCCCGGTTCGTCGGGAGCGCGTTCGTCGGCGTCGCCCTCGGCGGCCTGGCCGTCATCGCCCTCGCGATCATCGCGCTCGCCGCGGTGGCGGCCGCGCTCCTGCGTCGGCGCCGCAACGAGATCGTGGTGCTGCGCGCTCTCGGATTCAGCACACGGCAGCAGGTGCGCACGCGCCGTGCCGAGCTGGCGTGCGTCGCCATCGCAGCAGGCGCGCTCGGCGCCCTCGCGGGGCTCGTCGTCACCTGGCTCGTCGCACCCGCCCTCGCCCGCCGGACGGTCGTCAACGCTCCCGACGCGCTGCCGGCCCCCGTCTCCGTCGATCTCGTGTGGCTCGCGGCCGCGGTCGTCGTCGTCGCGGTGGCCGCGGCATCCGTCATCGCCGTCTACGGCGCGACCATCCGCCGCCAGGCCGCCGACACCGAATACCGGGAGGAGACGCGATGAGGCTCCTCCTCAAGCAATGGGCGGCGTTCCGCGGAGCGCTCATCGCGCTCGCGGTCGTCGTGCTCGTGGCGACGTTCGCCGTGGTGGCGTGGCCGCGCGCGGTGACCGGGCTGCTCACCCGCGACGTGCAGTACAGCGTCGATGCTCCCTCCGCGGGCATCACCGCGGTGCAGACCACCGTGCACGCGCTGCCGGCGCCTGTCGATGGGACGCTCGTCGGCGGCTCGGGCGGCTGGGTGTGGGATTACTTCGGATCGACGCTCCACGGCACCTACAGGTCGATGTCTCAGCCGCTGCGCTCGGCCCTGCACGCGCCCCAATGGACTGCCCGGACAGCTCCGCTCACCACGTCGGGGCCGCGCCCGGCCACCGCGTATCAGGTGCAGCTCGAGGCGTTCGCGCAGCTGCGTGAGGAGGCGAAGCTCGTCCAGGGGCAGTGGCCGGCGGCGTATGAACCACATCTCCGGCCTGCCCCTGCCGACTCGGGTTCGCTGCCTGCGGGGGTCGTCTACCCGTCACGCATGGTGCCCACGACGGCGCCGATCGAGATCGTCATGACCGCCGAGTCGGCCAAGGCGATGAAGCTCGCCATCGGCGACACGCGGCCTCTCTCGATGGACCTGAGCACACAGCCGGTGAAACTCGTCGGGATCATCCGGCCGCGCGATCCTTCGGCTCCGTACTGGGAGCTGCAGTTCCAGCGTGCTCACCCGTCGGATGTGCAGCTCGGCGACGCGGGCTCGCGCATCACGGCGACCGCCTGGCTCGACCCCGCCCCGTGGGGCGAGATGCAGTACTCGTTCACGAGCGACGCGCTCGGCTGGTTCGCCGCGAAGGCAGAGGCGATCACCTGGCAGAACCTCACGCCCGTGCACGCGCAGCTCGCGGCATTCCTGGCGAGCCCGCACGAGAAGCCCGGCGTCTGGATCCCGCTCCGGTACACCACACAGCTCGACGGGCTGCTGGCCGGTCTCGCGTCCGGCGGCACCTCGTTGCAGACGCTGCTCATCCTGCTGGCGACCGCGCCGCTGGGCGCGGCGATCGCGGTGCTCGTCCTCGGCTCGGAGCTGCTCGTCGATCGACGTCGGGCCGTCCTGACGCTGCTGTCGGCGCGCGGAGCGTCCTCCTGGTGGATCCGCAGCCGCATGGCGATCGAGGGCCTCGTCGCCGCGATTCCGGCGGCCATCGTCGGAGCCGTCGCCGCCGTGCTCGCAACCTCTGGACCGATGGATGCCGCCGCGGTGGTGGGCGCAGCATCCTGTGCCGTCCTGCCCGCCGTGATCCTGGCGGCGCTCGCACGGCCCGCCGAGCGCGCCACCCGCCCGCGCCGCCGACGGTGGCGATGGGTGCTGGAGGTGCTGGTGCTCGCGGCGACCGCGGCAGCGATGGTCACCCTCGCCGAGCGCGGTGTCGCGCCGGGCGGTGTGGATCCGCTGCTCGTGCTGACGCCTCTGCTGATCATGCTGAGTGCGGCCGTCGTCGTGCTGCGGCTGTACCCGCTGCCGCTGCGGGCTCTGCACGGTGCGCTTCGCAGGGGCCGCGGCGCGATCGGCCTGATCGGGGCGTCCCGCAGCGTGCGCGGCATCCGGACGTCCCTCATCCCGGTGCTCGTGGTGCTCGTCGGCGTGGCGACCGCCGTCTTCTCGGCCGTCGCGTTCCAGACAGAGCGCGCCGGCGTGACGCGGGCGGCCCTCGCGCACGCGGGCGCCGACGTCAGCATCGGAGACGACGGCCTGACGGCGGCGCAGGCCACCCGCATCCGGGCCGTTCCCGGCGTCTCGGAGATCGGCGTGGTCCGCAGCGCGGGCTATGCGGGGATCTCGAACGGCACGGGCTCCGACTTCGTCGAGGTGCTGGTCGCCGATACCGCCCGGCTGACGCAGATCCAGGCCGGGCTTCCGGAGGATGCGCGCGTCCCCGACCTCTCGCACACGGTGGACGGCAGGACGCCCATCGTCGTGGGCAACTGGGAGGGAGCGACCGGTCCCGGCGACGTCACACTGACCGCGGGAACCGAGACGCCTGCCCGCGTCGTCTCGGTGACGACCTCGCTCGGCGTCGCCGCGCCGCACTCCGCCTGGATCCTCGTCGACGCGACGCATGTGCCCGACGGGCTGGACACGCCCGTGCAGGCCGGGGCGCTCGCGGCGCTCGATGCGGCCCATTCGACGGGTGCGGATGCCGGGGCCGCCACGGCGGCGATCGCGAAGATCGTCGGCTCGGGTGCGGCGATCGACAGCGCGGCCGCGCAGGAGGACGTCATCCGATCAGCCCCCGCCGTCGCCGGCGTCGAGACCGCGCTGATGATCGCCACCGCGCTCGGGGCGGCGTTGGCGATCATCGCCCTGGTGCTCACGCTCGTCACGGGGGCGCGCGAGCGGATCCGGCTCGTGGGCACGCTGCGCACCCTCGGATTCGATCGCCGCCAGACCACCGGGCTCGTCGTGTGGGAGGTCGCGCCGATCCTCCTCACCGGTCTCGTCGGCGGGCTGGTCGCGGGCCTGCTGCTGCCCTACGCCGTGCTGGCGCCGCTCGACCTGTCATCGCTCACCGGCGGCGCACGGCCCCTGATCACGGTCGATCCGCTGATCATCTCGCTCGTCCTCGTCGTGTTCGTCGTCGTGGTCGCCGCCGCGGTGGCGCTCGCGGTCTGGATCGCATCGACCCGCAGCCCCGCCTCCGTGCTGCGCGTGGGAGAGGAAGAATGACGCTCATGGAACCGGCCATCCTGTGCACGGACCTCGTGCGCATCTATGCGACCGACGGCATCGAGGTGCAGGCGCTGCAGGGGCTGAACCTGCGCGTCGACCCGGGTGAGATGGTGGCGATCGTCGGCGCATCGGGCTCGGGCAAGTCGACGCTTCTCGGGATCGTCTCCGGCCTCGACCGGCCCACGGCGGGCTCCGCCGTCGTCGCCGGCGCGGACCTCACGACCATGACCCGGCAGCAACGGCTGGAATACCGCCGCCACACCGTCGGGTTCGTCTGGCAGCAGACCGGGCGCAATCTGCTGCCGTACCTGACCGCGGCGGAGAACATCGCGATGGCGCGGACCGTGGCCGGAGCGAAGAGGGATGCGTCGGAGGAGAAGCGCCTGCTCGAGCTGCTCGAGGTCGAGGACGTCGCCGACCGCACTCCGGCGCAGATGTCGGGCGGACAGCAGCAGCGCGTCGCCATCGCGGTGGCGCTCGCCAACAGTCCGACCGTGCTGCTCGCCGACGAGCCGACCGGCGAGCTCGACGAGTCCACGAGCGCGGAGGTGCTCGAGGCCATGCGCAGCGTCAATCGCGAGCTCGGAGTGACGGTCCTGATCGTCACGCACGACCCGACGGTGTCGGAGCACGTGCGCCGCACGGTGCAGATCCGCGACGGCCGCACCTCGACCGAGACACTGCGCCGTATCGGCGACGGTGGCGAGCACGTCATCGCCGAGGAGTTCGCGGTCATCGACCGCGTCGGCCGACTCCAGCTGCCGCGCGAGTACGTCTCGGCTCTCGAGCTGCAGGACCGCGTGCGGCTGGCGCTCGAACCCGACCACCTGACCGTGTGGCCCGGGCACGAGAGGCAGGCGGACGCCGCCCCTGCTGAGGAGGACGACCATGAGTGACGAGCATCCCGAGCAGGTCCTGCGGCGGCGCAGCCGCGGGGCCTCGCCGTCGACCGCGGAGATCGCGATCGTCGCGCCCCCGCAGGAGGCCGCTCCCGTGCTGCGCGCCGAGTCGGTCACTCGCGTGTTCGGGCACGGCGCATCGGAGGTCGTCGCCGTCGACGGCGTGAGCCTCGCCGTCGGCGCCGGGGAGCTCCTCATCGTCAAGGGCCGCTCCGGCAGCGGCAAGACCACCCTCCTGAACCTGCTGGGCGGACTCGACCGCCCGACCTCCGGCGCGGTGCACCTCTGCGACCTCGAGCTGAGCTCGGTGCCCGAGGCCAGGCTCGTTGAGACTCGGCGAAGCGACCTCGGCTTCGTCTTCCAGACGTTCGGGCTGATTCCGGTGCTCTCGGCGGCCGAGAACGTCGAGGTGCCGCTGCGCCTGCTGGGCCTCGGCCCCGCAGAGCGCGATGCGCGGGTCGCGGAGCTGCTGGATGCCGTCGGCCTCACGGCCCAGGCATCCCAGCGTCCGCCCGAGCTGTCCGGCGGGCAGCAGCAGCGCGTCGGCATCGCCCGTGCGCTCGCCGCCCGCCCGCGTGTGCTGCTCGCCGACGAGCCCACCGGCCAGCTCGACAGCATGACCGGCGCAGCGATGATGGACCTCCTCGTCGCCCTCGTCCACCGCGAGGGCGTCGCCGCCGTCGTCACGACGCACGACCCGCTGCTCATGGCCCGCGCCGACCGCGTGCTCGAGCTCCACGACGGCCGGGTCACGCTGCCGGAGCCCGCCTAGCCCCTCCCGCGAACCCGCATCCAATTCCCCAGCCCGCCTCGCCCCTGCCGCCAGCCCGCCTCGCACCTGCCGCGAACCCGCATCCAATTCCCCAGCCCGCATCCGTTTCGCGCGAATTGGGTGCGGGTTCGGGAAACGAATGCGGGCTCGCGACCGGGAGCGGCGGGCCGGGAGCGACGACCGGGAGCGGCGACCGGGGGCGGCGACCGGGGTGCGGGGGTCCGGGCTCGCGACCGGGATAGGTGCCTCCCACCAGATGCCCAGCGCCCGCGCGTAGAATCCCGCGGGTGGCACAGCGGAACACGTGGCAGCGCGAGCGGGTGCGCGAGGCTCTCGCCGATGCCCGGGGCTTCGTGAGCGCGCAGTCGCTCCACGCGACCCTGCGCACCGAGAACACCGGCATCGGACTGGCGACGGTGTACCGCACGCTGTCCGGTCTTGCGGCACAGGGCGAGGCAGACTCGCTCCAGTCGCCCGAGGGCGAGGCGCTGTACCGCGCGTGCACCACGACCGGCCACCATCACCACCTCATCTGCCGGTCCTGCGGTCTCACCGTCGAGATCGCCGCGACGGATGTCGAGCAGTGGGCGCGCCAGACCGCGGCCTCACACGGCTTCACCCAGGCCGAGCACGTGGTCGACATCTTCGGACTCTGTGCGACATGCACCGCGGCTCGGAATCTCGAGCGTGACGCAGACTGATCCGTCGGCGGGGCTTCGCCGACGGGACTACCGCTCATCCCTGAGCGGAAGTGAGGCGAGCCCGGCATCCGTCACCGCGACGGTCGCCGACGAACCCGCCGTCACCACGCCGACCCCGACCCCGCCCGTCCCCGCCTGGACCCCCAAGACCGTCCGCATCGGACCGACGTTCAGCGCCCGCGCCGCGGTCGGCATCGTGATCGGCCTCGGCGTCGTCGCCGGCCTGTTCGCCCTGAACGCCCTGGTGCAGGGCCCGTCGCTGCCGACGCGCCTGCAGGACGGACTGACCCTCTCCATCAGCGTCCTGATCGAGTCGCTGCCGTTCGTGGTGCTCGGCGTCGTGCTGTCGATCGTCGTCCAGGTGTGGGTGCCGCCCGGGGCGATCGAGCGATGGATGCCGCGTGCCGGCTGGGCTCGCCGCCTGACGCTGTCGCTCCTCGGCATCATCGTGCCGGTGTGCGAGTGCGGCAACGTCCCGTTCGCCCGCGGCCTCATGATGCGCGGGTTCTCGGTCGCCGAGACCCTCACGTTCCTCGTCGCGGCTCCCATCGTCAGCCCGATCGTCATCATCTCGACGTACCAGGCGTTCGGGTTCAGCGACGGCATCCTGGTCGCCCGCATCCTGGGCGGCTTCGTGATCGCGAACCTCATCGGCTGGCTGTATGCGCGGCACCCGAACCCCGATCAGCTGCTGACCGAGCGCTTCCGCGCGACCTGCGAGGTCGTCGAGCACGAGCAGGGCGGCAAGTGGCGCCGCAGCGCCGCGCAGTTCTTCATCGAGCTGCGCGCCGTGATGCCGGCGCTCATCATCGGATCCGCGCTCGCCGGCGCCGTGCAGGTGCTCATCCCGCGCCAGGCCCTCCTCGCGATCGGCTCGAACCCCGTGCTGTCGATCGTCGCCATGATCGCACTCGCGATGATCGTGTCGATCTGCTCCAACGTCGACGCCTTCTTCGCCCTGTCGTTCGCGTCGACATTCACTCCGGGCGCGATCACCGCGTTCCTCATCGTCGGCCCCCTCGTCGACGTCAAGATGCTGGCGCTCCTGCGCACCACGTTCACCACGCGGGTGCTCGTCGGCATGGTGGTGACCGTCGTGCTGTCGGCGTTCGCCATCGGGATCGGGGTGAACCTTCTTGCGTAGCATCCGTCGCCGCTCTCTCGCGGTCCGCTGGCTCGGCGCGGGCCTCGCCGCGATCCTCGCCGTCGTCACCCTCGCGCTGTTCGCCACGGGTCGTCTCGGCCTCTACGTCAACCCGGCCGGCAGCTGGTTCGCCGTCTCGATGGCGGTCGTGCTGCTCATCGGAGCCGTCCTCAGCTGCGCCCTCCCGCTCGGCGCGGAGGACGACCACGGTCACGACCACGGCGATCACGACCATGACCACGACGCCAGCCGCATCGGCGCCGGCATCGCGCTCACGGGCGGTGCCGTGGCATCCGTGGTCGCCGTGGCGGTGCTCGTCACGCCGCCGGCGACGCTCTCCGCCCAGCTGGCGATGTCGAGGGATGCGGGCGCCCCGCCGCTGTTCGCCGGATCCGACACCGTGAGCCTCGCGGTCTCGGGCGACACGTCGCACTTCGGCGTCGGCGACTGGGCCGCGGTGTTCGCGACAGCGACCAGCACCGACTCGTTCGAGGGCGACCCGGTGACGCTCACCGGCTTCGCCACTCCCGCCTCGAACGGCTCGGGCTTCGATCTCACCCGCCTCGTGATCACGCACTGCGTGATCGACGCCCGGCCGGCGAGCGTGCCGATCGCCGCCTCGGGGCACGTCCCCTCGGCGGGCGCCTGGGTGACGGTGACCGGCACCGTGCGGACGACCCGCGACGGCACGCTCGAGATCGACGCGACCAGCGTGCAGGGAGTCGCCCAGCCCAAGGACCCGTATGAGTACTGAGGGTCGACGCGGTCCGCGGAACCCGCGCAGGCGGGGCTTCTTCGTCGGCTTCGCGGTCGTCGCGGTCGCTCTTGTCGGGGTGAGCCTCGTCGGTGCCGCGGTGAGCTCGCTGCAGGGACCGCGGGTCACGGCGACGCAGACGGATCCCGCTGCGGCGGTCGAGGCATCCGGCTCCCGCGTCATCCTGACGACCAACCAGATGCTGCACAAGGTCCAGCCGTCGCAGGTCACGGTGACGCCGGCGGCGCCGTTCACGGTCGACACGTCCGGGCGCAGCGTCGGTGTGCGCTTCACGCTCCCGCTGCACGACCGCACGGCGTACACGGTGACGATCAAGGATGTCGCGGGCTATGGCGGCGGCCCGGCGACGACGCTCACGACCGACTTCCGCACGCCCTCGATGGACGTCTACCTGCTGCAGCGCAGCTCGACGGGCGACAGGATCCTGCGCACCGGCCTCGACGGCAAGGCGGCGCACGTCGTCTTCCGAAACGCCCACATCGAGGACTTCCGCGCGACGAGCTCGCACCTCGTCGCATCCGTCGCCGACTCTTCCGGCAATGCCCGCCTCATCGTGACCGATCTCGACGGCAGGCACCCCCGCGAGCTGCCGATGCCCGGCGAGGGCACCATCCTCGACCTGCAGAGCGCCGACCGCGGCGAGCTGATCGGCTACACGTACTCGGATGCGCAGCTCGGCAACGGCACCGGACGCGAGAGCGCGCTCTACACGGCATCGCTGAAGGATGCCGCGGCGAAGGCGAAGCCTGTCGCGGTGCCCGTGAGCGGCACGGAGCATCGCATCGCCGACTGGCGCTTCGTGCCCGACACCGACCGCATCCTGCTCCTGACCTACGATGGCCGGCTCATCCTCGGCGGTGCCACGGGCAAGGGAGCCGACATGGGCACGGCCACGACGATCGACGGCATCGCGCGCGGCTCGTCGCGGGCCGTCATCGAGCGCCCGGACGGGATGTTCACGGTCGACCTCACGAACGGCAGGCAGTCGACGCTCGCCGACGCCCAGGGCGTCACGGGCACGCAAGGCGTCGTCACGCCTCTGCCCGCCGCCGGCACGGTCCGGCCGTACTCGACGATCGACGCGTCGGGCGTCGTTCAGGGGACTTCGGTCACGATCGTGGCCGACGACGGCACGGCGACACCCGTCTTCCGGGTGCCGGGAACGGATGCCGTCGTCCAGACGTGCGCCTCGCCGAGCGGCCGCTACCTCGCCGTGATCGTCAGCCCGGACGTCGTGAACAACCCGTTCGACAGCTACGGCCTGCCGATGCCGCGCACCGTGATCACGCACGTCATCGACCTCGGCGCGAAGTCCCAGATCTCGGCGCTGCGCGGCTTCGCGATCTCGTGGTGTCAGGTCCCTCCGCAGGCGGTGCAGTGACCCTCGTCGCCGCGACCCGCGAGATGCTGCTCGGTCTGCCGGCCGACACCGCGCCGCATCTGCTCGGGGGCGTCCTGAGCGTCACGATCGGCGGCGCTACCGTCGCCGTGCGTCTCACCGAGGTGGAGGCGTACCACGGCAAGGGGATGGGCGACCGGCCCGACCCGGGTTCGCACGCCCGCATGGGGCGCACGGCCCGCAACGCAACGATGTGGGGCGAGCCCGGCCACCTGTACGTGTACCTCAGCCACGGCATCCATTCGTGCGTCAACGTCGTGTGCGGCCCGGAGGGTCAGGCGGGCGGAATCCTGATGCGCGGCGGCGAGATCGTCGAAGGCGTCGAGGCCGCGTTCAGCCGACGGAAGGCGGCCCGGACACCTCGCGACCTCGCGCGGGGACCGGGGCGTCTGGGGGATGCCGTGGGCCTGCGACATCCGGTCCACGACGGCATCGACGCCGTCACCGGCGAGGAGCAGGCGGGAGCGACCGCGCGACTGCTGCTTCCGTCGGAGCCCCTGAAGGGGATCGCCGCGGGGCCGCGCGTGGGAGTGGCCGGCGAGGCGGGGACGGATGCCTTCCCCTGGCGCTTCTGGATCTCCGGCGACCCGACCGTCTCGGCGTTCCGCTGGGGCCGCGGCGCGGGCCCAACGGCCTGACCCTCGGGGTCGTCGGGGCTGCGCCCGGGAGCGAGAACGCCGGGCTACGCCTCGCCGGCCGTCTCCTCTTCTTCGGCCTTCGGCGGCACCGGCAGCTTCGACGGCAGCCCGGACGACAGCAGCAGTCCGAGCAGCGTCAGTGCGAAGACGAAGAACAGCGCCTGGCGCAGCGACTCGACCTGGGTGTCGGCGTACAGCTGGGCGACCTCGGTCGCCGACGCGCTGTCGACGCCCGCATCCGTCAAGAGCTTCTCGGCCTGCTGCTGCGACACGATCGGAGCGCCCTTGGAGGCGGCTGCCACGACCTCCGCACGCACGGTGTCGTCGATCGCCGTGCTCTGCTGCACCGCAGTGGTGAAGCCGGAAGTGAGCAGCAGGATGAACACCGAGCCGACGACGGCGGTGCCGAATGACGAGCCGAGGTTCTGAAACGTGCCCTGCAATCCGCCGACCTCCGACGTGTCGGCCTGGTCGACGGCCGACATGTTGACGTTGCCGAGCTGCGAGGCGAGCAGACCGAAACCGGCGCCGACCACGAACATTCCCGTCGCGAACAGGAGGTCGGCGAGCTCGGGCTGCACCGCCACGAACACGAGGAGCACGCCGACCCCGAGGATGAACTGGCCGATCCGGCCGATGTTCCGAGCGGTCCGCACGGTCGACAGGCGCGATCCCAGGATCGAGAAGAGGATCAGACCGACCGAAAGGGGGAGGATCTTGAGCCCGGTCTGCAGCGCGTTGTAGCCGAGGATCGTCTGCAGGTAGACCGGGATCACGAAGAACAGCGCCGCGATCGCGAAGTACTGCGCGAGGAACATCGTCAGGCCGCTGCGCAGAGCGGGGATGCGCAGCAGGCTGACCTTCAGGAGAGGCACACGGCCGGTGCGCTCGAGCTTCTGCTGGCGCTTGACGAACCACCACAGCACGACGAACGCGAGAAGGATCAGGTAGGCGACCGGCGAGATGCCGAACGGCGCCAGCGGCTGCCCGTTGACGACCGGCGGGTTCAGCGGCACGAACCAGCCCCATGTCTTGCTCTGCAGGATGCCGTAGACGAGCATCGCGAGGCCCGCGGCCGACAGCACGACGCTCAGCAGGTCGATGCGCAGCCTGTGGTCGCCGGGGACGTCCTTGATCCGCCCCGACACGAGCAGGACCAGCACCATGACGATGGTCTCGGCAAGGAAGACGTAGCGCCACGACGAGTAGGTCGTGACGACGCCGCCGATCAAGGGCCCCGCGGCCGCTGCCGCGCCGGTCACAGCGCCGAGGACCGCGAAGGCGACAACGCGCGCGCGGCCCTCGTAGTTGATCGCGGCGAGGGCGGCGATCGCGGGGATGACGAGCACCGCACCCAGGCCCTCGACGAGCGACCAGCCCAGCATGAGCACCGTGAGGTTGGGGGCGAGGGCGGTGGTCAGCGACCCGATGCCGTAGACGATCGAACCGATGCGGAAGGCCAGGCTGCGCCCCCAGCGGTCGCCGAGCTTGCCGCCGGTGAGCATGAACGCCGCCATGGTCAGCGCGTAGAACGTGATGGCGGCCTGCATGCCCGAGATATCGGTCCCGAGGTCGTGCGCGACGGTCGAGATGGACACGTTCATCACCGTGCTGTCGAGCACCATGATGAACTGCGCGACGCTCAGCAGGATGAGTACGAACCATTTCCCCATGCGTGAAGGGTAGTGGCGGGTGGGTGTCGAATTGGGGACCTGGGCGGCGGTCAGGTCAAGATGCCGCCCGTGCTAGACTGACTCTTTGTCTGCGCGCACTCCTGCGTGCAGTTCGCCCCCAATACGATGCCCCGGCCGGAGACGGCCGGTTGTCGCGTGGGGACAGACAAGGGATCTTGGGTGGGGCCGTCCGGCTCCACGGTACTGAAGGAGTCACCAATGGCAGCAGTGTGCCAGGTGACCGGAGCTGTTCCCGGCTTCGGTCACAACATCTCGCACTCGCACCGCCGGACGAAGCGTCGCTTCGACCCGAACGTGCAGAAGAAGACCTACTACGTTCCGTCGCTCGGTCGTAAGATCACGCTCAACGTGTCCGCCAAGGGCATCAAGGTGATCGACGTGCGCGGCATCGAGTCGGTCGTGAAGGACCTCCTCGCGAAGGGTGTGAAGCTCTGATGGCGAAGAAGGCTCAGGACGTTCGTCCGATCATCAAGCTGCGTTCGACCGCCGGCACGGGTTACACCTACGTGACGCGCAAGAACCGCCGCAACAACCCCGACCGCATCGTGCTCAAGAAGTACGACCCCATCGTGCGCAAGCACGTCGAATTCCGAGAGGAGCGCTGACCTATGGCGAAGAAGAGCAAGATCGCTCGCAACGAGCAGCGCAAGGTCGTCGTCGAGCGCTACGCGGCCAAGCGTGCCGAGCTGAAGAAGCAGCTCATCGACCCCAACTCGACCGACGAGCAGCGTGAGGCCGCTCGCATCGGCCTGCAGAAGCTGCCCCGCAACGCGTCGCCGGTGCGCCTGCGCAGCCGCGACGTCATCGACGGCCGCCCCCGCGGTGTCCTGTCGAAGTTCGGCATCTCGCGTGTCCGCTTCCGCGACATGGCCCACCGTGGCGAGCTGCCCGGCGTGACCAAGTCGTCCTGGTAAGCACTCGCTGGAAGAAGGCCGGAGCCCCTCGGGGCTCCGGCCTTCTTCGCATCCGGGCGGCCTACAATCGCCGGATGCCGCTCGACCCGTTCTTCGCGCAACGGCTGCGCACGCATCGGCGCTACCTGATCGGCAAGGCCTTCGGCGACCTGAAGCGCAGGCTGCCGTGGACGGCGTTGAAGGCGAAGACGAAGGAGGACGCGGATGCGGCGGCCCCCGCATCCTCCCCAGCACAGGCGAAGCCCGCTCCCCAGTCCGCGCCCTCCGGCCCGCGCGAGGCCCGCGCCCGGCATCGCCGCGCCGCCCTCGGGTGGGACCGCACTGAGCAGAAGACCGTCGGCACCCCGGGCCCCGACCTTCGCACGACGGAGCACATGGTGCCCGTCCCCGGATACCCCGACGTCCGCGTGCGGATCTACCACCCCGACTCCACAGGCCCCGCTCCCGCCTGCCTGACCTTCTACGGCGGAGCCTTCCGCATCGGAGGCATCGACTTTCCGACGACGGATGCCGCCCACCGCCGGCGGGCGGCCGCATCCGGGGTCGCGATGGTCGCCGTCGACTACGCGCTCGCTCCCGAGCACCGCTACCCGACGCAGATCGAGCAGGCCTATGCCGCGCTGGAGTGGCTGTTCGCGAACGGCGTCGAGCTCGGCCTCGACACCGGGCGGGTCGCGGTCGACGGCGCGAGCGCCGGCGGATGCCTGGCCGCCGCGCTGACGCTGGTGAACCGCGACAGGGCGCAGCATCCGATCCGCCTGCAGATCCTCGAGGTGCCCGTCGTCGATCTCACCGGCCGGCACATCGATCTCGGCGCTACGTGGGCCGTCGGCATCCCGGGTCCGATCGTCACCCGCGAGCTGCGCTCGGTGCGCCGCACGTACCTCGGCCGCCAAGAACGCGCCCGCGAGGCGTACGCGTCGCCGCTGCGGGCGCACTCCCACGCCGGGCTTCCGCCCGCCGTGATCCTGACCGCCGAGTACGACCCGCTGCGGCGGCAGGGCGAGGTCTATGCGGCCGCGCTTCGCGCGGCGGGCGTCGAGGCGAGCGCGGTGCGCTACCTCGGCGTCACACACGACATCGCGGTCTTCACGGGCGTGCTGGCGGCGGCGCGGCGGTGGGAGGCGGAGGTCGTCAATGCCCTTCGCACTCTGCACAACGCGTAACACACGTCACATCTGTCACACCAGTCACAGCGACACGCCGCCGGAATACTCCGAAACGGGCGGAATTCCGCGGGATTCCGCGGAATCTCTGTATATTCGAGGGCGGTCGAACCGACCAGCCGGGGGCGCAGTCCTCTGGTCCGTTGCAAGAAGGGCGATCGTTCGATCGATCGCTCCGGAGGACAACCACATGGCTGACAAGTCCATCACCAAGACCGAGCTCGTCGCGAGCATCGCCAGCGCCACCGGGCAGAGCCAGTCCGCCGTTTCGGGCGTGCTCGACTCGCTGTTCGCCACCGTCTCCGACGCGGTCGCGAAGGGGAACAAGGTCTCGATCCCCGGCTGGATCGCCTTCGAGCAGGTCGAGACGGCCGCCCGCACCGGCCGCAACCCGCAGACCGGCGAGGAGATCAAGATCCCCGCGGGCAAGCGCGTCAAGGTCACCGCGGGCTCGAAGCTCAAGGCTTCGGTCAAGTAACCCACGCTCTCGGAGGAGGGGGACGCCGTCGGCATCCCCCTCCTCCGCTTTTCCGGTCGCGCGCCGTGACTTGCCCTAGGTGCACGGCGCGCCCGCGCGTGTCGCGAGCACCTAGGGCAAGTCAGCGCCGGACAAGTCAGCGCCGACGGGAACCACGGCCGGCGGTCACAGCCTGCCGACGTAGGCTGGAGGAATGCCGTCCACCACCGCTCCGCGCCGGCCTGCCGTGCCGCGCGGCGCTGCGTCGCGGTCGGACTCCGAGCAGGCGCGCGCGGCGCGGGCGCTGCGGTTCGCCGGGCCCGCGCTCCTGATCGCGGCGGCGCTCGTCACCCTCGTGTGGGCGCTCGCGGTCGGCGGCGGTGCGGCGCCGCTCGCGATCGGCGACCCCGGCCCGGTCGTGCGGTGGACGCTGCCCGTCGCCATGATGTGCGTGAACCTCTCCGCCGCGGGCATGGTGGGCGCGCTCATCCTCGCGCTGTACGCACTGCGGGCCGGCGAGAAGCCGTACGAGCGAGCGATGGATGCAGCATCCGTCTCCGCCGCGATCTTCACGGTCGCCGCGGGCGCCACCGGCTACCTCACGTACCTCAACGCCTTCAACCCCAAGGTCGACCTGGGGCTGGAGTCGGGCCAGCAGCTGGCCGACTTCCTCGTGCAGACCGAGCTCGGCCGCACGTGGCTCATCACGACGATCGCCGGCGCGCTCCTGACCGTCGGCACCTTCGCGGTCCGCTCCTGGACCGGCTCCCTGATCATCGCGATCCTCGCCCTCGCCGCGCTCGTCCCGATGGGCACGCAGGGGCACTCCGGCGACCTCTCGACCCACAACATCGCGGCGACGTCGCTCATCCTGCACATGATGGGTGCCGCGGCCTGGATCGGCGGACTCGTGACGGTCGTGCTCGTCCGCCCGATCCTCGCGCGCGGCGACCTGCCGAAGCTGCTGCAGCGCTACTCCACCATCGCGCTCGTCTCGTTCGTGATCGTCGCCGTCTCCGGCGTGGCCCGCGCGCTCGTGGGGATCGGCACGCTCTCCGGGATCTTCTCCCCTTACGGCCTGATCCTCGGCGTCAAGGTCGTCGCGCTGCTGGTCATCGGAATGCTGGGCGCCGTCTATCGGACGCGCCTCATCGGCCGGATGAAGGACGAGGCCGCCGCCCGCGCGTTCTGGCGGCTCATCGTCGTCGAGCTCATCGTGATGGGCGTCGCGAGCGGGGCGGCGGCAGCGCTCGCGCGCACGGCCCCGCCGTCGAACGAGACGCTGCCCTCGGTGCGCACGCCGGCGGAGTTCCTCACGCAGTCGCCCTTGCCGCCGGAGCTCACGATCGGGCGCTGGTTCACCGCGTGGAACATCGACCTGCTCTGGGCGATCGTCATCGGCTTCGGGCTCTTCTTCTACCTCGCCGGCGCCTGGCGCCTGCACCGCAACGGCGATCGCTGGCCGATCTACCGCACCATCTGCTGGGTGCTGGGGATGCTGTGGCTGTTCTGGGTCACGTGCGGCCCCGTCAACGCGTACCAGGACTACCTGTTCAGCGTGCACATGGTCGGGCACATGCTCCTGACGATGGCGATCCCGCTGCTGCTGGTCGCGGGTGCCCCGATCACCTTGGCGATGCGCGCCATCCACAAGCGGGACGACGACACGCGCGGTGGTCGCGAGTGGATCCTCTGGGCCGTGCACTCGCCGGTGTCACGCGTGATCACGAACCCCTGGGTGGATGCCGCACTCTTCGTCGGATCGCTCTGGATCTTCTACTACACCGACCTCTTCCGCTGGTCGCTCTACGACCACCTCGGACACGAGTGGATGACGGTCCACTTCCTGATCGTCGGCTACCTGTTCGTGCAGTCCCTGGTCGGCATCGATCCGGTGCCGTACCGCGCACCGTATCCCTTCCGGCTGCTCACCCTCATCGGCGTCATGGCGATCCACGCCTTCTTCGGCATCGCGATCATGATGCAGACGGGGCTGATGGTCTCGGAGTGGTACGGCTCGATGGGCCGGACCTGGGGGCCGACGCCGCTTCAGGACCAGTACATCGGCGGCGGTGCGGCCTGGTCGATCGGCGAGATCCCGACACTGTTCCTCGCGATCATCGTGGCGATCCAGTGGAGTCGCAGCGACAGCAGGCTCCAGAAGCGTCGCGACCGGCACGCCGACCGCACCGGCGATGCGGAGCTCGAGGAGTACAACGCCCGACTCGCGGCTCTCGCCGAGCGCGACGCCCGGACGCCTGGCCGCTGACACGCGGATCAGGTTGTGGGCGACCCGGTGTCGTCGGTCTCCTCGCCCTCGTCCGGCTCGATGTCGCTGCGCAGCCTGCCGGTGATGGCGTCCACGGCGGCCCCGACGGTCGGTGCGAACCGGTCGGGCGTGAATCGATCGGTGACTCCGAACTCACGCAGGATGTCCTTCACAGGGTCCTTCATCTCGGCGAAGACGAGCCGGATCCCCTGAGCCGTCAGATAGTCGTCGAGCTCGAGGAGCTCGTCGATCGCGGTCGTGTCGATGTCGGTGATGGGCTCGGCGGCGAGGATCACCGTGTGGACGCCGGGCCCGGCCGCGATCGTCTGCTCGCGGACGTAGTCGTCGAAGCTCGCGCCGTTCGCGAAGAACAGCGGCGCATCGAAGCGCACGATGACGATGCCCGGGATGCGGGTGCCGGTCGGGTTGCGGGAGAGGTCGTGATAGCCGCGCAGGCCGGGCACACGGCCCAGCTCGGCCCGGTAGGGCCGCCACGACCGGATCACCACCGCGAGCAGCGAGAGGACGATGGTGATGACGATGCCCGGCAGCACACCGACGACGAGGACGCCGAGGAAGGCCGCCAGGGAGAGAACGGCATCCGTCCTGTCCATCCGGAACAGGCGAATCGTGCCGCGGACGTCGATGAGCCCGGCGGCCGCGGAGATGACCACGGCGGCGAGCGTCGCGGACGGGAGGAACGCCGTGATGCCGGGCGCGAGCAGGATGAAGACGACGATGAGGGCGGCGCCCACGAGCCCCGTGACCTGGGTCCGTGCCCCCGCCTGCTCCGCGACAGGCGTGCGCGACGACGACGCCGAGACGGGGAAGCCGCCGAGCAGCCCGCCGGCGATGTTGGAGATCCCGATCCCGGTCATCTCCTGGCTTCCGCTCACGCTCTCGCCGCGTCGCGCGGCGAACGTGCGTGAGAGGACAGCGGTGTCGGTGAAGGCGACCAGCGCGATGCCGGCCGCGGCGGGAAGGAGGACGACGATATCGCCCCACTGCAGTCCGGCGAGCGCGGGCGCCGGAAGTCCGCGCGGGAGAGCGCCGACGACGGGCAGGACGTCCTGGAGCTGCAGCAGCCACGTCAGCAGCATCGCTGCGACGACGGCGACGAGCACCCCGGGCACCGGTGATCGCAGCCAGCGGAGGGCGAAGATGAGCAGGAGCGAGCCGATCCCGAAGGCGACCGCGATCGGCAGCACCTCGCCGGCAGCGATGCCGTGGATGATCGCATCGACCTCGGCGACCGGGCCCTGGGCGTCGGTCGAGAAGCCGAGGAGCTTCGGCACCTGGGAGATGACGACGAGCACGCCGATCGCGTTGAGGTAGCCGACGCGGATGGGCTTCGAGAGCAGGTCCGTCACGAACCCCAGCCGGAGGATGCCGCCGATCAGCATCAGCGTGCCCACCAGGATGCCGAGCAGCCCGGCGAGGGCCACCGCGCGGCTCTCGCTGCCGAGTGCGAGCGGCAGGATGGCCGCGGCGATGATGGGCGCGAGCGCCGAGTCGGGGCCGAGCACGAGCACGCGCGACGGGCCGAAGATCGCGTACACGGCGAGAGGGACGATCGTCGCGTAGAGACCGGTGACCGGGGGAAGCCCGGCGACCTCGGCGTACCCCATCCCGGCGGGGATGAGCAGCGCGGTCACGACGATCCCGGCGCGTAGGTCGGGCCACAGCCACGACCGTCGATATCTGAGGATCGTGACCAGCCCCGGCACCCACCGCTCGGCGACTCCCGCAGTCATGGCGTCTAGTCCGTATCGGGGGAGACGACTCTGATGGATGCCGAGCCGTCGGGCTGGATCGTCACGGTCCCGGTCACGAGGAACGGCACGTCCTCATCCACGTGCTTGACCGAGCCGTCGAAGATCGAGCGCACGTCGACGCGGATGTGCGCGACCGCGGTGGTCGCCTGGATGCGCCAGCCCGCACCGTCGGGCTGCAGGTGCACGGGCGGCTGCGTGACGATCGACCACTTCGGAAGTCCGATCACGCGGTTCTCCACGACGTAGCCGAACGGACAGGCCGTCGGCTGGAGCACCTGCTGCGTCGCGCAGGTGGCCAGGAAGTCGTCGACCTGCGTCGTCACGGCCTTCTCGAAGCTCGCGGTCGGCTGGGCCTGGATGTCGATGGGCGTCGACGTCATAGACGAGTTGGCGAGCACGGCGACGCCCGAGCTCTCGGCGATCGGGGTGTCGACGGTCACCGAGTAGAGCCCCGGTGAGAAGACCAGGAGGGGAACCGGGGCGAGCGCGTTGGCGGACGCCTCGTTCGACACCTGCCGCTTGTCGACCTCGAAGCCGTTGACCGAGAACTGCATCGAGCCGCGCACCGTCAGGTCGATGACGGCGAGCGGGCTGCGCGCGAAGCGCCACGCGGGGACGATGCCGATCCATCCGTCGCGCGCGACGGCGAATTCGGTCGTCCCGCGGTGACCGTCGGCGCGGTACCCGATGGTCACGAAGGTCTCGCCGTCGCGCTCCTCAGCCGAGATCGCGTGCACGTCGCTGAGCGTCCCGAGCGCCGCGGGCCGCAGCAGGGCATCGGATGCGTGGAGGGGCAGTCCGGATGTCTCGAGCTCGGACGAGTCGACCGCCACTCCGGGGATGGCGAGGGCATCGGCTGTTCGGCCGTCTCCGAGGTCTTGAACGTAGCGGAGCACGAAGGCGGTCGGACTGTAGAAGTCCTGGTACACGGCCGCGGCGCCTGCGCCGAGGGCGGCGAGCAGCAGCACGCCCACTCCGGCGAGGAGGCCTATGTCGAGGGCGAGCGGGCGCCGCCGCGGGCGCGCGGGGGACGGCTCCTGCGGAAGTGCGGGAAGCGGCGGGGCCGGGGCGTCGATGACGTCGGTTGCGGCGGTGCCGTCCTCGATTCGTGCGGATGCCGGCGCGTCCGGTGCCGGGGGCGCGGGAGGGCTCGCGGATGCGACGGATGCCGCCGCATCCGTCCCCGGGTCCCCGGTGTGCACGCCCCCCTGGCTCACAAGGCGATTCTAGGAACGAACGGCTGGAAAAGCCCTGGCCGCGGCTCGCCGTCTACCATGGATTCGATGACGGTGCGCACGCTCTCGGCCGAGCAGGAGGCCCTGTTCCGGCTGATCGAGGACACTCGCGAGCACGTCTTCGTCACCGGCCGCGCAGGCACGGGCAAGTCGACGCTGCTGCAGCATCTCGCGTGGAACACGAGCAAGCAGATCGTCGTGTGCGCGCCCACGGGCGTCGCGGCCCTGAACGTCGAGGGCCAGACGATCCATTCGCTCTTCCGGCTGCCGATCGGGCTCATCGCGAACAGCGAGCTCGAGCAGTCGGATGCGACGCGCAAGATCCTCAACGCCATCGACACGCTCGTCATCGACGAGATCTCGATGGTCAGCGCGGATCTGATGGATGCGATCGATCGCTCGCTGCGGCAGGCCCGCGGCCGCCGACGCGAGCCGTTCGGCGGGGTGCAGGTCGTCATGTTCGGCGATCCCTACCAGCTCGCGCCCGTGCCGCCCCGCGGCGACGAGCGCCGCTACGTCGACGACCACTACCGCTCGTTCTGGTTCTTCGACGCGCGGGTGTGGACCGGCGCATCCACCGAGGGCGACGGGATGCTGGACGAGATCCTGGCAACCGGCGAGTTCGGCGCTCCCCTGAACGTGAGCGAGCTGCGCGACATCCACCGCCAGTCCGACCCGGCCTTCAAGGCGATGCTCAACGCTGTGCGCCATGGGCGGGTGACGGCCGACATCGCGCAGGTGCTCAACGACACCGGCGCCCGGCGCCCCCCGGCGAACGTCGAGGGCGAGCCGCCGATCATCACGCTGGCGACGCGCAACGACCGGGTCAACGCGATAAACCGCGGCCACCTCGAGGCGCTCGACGGCCGCGAGCAGACCGCGACGGCGGAGGTGAGCGGCGACTTCGGGCGCGGCGACGTGTACCCCGCCGACGTCGAGCTGAAGCTCAAGGTGGGTGCACAGGTGATGTTCCTGCGGAACGACACGCAGCAGCACGGCGACGGACCCCGCTGGGTGAACGGCACCATCGGCACCGTGACGCGCATCGCCGGCGGCACGGTGCGCGTCGACGTCGACGGTGAGGAGCACGATGTCGAGCCGGCCGTGTGGGAGAGGTTCCGCTACGCCTACGATCCCGGGTCGAAGAAGTTGACACGCGACATCGTGGCCGAGTTCACGCAGTTCCCGCTGCGGCTGGCGTGGGCGGTCACCATCCACAAGTCGCAGGGCAAGACGTACGACAGAGCGGTGGTCGACCTCGGCTCGGGCGCCTTCGCGCCGGGGCAGACGTATGTCGCGCTGTCCCGCCTCACCTCTCTCGAGGGGCTGTACCTCACGCGCCCTCTGCGCCCGAGCGACATCCGCGTCGATCCCGACGTGCAGCGGTTCATGCAGCGGGTGCGGCAGGCCGCATCCTGAATCGCGCGCGCGTGGCGCCGAACCTATACGGCATCACGTCGCACGAGGCAAGCCCCCGCGGGCATGGTCGACGCGGTGTGCTTGAATCGAAATGCACGATCAGGCGTGCAGGGCGCGATCACCGGGGGGTGAGGATGCGATTCCCTATGACGAAGGGCCGGAGGACGGCAGTGGCCGCCGCGGCCGCTCTCGTCGTCGCGCTCGCCGTCGCCGGGTGCGCTCCCACGCCGAAGGTCGAGGCCGCCGCAGTCGCGGGGAACGGCGGCGCTTTCGCGAAGGACACGCAGAAGCAGCTGCAGGATGCCGTGGCCGCCGCGATGACCGCTGCCGGCGCATCCGGAGCCATCGTCGGCGTCTGGGCGCCGTGGGCAGGTGACTGGGTGGACGGCGTGGGCACGCAGTCGGCCACGACCAAGACGCCTGTGACGACCCGGATGGACTTCCGTGTGGCGGACATCACGCGCGCCATGACGTGCGACGCCCTGTATCACCTCGCCGGCGAGGGCAGGATCGACGTCGACAAGCGGGTCTCCGCCTACGACTCCCGGTATCCCGACCTGCAGGACGCGACGCTGCGCCAGCTGTGCGACGGCACCGCGCCCATCGGCTCGTATCGCGCGATGCTGGGCGCAGCGATGGCGGACAACCCCACGCGCGTGTGGGATGCGAACGAGCTCATCACCTACGGGCTCGGCCAGACGATCCCACCCGCGACCGTCACGCCCTACCACGACGCCGATGCCGGATACGTGCTCGTCGGGCTCGTCCTGGAGAAGGTGATCGGCAAGCCCATCGCGCAGATCCTGCACGACGAGGTGTTCGCACCCCTCGGACTGTCCTCGACCGCTCTGCCGGGCGCCAAGGCGGCGCCCCCGCACACGACCGGAACGCCTCTCCAGGGCTTCAACTCCGTCAAGGACGCCAAGGGCGCGTGGGTGTGCGACAAGCCCACGGACGTGACGGATGCCTCGGCCTCGCTGGGCTCGTCGGCCGCGGGTGTCGTCTCCGACATCGACGACCTCGGCGCGTACGTCCAGGCCCTCGCGAAGGGCACGCTGACCCCGAAGGATGCCAAACGCTACGCGTCGCCGAAGCCCGTCGGTGCCGACACGCCAACCTGGTACACGGCGGCCGGCGGCGCGTACCAGGCCGGCAGCCTCATCGGCCAGTACGGATCGGTCCCGGGCTACGCCACCGCCGCGTACTCCGACCCGCGCTCCGGGCTGACGATCGCGGTCGTGCTCAACAACTCGGGAGCCGGCGCATCCATCGCCCAGGACCTCGCCTTCGAGCTCGCGGCCATCGCGTCGAAGGCCCCCGCCGAGAAGGGCAAGGCGGCGCCGCCCGCCGGCCTGCCGTGGACGGCGCAGCAGTATGCCGACGCGATCGCGCACTCGGCCATCTGCGCACCGCCGAGCAAGTGACGACGCGCGCCGCCGGCGCGCCCGCCATCCTCCTGGTGATCGCGGGCCTGCTGTGTCAGGACATCGGCGCCTCGCTCGCGGTCCTGCTGTTCCCGAAGACCGGACCGCTCGGCATGGTGATGCTGCGGCTCGTCTTCTCCGCGATCGTCCTGCTGGTCATCGCGCGTCCGCGGCTGCGCGGGCATTCACCGTCCGGATGGCGGGCGGTGATCGCGTTCGGCGTCGTGCTCGCCCTCATGAACAGCCTGTTCTACCTCGCGCTGAATCACCTGCCGCTCGGCGTGACGGTCACGATCGAGGTGCTCGGCCCTCTGGTCCTGTCGATCATCGCCGCCCATCGCGCCTCGGCGTGGGTGTGGGCGGGGCTCGCCTTCGCCGGGGTCGTCGCGCTCGCCGGGGGCGGATGGGACCGGCTCAACGTCGTCGGCGTGCTCTTCGCCCTGGGGGCGGCAGCCAGCTGGGCGCTGTACATCGTGTCGTCCGCGCGGGTCGGCGGCGAGTTCCCGAAGCTCGACGGGCTCGCCCTGGCGATGAGCATCGGCGCGATCGTGTCGCTGCCGTTGGGCATCGCGGATGCGGGCGCCGCCCTGCTGCAGCCGCTCGTCATCGGTCTCGGAGCCGCGGTGGCGATGCTCTCCTCGACGATCCCGTACGCGTTCGAGCTGATCGCGCTGCGGCGGATCCCGGCATCCGTCTTCGCCGTCCTGATGAGCGTGTCACCGGCGGTGGCGACGCTCGCCGGCCTCGTGCTGCTCGGCCAGAGCCTCACCTGGGTCGAGCTCGTGGGCATCGGCCTGGTGATCGCGGCGAGCATGGGCGCCGTGTGGAGCGGCATGACCCGACGGGCCCCGCAGGCTCCGCCGTCGCCGGAGGCCGCCGCGCCCGAGGCGCCGTTCGCCGAGCCCATCGCCTGAACCATCGCCGACGCCGTCGGGGTCGCCGAGGTCGAGGCACTCCGGATGGGAGAATGGGCGCGATGTCCGACCGGCCCCTGCATCAGCGTCCGCGCTACCTTGCACTCGTGTTCGCCGGCGGGGCGCTCGGCACCCTCGCGCGATGGGCCCTCGCGGCGGCGCTGCCGTCGGGCTGGCCGGTCGCGACGCTGCTCGTCAACGTGACGGGAGCCTTCGCCCTCGGCTGGCTCCTCGAGGCTCTGGCCCTTCGGGGCGAGGACGACAGGCCGACGCACGGCGTGCGCCTCTTCTTCGGCACCGGCGTGCTCGGCGGATACACGACCTACAGCGCGTTCGCCGTCGACACCGACCTCCTCGGGATCACCTGGCCGTCGCTCGTCTACGTCGTCGCGACGATCGTGCTCGGGGCCGCGGCATCCCTCGCCGGAATCGCCATCGCCGCACGGATCGGGCGCCGCGCATGACGCTGTGGGCCGTGATCCTCATGGCGATCGCGGGCGGGCTCGGCGCCGTCGCGCGGTTCGTGCTCGACAGCATCGTGCGGATGCGGGTCGAGGCCTACCCGCTCGGCACGCTGATCATCAACCTCAGCGGCTCGTTCCTGCTGGGTGTGGTCGTCGGGCTCGCCGGCCACGTCCTGTCGCCGGAGTGGCGGCTCGTTCTCGGGACAGGATTCCTCGGCGGGTACACGACGTTCAGCACCGCGAGCTACGAGGCGGTGCGCCTCGCGCAGCAGGGCCGGTGGCGGGAGGTCTCGCTGCACACGGTCGGCATGGCGATCGGCGCCTTCGCCTTCGCCGTCGTCGGGCTGTGGCTCGGGACAGCGCTCTGACGGTCAAGGCAGGATCACGGCTTCCTCGGCCGTGGTGACGCCGGCCGGGGCGGTCGATGCATCCCTCCCGGGGCAGACCTACGGCGTCCAGCGCCAGTTGCGTCGGGCGTAGAGCTCGGTGAGGCCCATGCGCCGCATGTTGTGCAGCGACGGATTGGGGCCCGACTGCTCGGTCTCGGCGAAGGTCTCCGCCGTCACCCACGTGCTGCCGGCCGCGACGGCGTCGGCGAACCGCGCGGCCATGAGGGCGCTCTGGGCTCCGCGTCCTCGCGCCGACGGGAGGGTCGCCGCGCCGCAGAGGATCGTGCGCCCGCTCTCGGAGTGCGAGATCGACGCGGCGACGAGCCGGTCGCCGTCCCACGCGCCGTGCGCGCGGAAGCCCGGCGCCGTGGCTGCCGACGAGACCCACTCGAGCAGGTACGGGTCGTCCGGCATCCCGAATCCCGTGATCATCACCTCGGCGTACGCGGGCGCCTGGTGCGCGGTGATCGATGCGATGCGCAGGTCGGTCGGCGCCTCGGGGGCGTCGACGGGGACGGATGCGGCGAACTTCACCCACGACGTGCCCGGCGTCGCGCCGCGGTCGGCGAGCAGCTGCTCCCACGGCCCGTCGGCGTCGGGCGCGATCTGCCACAGAAGGCTCTGTGCGCCGTGGTTCCGCGCGAAGGCGATGATGCCGTCGACGATGTCCGCCGTCACGGGCTCGTCGACGCCGAGTCCGATGACGCGGCTCCAGAAGCCACCGGTCGGGTCCTTCGCCATGACGGTGGCGGATGCCGACCCGAACCGCTCCTGCGCCATTCCGAGCATCTCGCGGGTCGTGTCGTCCGCCCCCGCGAACATCGCGTGGAGGTAGTCCCCCTCGGCGAGCTCAGCCGCCCGCATCGCCTCCTGCAGGTCCATGGACGAACCATAGTGCGGCTGCGCCGCCGGAGATAGCGGTGCGATGCCGTGCACGCGCGGCGAAGGGAGACCGGACGCTGTAGGGGAGAGGCATCCGGTCTCCCATCGATCTCCCTCAGAGGATTGTGCTCAACTCGTCAGGAGCCTTTGAAGACGATCGTCGACATGAGCCAGATCGTTCCGGCCTTGGTGGTCGCGCCTGCATTGGCCGTCGCGCCCGCCGCGATCTGCTGATCCTCGACGAGCAGGTCCATGTCGGTGGCGTTGGCGATCGTCGAGCGGGCGGTGAAGCCGGTGCTCGGCGTCGGGGAGACGCCGAACCCGGAGTCGGCGTAGAAGCCCAGGGCAAGGCCGTTCGCGGCCGCTGCGGCGGTGGCTCCGGAGAACACGGTGGTGGCGGATGCCGCGGTGCCCGTCGCCGTCTTGGACACCTGGACGGCGCCGGTACCCGCGGCCGACGACAGACCCGAGTACTCGAGTGTCGAGATCCCGATGTCGGCGTTGTTCGTCGCGGTCACCGTGATCGTCGGCTTCGTTCCGCCTCCGGCCGTGATCGGAGCCGACCAGATGCTCTGCTCCGTCTGGTCGGAGGCGGTGAAGTGCAGCAGCTCGGTGTACACGTTCCCCGCGGAGTCGGTGACACTGCTGGTGGTCGCATTCGAACTCGACCACACGCCGACCTCGACGATGAGACGGTTGCCGGCGGTGATCGCGTTGGGCAGCGTGATCGTGCGCGTCTTCGTACCCCCTCCGTGCGCGGTCGCGGCCTGCACGAACGACGGCGTCACCGTCGCGGTCGGCGTCACCGCGTTGGACGGGGCGGACGGCTGACCGCTGCCCACCGCGTTCGTGGCCTTGACCGTGAAGGTGTACGCCGTACCGTTGGCGAGGCCGGTGATCGTCGCCGTCGTGGCGGGCGGGGTCCCCGTGATCGTGGTCGGCGTCTGGGCCGTCGTCCCGATGAACGGGGTGACCGTGTACGACGTGATCGGCGAACCACCGTCGGCGGGTGCCGTCCACGACACCGTCGCCTGCGTGTTGCCGGCCGTCGCCGTGACACCGGTGGGCGCCCCCGGCGCCGTCGTCGTGGCGCTGATGTGCACCATCGAGGCGACCGACGGCACCCCGCTGCTGTTGACGATGAACATCATGTAGTCACCGGGGGTTGCGACCGTCGACCCGCTCGGTGCCGTCACCGACAGGGTCGAGCTGCCTGCGGTGAAGTTCAGCGGCACGAAATGCTGACCCATGTCGGCCTGGTGTGTGTCGGCGCCGAGGGAGACGAGGTTGACCGCCGAGATGCTCGCCGCGTCCGGCGTGTTCACCGTGATCGTGCCGCCGTAGGTCGTCGACGAGGTCGACGAGGTGATCGTCGGCCGAGGGCCGTTGGACAGGTAGGCCGGCGAGTAGATCTGCGCGGAGTTCTGACCGGGGTCGGACAGCGTGTTCTCATGCCCGCCGCCCGCCACGAGCACGCGGCCGTCCGGCATCAGCACCGCGGTCGAGTGGTAGTTCCTCGCCGCCGACATGGACGGTCCGAGCGTCCAGGTCTCGGTCGTGGGGTTCCAGATCTCGGTCGTCAGAATGCCCGATGTGACCTGGGTCTGATCGCTGCTGGCCTCGCCGCCGACGGCGAGCACCGTGCCATCGGCGAGCATCGTGAGGGTGTGGTAAACCCGCGCGGTGTTCATCGGCGCGGTCTGCCGCCACGTCGGCGTCGCCCCGCTCAGATCGATGACCGATGTCGCCGCCGACGCCGGCGCCGTCGTGATCACGCTGCCGGCCCCGCCGCTGTAGAGCACCTTGCCCGGCCGGTACATCACCGACGACCCGTTGACGACACCGCTCGCCCCGATCGGCGTCCAGGTCTTCGCGTTGACGTCGAGCACGTACGAGACGTCCTCGGACGGCCCCATCGCGAGGACCTTGCCGTTCGGCATCAGATACGTGAACGGATACTCCTCCTCGTGGATCTGCGAGGTGCTGACGCCGGTGAGGAGCGTCCACGTGTTCGCTGTCGGATCGTAGACCTCAGGCGTATCCGCCCAGTGGTTTCCGTCGGTGGAGTTCCCGCTCAGAGCGAGGAATCGGCCGTCGGACAGCGGCAGCAGGGAGGGGTACCAGCGCGGCGCGTTCATGTCGGCCACCTTCGTCCAGGCGCCGGTCGCCGGGTCGAAGATCGAGGTCGTCGGGATGCCGAGATCCGTGGTGCCGTGACCCCCGACGACCAGGACCCGGCCGTCGGGCAGGTGGGTGTTGCCGGCGCAGAAGATGCTGGCCGGCGCGTTCACCGTGGTGAAGGTGTTGGATGCGGGATCCCACACCATCGTCGGCGTCGGGTTCTGCCATCCGTCGAAGAGCAGGTACTTGCCGTTGCTCAGCTGGATGTTGTGGATCGCGACCAGTGGCCAGGTCTGCAGCGCGCCCCACTGGCCTTGCCCGCCACTGCTCGGTGTCACGCTGTTGGACGCTGCTGACGCGGGTCCGGTTCCGACGGCGTTCGTCGCCGTGACCGTGAACGTGTATGCGGTGCCGTTGGTGAGCCCCGACACGGTCGCGGTCGTGACAGGTGGTGTGCCGGTGACGATGGTCGTCGACTGCGGCGTCGAGCCGATGTACGGCGTGACCGTGTAGGAGGTGATGGGTGAGCCGCCGTTGTTCGGTGCGGTCCAGGAGACTGTCGCCTGCCCGTTGCCCGCGGTGGCCGTCACTGCGGAGGGCGCCGCGGGTGCGCTCGCGCTGGTTCCGCCCGCCGTCGTGAACACGATCGTGCTCTGGAGCCAGATCGTGTTCACGCCGGTCCCGGTGCCGGCGTTCGGAGTGGCGCCTGCGACGACGCTCTGGTCTTCCACCAGCAGATCCATGTCCGATGCGTTCGCGATGGATGCTCGCGCAGTGAAGCCGCTCGACGGCGTCAGCGTGGTGCCGAACCCGGAGTCGGCGTAGAAGCCGAGCGCCAAACCCGCGACCGAGGTGGGAGCTGTGGCGCCGGAGAACACGGTCGCCGCTCCGGTCGTCGTTCCGTTGGCGGTCTTCGTCACATCGACCGCACCCAGTCCGGCCGTGGTGGAGAGCCCGGCGTATTCGACAGCAGCTACGCCGATGTCGCCGCTGCCTGTGGCGGTGGCGGTGATCGTGGGCTTCGTGCCGCCCCCCGCGGTGATCGGGGCAGTCCAGACGGTCTGCTCGGTGCCGTCGCCGGCGGCGGTGAAGCGCGCCACATTGACGTACGTGTTGCCCGCGCTGTCGGTGACCGAGCTGATCGTCGGGTGGGCAGCGCCCCAGATGCCCACCTCGACGATCATCCGGTCGCCGGTCGCGATGGCCGATGTCGGGGTCACCGTGCGTGTGGCCCCGACGCCGTGGCTGGTGGCCTGCTGGACGAACGCGACCGGCGGAGCGGTCGCCGGGGTGACCGCGTTGGACCGTGCAGACTCCGCGCCCGTGCCGATGCTGTTCGTCGCCTTCACCGTGAAGGTGTACGCGGTGCCGTTGGTGAGCCCCGTCACGGTGGCGGTCGTCACCGGCGGCGTGCCGGTGATCGTCGTCGGGGCCTGCGCAACGCTGCCGATGTAGGGGGTGATCGTGTACCCGGTGATGGGGGCGCCCCCGTTGCTCGGGGCCGTCCACGACACGGTCGCCTGCGTGTTCCCCGCGATGGCCGTCACTCCGCTGGGCGCTGCAGGTGCGGTCGGAGCACTCGGCGTGACGCTGTTGGAGGGCGCGGATGCGGGGCCGGTGCCGACGTTGTTCGTGGCGGTCACCGTGAACGTGTAGGCGGTGCCGTCGGTCAGGCCGGTGACCGTCGTAGTGGTACCGGGGGGCGTTCCGGTGACCGTGGTCGGTGTCTGGGGAGCGCTGCCGATGTAGGGGGTGACGGTGTAACTCGTGATCGGCGCACCACCGGTGGCCGGTGCCGTCCACGACACGGTCGCCTGGCCGTCGCCGGCTGTGGCGGTCACACCCGTCGGCGCACCCGGAGCGGTCGGCTGGGACCCGGTCAGGGTGACGTCGTCCACGTACATCCACGTGTCGTCGGGCGGATTCGCCCCGTCCTGATGGACGTTGAACCAGAGGACGATGGACTGACCGGCGTACGGCGTGGTATCGAAGGTGACCTTCGTCCAGGTTCTCGCGTTGCTGTTGCTCTTGAGCACCGAAGCGAGCGTCGAGCCCGAGGGGGTTCGCAGCTGCGCCTCCTGCCAGTCGAAGGCGCACGCCGACCCGGTGCAGAGCTCATCCGTCGTGGCGGGCCAGTACCAGAAGCTCAGGGTGCTGGTGCCGCCGGGGACGGCGACCTGCTGACTCAGCGATCCGTTTCCGGTGGGCTCGGTGCCCGATACCGTGCCGAGCAGGGCCGACCCGGTGCCGGAATGCACCGTCGTGGTGCTCGCCGTCCCCAGCGGGCTACCGGCGGGCGTCCACAGACTCACGCCGGATTCGAAGCCGCCGTTCTGCACAACGGACGCGCTCGCGGAGGGCGTCACGCTGTTGGACGGCGGAGAGGTCGGCCCGAATCCGTTGGGGTTCGAGGCTGTGACCGTGAACGTGTAGGTCGTGCCGTTGGTCAGTCCTGCGACCACTGTCGATGTCGCCGGAGGGTTGCCGGCGACCGTCGTCGAGGGCTGTGCGGTCGCGCCGATATAGGGGGTGATCGTGTAGACGGTGGCGATTCCGCTGCTCGGCGCACTCCAGCTGACGGCGGCGGAGGTGTATCCCGGCGTCGCCGTCACGTTCGTCACTTGACCGGGTGCCGGGGACGGTGTGAACACGACGTCCACCCAGTAGTTCTCGGCGTTGTATGTGCTGCTGGGGAACGTCGTCGACGAGGTGTACGAATACACGCCGTCCGGGTTGGATGCTGTCGATCGCGGCGCGTGCAGCGGCGGGCTGTCGACGGAGTCGTTGCCATCCGGTGCGGGCGCGGGTGCGTTGTAGAAGTAGCCGCTGTCCTGGGCGTAGTGCCCCACGGGCGCATAGTAGGACGCGATGTAGGTCGTTCCCGGGCTGACCGCGACCGGCTGACTGAACGAGGCCTGCTGCCAGCCCGAGGCGCTCTCGCCCGAGAAGGTCACCCGCCCGAGTAGCTGGCCGGTGGAGGTCCACAGGTTGCCGATGTGCGTTCCGGTGTTCTTGCTCGACTTGTAGAAGCGGATCCCGCTGACGGTGCCGAACGTGTCGGTGGTGAATCTCACGCCGACCTCGATCGACTGACCGTCGCCCGAGTCGGCTGAACCGGGCGTGACATTCGTTCCCCAGATCGAGCAGGGGCAGCCGACGTTCACCGTGGTACCGGCACTCGGCGCCTCGAGGTTGCCGCTGTCGTCCACAGCCCGCGAGCGAATGGTGGTCGTGGGGCTTCCGTGGGCCACCCACGAGTAGGTCCACGAGCTGGTTCCCTTGGCCGGGTGCCAGGTCTTGCCGTTGTCCGTGGATACCTCGACGCCGGCGACCTGACCGCCTCCGGCATCCGTTGCCGTCCCAGAGATGGTCGTCGCAGCGCCGTCGGCGAGGTTCGCGGTCTGCGCCGGGCTCGTGATCGTCGAGCTGGGCGCGGCGGTGTCGGTCGAGGCGGATGCCGCGACCAGGTTCCCGGCCAGCGTCGCCGGCTGCGCGCCCATATCCGCGAAGAGGTTGACGGTCGCCTGCTGCATGTTGCGGTCAGGCGTCTTTCCGGTGGTGGCGCCGTCGAGGCCCCACGACCACTGGACGGTGCCGGCGCCGAAGACGAGTGCGCCGCTGGGCGCGCGGTACTCGGTGAGGTGATGCGTCGCGGTCCCCGTCGCCACATTCGTGCCGTAGTCGACGAAGACCTGCGCCGAGGTGGAGGTCGTGGAGGAGAGATCGAACAGCCCGGCCGGTCGCGCGCCGTTGTCCGCATCCTCGTCCCATTCGTAGCCGAGCGTGCCGATGCCCGAGCCGAGGGTGGCCGTCTGGCTGGAACTGAGCGAAGCCACCCCCGTGTTGCGCCACAATCGCATCGCGGCATACGCCCCGGGCACTTGGATATCGGTCGTGCCTGCGTTGACGATGAAGAACTGCCCGGTCAGGGCGTTCTCAGATCTTCCGCCGTCGGCGGGCGGACTGAAGCGCGGATCGCGCCAGGTTCCCGTCCACGTGGTCGGATCCTGCGGGTCGGCCGGAGCGTCGAAGTGCGTCTCCTTGTACGAGACCAGGGTGCGGCCGGCGGTCTTCGACGCATCCGTGCTCGGCTCCCAACGGGTCTTCCAGAAGACCTCGTTGCCGCTGAAGAAGGCGAGGTTCACGCCACGATCGCGCGCCGCCTCGACGTTGGCGCGCTGATCGCCCGACCAGTACTCGTCGTGACCCACCGACAGGAACGTCTTGTGGTTGAGCAGGAGCGATCCGCGTGTCGCGACATCCAAGCCGCTCGTGTAGCTGACGTCGTAGCCGTTGGACTCCAGGAACCGGATCATCGGGTACTCGGCGTACATGATCCAGCTGGCGCCGCTGTCGTCGGCCGGGCTGTGCCACGGCCGGTTGTACGACACCTTGTACGCGGCCTTGTAGCCGCCCGGGTTGCCCGGGGGGCACGCGACCGTGCAGGAGTAGAGGCTGTTGCCGCCGTACGTGTTGTAGGCCTGCCACGTCTCGTCCGAGGTCTGCACGACGATGTCGCTCGTGCTGGTGTCGTTGCGCACGACGAATGGGATGAGGCTGCTGCCGCCGGTGTCGTTGCGGACGAGGTGCGCGAGGTAGACGCCCGAGACGGCACCCGTCGGGACGGTCCAGGATGCGGATTCCGCCCAGTTTCCGCAGTCGATGAGCCCCGTGCTGGAGTCGGTGAGGCACGCGGGCTGGCTCTGCGGCAGTTTCGCCGACGGCAGCACGCCGGCAGCGACCTTGCGCGCACCGTTGCCCTGGTAATAGCCCATCCGGAGGATGTCGATGTGGTAGCTGCTGGCGGGCGTGCTGACCTTGAAGCGCACCGTCTCGCCGACGTTGACACTCATCGAGGTCGCATAGCCCTGGATGCTGGCATCCCCGATCCCCGACACCTGCCAATCGCTCGGCGCATCGCCCGTCAGCGTGTTCTCGCACGCGATGACGCTCGTCACGGGCGGACCGCACGGTCCGGCGGCGATGGCCTGAGATGCCGGCAGCACGACTGCAGGCACGAGCGCGCTGACCAGAACAGACACCGCTAGCAGTGCCAGACGACGTCGCATACGCGACGAGCCGCTGATCTCCCCGACAATCGAGCGTGCCACAAGAGCGCCTTCAATCCCCAGTACGGGCCCGTGGGCCCGCGTCCCCAACGCTGCCCCCAGGCAGCGCACCATCGGATCTTGGGGATCCCTATCCGGCGATCTCTGATGTCGTGGACATCATAGGGGTCAGAGCGACGAAGTGTAACCCCTGAGGCGGATTCAGTCGTGTTCGTTGAGGGGCTGACGGGAATCGAACCCGCGCTGTCTGCTGGGGAAGCAATGGCTGGCGCGAGCGGCTGGGGGTGCGATGCCTTGAAAACAAAGGGATCTCGTGCGGCGGAGCGCGGAGGGACCGCGGGCCGGTCGAGCGTGCCGATGCCGGCGCTGCTCCGCGGTGGGTGCGGAGTTCGCGGAGTACGCTAGCGGCGTGCCTATTCGCTCCAGCGGCATCCGGCAGCAGAGCATCTGGGCGAGCGTCGTCAGCGACGACGCCCCGGCTATTCGTGCCTGGCTTCTCGCCCTCGGGTTCACCCAGGACCTCCTGATTCCGGGTGAACGTGACGGACAGATCCATCACTGCCAGCTCGACTGGCCCGACGGCGGTCGCGTACTGGTTTCCAGCACCGGCGAACGCGCGACGCCGTGCCGCCCGGGAACGAGTTCGCTTCACGTCGTGACGGCCGATCCCGACGAGGTGATGACCAGGGCCCGCGCCCTAGGTGCAGTGATCGTGCACGAGCTCGTCGACCAGACGGATTACCCATCGCGCGAGTTCACCATCGCCGACCCCGACGGAAACCACTGGACGTTCGCGACCTTCGCGGGTTAGGTGCACCGCCCTCCGCAGCTGCGCCCGCGTCGCATGCCCACATGCAGGTGCAAGACGCTCAGTCGCACTTGCCTCACGCCCACGCACGGCAGCAAGTCGACTCATCCATCAGTCGGCGTCGAAACGGGCCGCAGGCCGGTCGCTGAGCGTTCGCCACCGGTGCGCTCATTGAAGTGCGAGGAATGGCAATACGGCGAACGCGCTACTTCTCAGGCACCTCAATGCGCCGACTCGTCCACACCCGCCACGACCACACCGAACAGCCACAGCCCACGACGAGCTCCTCCTCACCGCCTAACCCGGCTACACCACGAAAAGGACTTGACCATGAGAACTGCTGGACAGAGACATAATACGTATGATATGTGTTCTTTCGGGCGATTCGTCCCCTGAGAGAGAGAGCGAATTTCATGACACCGAAGTCATCTACGCGGTCGCGAAGTGCGCGACCGGCGTGGCGAGCGGCCGCGATGGCCGCTGTTGGTCTGGGAGCGCTGGTCCTGTCTGGACTGACCGCTCAGAGCGCATCAGCGGATGCAGGCACCACGCTGTACGCGGCACCGTCGGGCAGCACGTCATCGGACTGCTCCGTGGCTGCTCCGTGCTCGATCGAGCACGCGAAGTCCGTCGTCCAAGGCATGGACAAGACGGGCGGGATCACCGTCCAGCTCGCCGACGGCACGTACCGGATCTCCAGCCCCCTCGAGTTCGGGGCGAACGACGGTGGTGGCGACAGCCTCGTGACCTGGCAGGCCGCACCGGGCGCCCACCCCGTCATCTCCGGCAGCACCGCAGTCGAGAACTGGCAGCCGTCGAGCGCGGGATCCGGCATCTGGCAGGCCGCGACACCGGCGGGCCTCGACACCCGACAGCTCTATGTGAACGGCGTCATCGCGCCGCGCGCGGGCATCAAGGTGTCCAGCAGCGACGTCGCGGTCACCGCCACCGGAATCACGATCAAGAACGCCGCCCTGAGCTATCTTGCGACGCTTCCCGACCAGGGACGGATCGAGTTCGAGTCGACGGGTGACTTCACCGATCGTTACAGCCAGGTTGACAGCGTCAGCGGATCGACCATCACCATGAAGCAGCCCGGCTGGGACAACAACACCTGGGGTTGGGACACGGTGCAGAGTTCGCTTCTCGCTGCGCCCACGTGGTATCTCGAGAACTCCCTGCGGTTCCTCACCGATGTGGGTCAGTGGTACATCAGCCCGAGCGACGGAGTGCTGTACTACAAGCCCGCCCCTGGCGTCGACCCGAACAACCTGAAGATCGAACTCCCTCGTCTTCAGACTCTCGTCAGCATCAGCGGCACCTACGACAACCCCGTGAAGGGTCTGGCGTTCAGCGGCATCCAGTTCTCCGGCACGTCCTGGCTGGCGCCCTCGTCCGCCGAAGGCTACGCGGACCAGCAGAACGGGACGTTCCTCACCGGTACTCGGTCTTATCGGCCCGCTGACGCGTTCACCAGCTGTGCGCGCGGCTGCGAGATGTTCGAGCGCGCCCGGACGGAGTGGCATCAGGAGCCGGCGGCGGTCCAGGTCTCCGCAGCCTCGAACGTGACCTTCACGGGCAACACGTTCACGAACCTCGGTCAGAGCGCGCTGGGCGTCGGCAACGACGCGAACGCGACGCACAGCGGGGTCGGACTCGGCGCAAGCAACATCGAGATCACGGGGAACCGGTTCTTCGAGGATGCCGGCCACGGCATCGCGGTAGGCGGCGTCCTTCCGGATGCGCACCACCCGAGCGACCCGCGGATGACCAACAGCGACATCCTCATCCAGGACAACACCGTCGATCACGTGTCTGTGGACTACAAGGACAACGGCGGCATTCTGAGCACCTATGTCACGCGGGCATCCATCCTCCACAACGAGGTGTCCAACGTCCCGTACGACGGAATCGACACCGGATACGGGTGGGGCATCAACGACGCGGGAGGGTCGAACGACTACGTCGACCGGGGGTACTACAACTGGAACCCGCTCTACACGACGCCCACCACGTTGAAGGACAACAGGGTGGAGGGCAACCTGGTCCACAACTCGAAGGCGAAGTTCGCCGACGGCGGGACCGTGTACAACCTCTCGGCCAGCCCGGGCACCGTCATCCAGAACAACTACCTGTACAACTTCTCCGGAGTCGCGCTGTACGGCGATGAGGGGACGCGTTACGTGACGTATCAGAACAACGTCCTGCAGGGCGGCGGGGCGTGGACGTTCCTGAACGGTTACAGCCTGCGCAACAACACGGGCGACAACACTCTGCAGAACAACTGGTACTCGGGGGGCGGGGCATCCACCCCCAACTCGACGCAGCATCGCGACGTGATCACGAACAACCTGAAGGTCACCGTGCCGAACTGGCCGGCAGCCGCGCAGGCCGTGACGTGTGATGCGGGAGTCCGCCCGGCCTACCGCACCTCGCTGAACGCCAACCTCCTCGGTCTGGCAGGATGCCCGACATCCAACCCCGTGAGCGCGCCGTATTCGACCTACGCGTCGGCGACCTCCTCCGTCTTCGGGCAGGCCGGGGGCGGTTTCGGAATCGCCGCGAAGGGCGCGGATGTGTGGGGTGCCGGCGGTCAGCACGACGACCAGTACGGATCCATCTTCCAGGCGCACTCGTACAGCCAGAACGCCGTCGTGAAGACCCGCGTGGTCGCCATCAACGACACGAACGCGTGGGCGAAGTCCGGCGTCATGGTGAGGAACGACATCACGAAGTCCGGATCCTCGGCGGGCTATGCCGTCGTGGCCGTGACGGGAACGAACGGCGTCGACTTCGAGTGGGATGCCAACGCTGACGGGTATCTCGACAGCAGCGCGAACGTGAAGGTGGACCGCTTCCGTCCGATCTGGGTCAAGCTGAGCCGCTCGGGCAACGTCTACACCGCGTCGTACTCGTACGACGGTGCGAACTGGGTGCGAATCGGCTCGCCGGTCACGCTCGCGAGCGCAGCGGCGCTGCAGGATGCCGGACTGTTCAGCACCTCCCACGACGTCAACCAGTGGGCGGTCAACCAGTTCGACGGACTCGATGTGACCAGCGCACCGGAGTTCACGGCCGGCGGCGAGTCGCAGACGGTGAGCGAGGGCAGCAACCTGGCCTTCGGAGTGGATGCCGCGGCCCCGAGCGGCGACGCCATCACCTATTCAGCGTCGGGCCTGCCCGACGGCGCCACCTTCGATCCCGCGACGCACCGGTTCAGCTGGACGCCCTCGCATACACAGGCGGGAACCTACACGGTGACGTTCACGGCGACTGACGGGTCGGGGAGCGAGAGCTTCTCGGCGACGAAGGTCGTGACGATCACCGTGATCTACGAGTGGGGCGGCTTCCAGAGCCCGATCGACACGGGTGACGTCGTGAACTCGGTCAAGGCCGGCAGTGCCGTGCCGATCAAGTTCAGCCTGACCGGGGATCACGGAACGGCGATCCTGGCGGCCGGCTCGCCCTCTGTGCAGTTCGGCCAGTGCTCCGATTCGGCGACCGTAGACGCGATCGAGCAGACCGCGTCTGCGGGCGACAGCGGACTGCAGTACGACCCCGCCACCGACACCTACACCTACGTGTGGAAGACGGCGAAGTCGTGGGCCGGCACCTGCGGAACCCTCGTTGTCGCACTTGCTGACGGCACGACCCACACGGCGCTCTTCTCGTTCCTGAAGTAGCAGCGCCCTGACGCACAGTGGTGTGCGCGGACCTTGAGCGAGTTCCGTGCGAACCGGTCAGCGGTCGGCCGGGTCGGGCGCGAGGCCAGTGGCGTCGAGCTCCTCCCACAGTCCTTCGGGGACCCGAGCCTGGTAGCGCTCGACCGTGCTGCGCACGTGGTTGTCCGTCCGCATTCCGGTCACGACTGACACGACGGCGGGGTGCCGAAGCGGGTATTGCACGGCCACCGCGGGGAGCGTGACGCCGTGCCTCGCGCAGACCTGCGCGATCGCGACCGCCCGATCCACGATCTCGTCGGCTGCGGTGCCGTAGTCGAAGTGCGCGTGACGGTTCACTGTGTCGCTGCTGAGGAGCCCGGAGTTGTACACGGCGGCCGCGACGACACCGACCCCGCGGGACTGTGCCAGAGGGAGGAGATCGTCGAGCGCGGAGGAGTCGAGCAGGGTGAATCGGCCCGCCACCATGACGACATCCACATCCGTGCGCCGGACGAACTCGGTCAGCATCGCAGACTGGTTCATCCCGGCGCCGATCGCCCCGACCACTCCTTGATCACGCAGCTCGATCAGGGCGGCAATGCCACTGGTGGAGGCCGCACTCCAGTGATCGTCGGGGTCATGCAGGTAGGCGATGTCGAGCCGATCCGTGCCGAGACGGGCCAGGGACGCCTCGACCGAGCGGAGGATGCCGTCGCGGCTGAAGTCCCAGACACGGCGGCGGCTCGCGGGCACGACGAATCCGTCGTCGTCCAGCCGGTCTGCCGTCTCGGGGCTGTCGACCAGCAGCCGGCCCACTTTCGAGGACAGCACGATGTCGCCGCGCTGCACCGGTGCCACGGCCCGACCGAGGCGCTGCTCGGAGAGCCCGAGGCCGTAATGCGGCGCGCTGTCGAAGTACCGGATACCGGCCCGGAGCGCCGCATCGACGGCGGATGCGGATGCTTCGTCGGTGGTCTCGGTGAAGAGGTTTCCGAGCTGCGCTGCGCCGAAGCCGAGCTCGGTCATCGCGATGCCGTTTCGGAGTCGGCGGGTCGGCAAGGCGGTCGTCATCGCTGTCCGCCCTCGTTCGGGTAACGGGATGATGCGTCGTAGGTGAGCATACGTATTATGTTTACATGACCTCGGCCGATGGTCCACGATCGCCGGCCGTCAACGTACCCGAGAGGAGCAGCCGATGCAGGCGGCGATGTACACAGGTGAGCGGACGATGGCCGTCGAAGAACGCGATCCGGACGATCTGCGGGCCGGCGAGGTCCGCCTCTCCGTCGCCTATGTGGGGATCTGCGGCACGGACCTTCACATCTTCCACGGCGACATGGACGGGCGCGTCGCGGTGCCCGCGACGATCGGGCATGAGATGTCGGGCACGATCCTCGAACTCGGTCCCGGTGTCGAGGGGTGGGCGGTCGGCGACGCCGTGACCGTGATGCCGCTCGCGTGGGACGGCACGTGCCCAGCCTGTCGAGCGGGCAACGAGCACATCTGTCAGAACCTGGACTTCATCGGCATCGACACCCCCGGCGCGATGCAGGAGCAGTGGAATGTTCCGGCGTCCAAGCTGGTGCGGGTGCCCGCCGAGGTGTCGCTTCGCGATGCGGCGCTCGTGGAACCGGTCGCCGTCGCCGTGCACGACGTTCGACGGTCCGAGCTGAGTGCCGGAGACAAGGCGGTCGTCATCGGCGCGGGTCCGATCGGCGTGCTCATCGCGACGGTCGCCGCGGCCTTCGGCGCCGAGGTCGTCGTCTTCGAGATCGACTCGAACCGGCGGGCGGCGGCCGATGCCATGGGGCTGCGCACGGTCGATCCGTCGAGCGTCGATCAGGTCGCCTGGGTGGAGGAATGGACGGGTGGCGCGGGCGCCGATGTCGTCTTCGAGGTCTCCGGTGCCGCGGCCGCTGTGCTCGGCGCCACCTCGCTCGCGAAGGTTCGCGGGACGCTGGTCGTCGTCGCCATCCACTCGCAGCCGCGCCCGATCGACCTGCATCGCGTGTTCTGGCGCGAACTCCGGATCCTGGGCGCCCGCGTTTACCAGCGACAGGACTTCGAGCGCGCCGTGGAGCTGATCTCCGACGGCGTCATCCCCGCGGAACGCCTGATCACGAGGGTCGTGCCCCTCACCGACGTGGCGCAGGCGTTCGAGGCCCTCGAGGCCGGCACGGCCATGAAGCTCCTCGTGGAGGTGCCGCGATGAATCCGTTCGACCTGTCGGGCCGAGTGGCCGTCGTGACAGGCGCCAAGCGCGGGATCGGCTTCGCCGTCGCCGAGGCCCTGGCCGCCGCCGGCGCCGACATCATCGGCGTGTCGGCAACGCTCGATCCCGAGTCCTCATCGATCGGTGAGCGCGTGCGCCAAATGGGGCGCGCCTTCGAGGGCCACCGCGTCGATTTCGCCGACCGCCACCAGGTGGCCGATCTCGCGACGCAGCTGGCCGCGCGCGAGCGGGCCGTGGACATCCTGATCAACAACGCGGGGACGATCCGGCGTGCACCGGCGGCGGAACACCCGCTCGAGTGGTTCGACGAGGTGCTCGAAGTCGATCTCACCAGCGGGTTCATCCTCGCGCAGACGCTCGGCAGGCGGATGCTGGAGGCCGGCCGCGGCCGGATCGTCTTCACCGCATCCCTCCTGTCGTTCCAGGGCGGGATCAATGTCCCGGGTTACGCCGCGGCCAAGTCAGGGGTGGCAGGTCTCGTTCGCGCTCTGTCGAACGAGTGGGCCGGGCGCGGAGTGACCGTGAACGGCATCGCCCCGGGTTACATCGAGACCGACAACACTCAGGCCCTGCGTGAGGACGACGACCGCTCGCGCGCGATTCTGGATCGGATTCCCGCGGGCCGCTGGGGGCGTGCCGAGGACATCGGGGGGACCGCGGTCTTCCTCGCGTCGGAGGCTGCCGGATACGTCTCGGGAGCGATCGTGCCCGTCGACGGAGGGTGGCTCGGTCGATGATCGAGCTCGGGCCCATACTGCCGGTGCTCGTCATCGACAGTCCGGACGCGGCTGAGCCCCTCGCATGCGCACTGCTCGCGGGCGGCATCCGACAGGTCGAGGTCACACTGCGCACCGACGCGGCACTCGGCGCGCTGCGCATCCTCGCGGCGATCCCCGGCCTGCGCGCGGCAGCGGGCACCGTTCTGTCCGCTGCCGACGTGGATGCCGCGGTGGACGCGGGCGCACGATTCCTGGTCAGCCCCGGTCTCTCGGAGGAGGTGGTGCACGCTGCACAGGCGAGAGGCATCCCTCTGGTCCCCGGCCTCGCGACGGCGACGGAGCTGATGCGTGCGCGTTCCCTCGGACTGCGCACCGTGAAGTACTTCCCTGCAGAGCAGTCCGGCGGACGCGCCGCCCTCGCTGCCCTGGCCACCGTGTTCCCCGATACGGCGTTCATCCCCACCGGCGGCATCGACGCTTCGAGCGCCCGCGAGTACCTGCGGCTTCCGTCAGTCGTGGCCGTCGGAGGCAGCTGGATGGTGCCTCGCGACGCGATCGCATCCGGCGACTTCGCACGTGTCGAGACGCTGTGCAGAGAAGCCGTCGAGACCGTCGCATGAGCGGGCATGTGCTCACCTTCGGCGAGACGATGGGGTTGTTCAGGACCAACGACATCGGTGACCTCTCCGACGTCGACACGGCGCGGATCGCCACGGGCGGTGCCGACAGCAACGTCGCGATCGGACTGAGCAGGCTCGGCATCCCGGTGGCGTGGGTGGGACGGGTCGGAGACGACAGCCTCGGTCGCCGGATCATCCGGGACATCCGTGGTCAAGGCGTTTCCGCCTCTGCCATCGTCGACGCCGATGCGCCGACCGGACTCATGCTCAAGGAGAAGCCGACGCCGCACACCTCGCGCGTGTGGTTCTACCGCTCCGGGAGCGCGGGGAGTCGGATCCAGCCGGACGACATACCGCCCTCGCTCGTCGAGACCGCTGCCATGGTGCATGTCAGCGGCATCACGGCATCCATCTCACAGTCCGGCATGGACACGGTGCGAGACGTCCTCCGTCGGGCCCGAGACGCACGAGTCCCCGTGTCGTTCGATGTGAACCACCGGTCTTCGCTGTGGCGATCGGGAGACCCCGCAGAGGTGTACCGCGAAGTCGCAGCATTCGCGGACATCCTGTTCGCCGGCGAAGACGAGGCGGCCCTGCTGACCGGTGCACCGGCGGACGACCCGAAGAGGCTCGTGACGGCGATGGCAGCCCTCGGTCCCGCCGTCGCCGTGCTCAAGCGCGGCGCTCGCGGAAGCCTCGCGCAAGAAGGAGTTTCCCTCATCGAGCGGCCGGCGCTGGCCGTTCCCGTCGTAGACACGGTGGGCGCGGGGGATGCCTTCGTCGCGGGGTTCCTGTCCGCTCGACTGCGTGGCCGGCATACCGAGGAGTGTCTCGAGCTGGGCACCGCCGCGGGGGCGTTCGCCTGCATGGGGGCCGGCGATTGGGAGAGCCTGCCGCGAGCCGGGGATCTCGCGCTCCTCGAAAGTAACGATCCGGTATCTCGGTGAATCACGGATGGTAAACATAATACGTATGCTCTATAGTCGGGGTACGCGCCTCCCCGGAGTCGTCAACGAAGTCGACAAGACAAGGAAATCTCATGGTCGGAATCCACACTGCGGTGGGGTCACGTCGCCGATCGGCGCTGATCGTCTCCGCACTCGGCGCCGTGACGGCGCTCCTGACCCTCACCGGCTGCACATCCGCTGCAAGCACGGCGAACGGGTCGTACGGCTTTCCCGAAGCCAAGCAGGACAACTCCTCGACGATCACCGTCTGGGTGGATGCGGATCGTCAAGCCGCAGCCAAGGCCTTCGAGGCCGCACACCCTGAAGCGAAGATCAAGGTCGTGACCTACGACGGTTCGGCCAACGGCTCGAACTCCTTCCGGACGAAGATGCAGCTGTTCGACCGGGCGGGCAGCGGATGGCCCGACGTCGTGTTCTCCTCGCAGAACAACGACGCGGCGTGGGCGAGCCAGAAGAACGGCGGCAAGCAGGCCTTCGCCGCAGTTCTCGACAAGGGCCTCGTTCCCAAGGACACGCTCTCGAACTTCACGACCGGGGCGCTGAACCCCTGCACGGTGAACGGTCAGGTCTACTGCCTCCGCAACGACCTCGCGCAGGCCGTGCTCTGGTACGACAAGTCGCTCATGGATCAGTTCGGCTACTCCGTCCCCACGACGTGGGAGGAGTACCAGGCGCTCGGCGAGAAGGTCGCGACCGAGCACCCCGGCTACATCGTGGGGACCGCCGGCGACCCGTGGACGCCCGAGGTCTTCATGTGGGCCAGCAAGTGCGAGGCGAACAACATCACCGGTCCCACCTCGGTGACCGTGAAGACGGACACGACCGAGTGCAAGCGGGCGGCCTCGATGCTCGACACGCTTCGCACCGACAAGACCGTCCCGCTCGTCAGCGTCTTCACCCCGGAGTTCGTGAAGAACTACGCGGGCAAGGTCCTGATGATGCCGGGTCCGGCCTGGTACGCGGGCGCGATCTTCAACAACCCGCAGTCGCTGAACGTGCCGGCGGGCCAGCTCGGAGTCGCGGCTCCGCTCGCGTGGAAGGGTGACGACAAGCCGGCGACGGGCAACGTCGGCGGCGGGACGTGGTTCATCTCGAGCCATTCGAAGAACCTCAAGGCCGCCGAGCAGTTCGCGGAGTTCGTGACGACCGCCGACGACTACCAGGTCGACAAGGCTCCGGGCTACCCCGCCTATGCGCCGGCCGCCAAGAAGTGGGTCGCGAAGCAGGAGGACAGCAAGTACTACGCCACCTCGCTCGACCCGATCGTGACCGCGGCCTCCCAGGTGTGGGACGGCTGGGGGTACGGCATCTTCAGCCAGGAGGCGATCTGGGCGAAGACCATGACCCCGGCCATCACCGGCGGGCAGTCGATCGCGAGCCTTCTTCCCACCTGGCAGCAGGCGATCGAGAACCAGGCCAAGGTCAACGGATACAAGGTGAACTGACATGACCATCGCTCCCCCGAGCGAACAGCTGGCCGTCGGCGCTCCCGAGCGCCGGCGGCCGGCCCGGCGAACCGGCCGTGCGCCGGGCCGTACGCCGATCGGATACGTCTTCGTCTCGCTCTATGTGATCCTCGCTCTCGCATTCGGGATCTTCCCCGCGCTGTATGCGGTGTTCCTCGCCTTCACGAACACCGACGGAGGTTTCGCCGGCCTCGACAACTTCGTGCAGGTCGTCACGGACTTCCGGTTCTGGCCGGCCGTGTTGCACGTCGTGGCGTATCTCGTCGTCTGGCTCATCGCTCTCCTCGTCTTCGTCGTGCTCCTGGCGCTCGTCGTGCACGCTCTTCGCGTCCGCTGGGCGAGCACGACGTTCCGGTTCGTCTACTACCTGCCGGGTGCGCTCGCCGGAGCGTCCAGCGTGCTGCTCTGGCTGTTCGTCCTGGACCCGGTCGCGAGCCCGGTCAGCGGGCTCCTGCACCTGATGGGTCTCACGAGCTTCGTCCAGGTCATCCAGCCCGGCAATCTGCCGGTGATCTTCGCGATCATCGCCTTCTGGACCGGGGCGGGCGGATGGATCATCATCATGTACGGCGCCCTCAACAACATCAGCACCGAGGTGATCGAGGCAGCTCGCATCGACGGCGCGAACGCCGTGCAGATCGCGCTCCAGATCCAGCTGCCGATGCTTCGCAAGTGGATCGCCTACATGGGCGTGATGTCGCTGGCCGCGGGCACACAGCTCTTCGTCGAGCCGCAGCTGCTCAGCCAGGCCAGCAACGGCGTGGTGCCGAACGACTACTCGCTGAACCAGCTCGCGTATCTCTACGCGTTCCAGCAGAACGACTTCAACGGCGCGGCGGCGATCTCGCTGATCCTGCTCATCGTCGCCCTCCTGCTCTCCTGGGTCTTCGTGACCCGTGGCGGCCTCTTCGAGAAGGAATGACCATGACCGCATTGACCAGCGAGCGTCGCGGCTCACGGCTGGGCATGAGCACCGGGGGATGGAGCGGGCGCACCATCGCGGGCATCGTCCTCGTCGTCTTCGTCCTCTTCTTCGCCATCCCGATGGTGTGGCTGCTCTTCGCCGTCACGAAGTCGTCGAAAGCGCTCATCGTCGACAACCCGTTCGCGCTCGGTTCGTGGTCGGACTTCGTCGCCAACTGGAACCAACTGTTCGGGTTCCAGGATGGCGCGGTGACGACCTGGATCGGCAACTCCGCGCTGTACGCCGTCGGCGCCCTCGTGGTGACGCTGATCGTCAGCATCCCCGCCGGCTACGCGCTGGCCCTCACCGAGTTCCGCCTGCGGAGGGCACTGCTGGTGATGACCCTCGTCGTGATGCTGATTCCCAGCACGGCCCTCGTGCTCCCGATCTTCCTCGAGCTCAACACCGTCGGCCTGATCGGCAGCCCGCTGTCCGTCATCCTGCCGATGTCGTTCTTCCCGTTCGGGGTCTACCTCACGTACATCTACTTCTCGACCAGCATCCCGCAGGACCTGCTCGCGGCGGCCCGTATCGACGGCTGCTCCGAGTTCCAGGTGTTCACCCGCGTGGCGCTGCCGCTCGCGACGCCGATCGTCGCCCTCGTCGCCTTCTTCAGCTTCGTGCAGAACTGGAACAACTTCTTCCTGCCCTTCGTGATGCTGCCGTCGAGCGATGGCTACCCGATCCAGGTGGGCCTCACGTCGCTGCTCTCGGCGACTCCGGCATTCAACCCGAGCTCGGCGGGGTCCGACTCCGTCCAACTTCCGACTCTCGCACTGGCGACGATCGTCTCGGTCCTGCCGGTTCTCATCGTCTTCCTCTTCTCGCAGCGCTTTCTCGTGTCGGGCATGACCGCAGGAGGCACCAAGGAATGAACATGCCCGCACCAAAGGAGAACCACCTATGAAGATCACCGGTTATCGCAGTCTCACCACGGTTCACGACTGGGGTCGCGTGACGGGCGATGTCAACGGTGTGCAGCCGGGAAACACCACGCCCGTGCCTGTGCTCATCATCGAGACCGACTCAGGGATCGAGGGCGTCGGTCTCGGCGCCCACGACGACCTCGCGCGGGTCTTCCCGGCCATCGACGGCCAGGATCCGCGGTCCGTGGTGGCCCTCTACGACCGCATGCTCGACTGGGTCTTCAAGGCCGGTCACTCCGGCAGCACCTTCGGCACGATCGGTGCGATCGACATGGCGCTGTGGGACATCAAGGCGAAGGCAGCCGACGAGCCGCTGTGGCGCACGCTCGGCGCGCGCGAGCGCTTCGTGCCGGGCTATGCCTCGGGCCTGGAGTACGGCCTCACCGACGACGAGCTGGCCGAGCTGTACAGCCGGTTCGCCGATCGCGGATTCAAGGCGGGCAAGCTCAAGGGCGGCCGGGATCTCGACCGCGACCTGCCCCGGCTCGAGATCATGCGGGACGTCCTGAGCCGCAACTCGCGTCGACCGGCCCTCATGCTCGACGTCAACGAATCGTGGAACCACGTCGTGGCGGCGCGCTACCTCGCTGCTGTCGAGGAGCGCCTGGAGCTGACCTGGGTCGAGGAACCCCTGCGGCGATGGGACGCCCATGGCATGGCGTCGCTGCGCTGCAAGGTCCGAACGGCTATCGCCTCCGGGGAGAACCTCACGGGACTCGAGCAGTATCGGCCGCTCCTCGACGCGGGGGCACTCGACATCGTCCAGATCGGCAACGTCTGGGGCATCACCCACTTCCTGCGGGTGGCGGTCCTCGCGCACGCGCACGACCTGCCCGTCAGCCCCGTCGCGTACAACACGAACCCGATCGCGCACGCGGCGGCCGCGGTGCCCAACCTCCTGACGCACGAGGTGCAGGATCTGGGCTTCCCGCGGGGCTTGATCGTCGATCAGCAGATCGACGACGGTGGCATCATCCTCGGAGACAGTCCGGGCCTCGGCATCATCGTGGACGAGGCGCGGCTCGCAGCGGCGGGCTCCGGTCCGGCGCTGCCGACCGCCGCCGGGCCGCACGTCCGCCCGGAGCGGGCGGCCCTCCGCATCGTCGCGGAGCCCGACCGCATCGACGACCCGACCGTCCCTGAGAAGTCGGCGTCATGACCGCAGAACCGAAACGCATGGCGCTGGTCGTCGGCGTCCGCCCTGAGAAGCGTGAGGAGTATCTCGAGCTCCACCGCAACGTGTGGCCGGACGTCGAGGCCAAGATCACCGAGTGCAACATCCGCAACTACAGCATCTTCGTGTTCGGCGACGTGCTGTTCGCGTACTACGAGTACATCGGCGAGGACCACGAAGCCGATCTCCGTCGGATCGGCGAAGACCCGGTGTCGCGGGAGTGGTGGACGCACACCGACCCCTGCCAGATCAGGATCGCCGAGGAACGCGACCCGGGCTCGCTCTGGCAGCCTATCGACGAAGTCTGGCATCTCGAGTGACGGGTGGCGTCGATGCCCACGTGCATCTGTGGAACCGCGAGACGGATCCCCAGGACTGGATCGATCCGGTCTCGATGGCGGCGATCGATCGCGACTTCGGCTCGACCGACGTGGAGGAGATGCTGACCTCGACCGGTATGGGTCGCGCCGTCCTGGTCCAGGCGGCGAACAGCCTGGAGGAGAGCGTCCGGCTCGCGCGCGCCGATCCACGGCTGGTGGCGGGGCTCGTCGCGTGGGTGGACGTTCGCGCGGACGTGGCCGGGCAGCTGGCCCGAATCCGCGAGACCGCCACGGTGCCCGTCGTCGGGGTGCGTCACCTGGTGCACATCGACCCGGATCCTGAGTGGCTGCTGGGGGATGCCGTGAACCACGGCCTCGCCGAGCTTGCCCGCGGCGGGCTGACCTTCGACCTGGTCGTACGCGACTGGCAACTGGGACAGGCCGCAGAGGTCGTCGGTCGGCATCCGGACCTGAGATTCGTGCTCGACCATCTCGGCGGTCCGCTTGCCGAGGATGCCCGAGCAGACCGGTGGGAGAGCGGGCTGCGGTCAGTCGCCGCGCACGAGAACGTCGTCGTCAAGCTCTCGGGAATCGCCTCCGGCCTCGAACCCGGCAGCTGGACTCCCGACGACGTGCGCGGTGTCGTCTCGACCGCGTTCGACGCCTTCGGCACGAGCCGCCTGCTGTACGGGTCGGACTGGCCGCTGGTGGAGCTGCGCGGAGGGGCCGTCACGTGGAGAGCGGCGACCGACGAGCTGCTCGCCGGGCTCTCATCGAGCGAGAGATCCGCGATCCTCGGTGCCACCGCATCCGAGGTCTACGCCCTGGACTGAAGCTCCGCTTCCGGATCCGCATCGCTGATCCTGGCACGCGGATCGTGATCGGGCAGCCGCCGACGCTCCCATGAGATGTGGATGTGGTCGTGCATCGCCTTCTCGGCGCCGGCCACGTCGCCGCGGGCGATGGCGTCGACCACCGCTTCGTGCTCCAGCAACGTCAGGCTGACGGCATCCGGAGGGTTGATGCCCTGGTAGCGGCTCGACTCGACGGCCCGCTTGTACAAGTGCTTCGCGATGTTCTCGGCAAGGCGATTCTCCGAGATCTCCATGAGCGCGTAGTGGAAGACGACGTCGGCTTGCCGGAACGAATCGGTCTCCGATTCGCTTTCCCGCATCGCGGTCAATGCGTTCTCCAGGCGACGCAACCCCTCCGCCGTGTGGTCCTTCGCGACGGCGCCCGCCATGGCCGACTCCAGGCTGGCGCGGACGATCGTCAGTTCGTCGAGCACTCCGAGGCTCTCGTCGTTGTCGATGAGCGCGGACAGCACCACTGGATCGAGCATGTTCCAGTAGCCCGGCGCACGGACCTGGGTGCCACGACCCTGGGACACGATCACGAGCCCCTTCTCCTCGAGCCGCTTGACCGACTCCCGCAGCACCGTTCGGCTGACACCGAAGTGCTCGCTGAGGGGGCCCTCGGGCGGCAGAAGGTCGTCCTCTTTGAGCTGCCCCGTGACGATGAGGTCGACGAGCTCCGCAACGACGGCGACGCCCAACCGACCCGCCGGAAGCCGTTGTGGCATGAGCCGCGAGACTCCGCTCCATTCAGAGGTCATAAGTATGACCTTAGCCGCGTCCCTCTGGACCTTGGATGAGAATCGCCCGCGCGTGGCCGCCGTGGGCGGCGCGACGCAGCTGGCGCGGGTCACTTCAGCGGATGACGTGGTGCTCGAGCGGGTCGTTGGCGATCGCCATGCCGCGCCTTGCGGGGTGCTCCGGAGGTATACACATCGGTATACACATACGTGTGCGGCGCCCTGTGGCGTCAGGTGAAGTCACATCCGCGGAATTCCGCGGAATCTTGGAGGGGCTGACGGGAATCGAACCCGCGCTGTCTGCTTGGGAAGCAGAAGTTCTGCCATTGAACTACAGCCCCGATGCCTCGAAATTATGGGGATCTGTGATTCCCGTCAAGGTCGGTGTGCACACATCCGTGTGCACATAGCCGTGGCGTCCCACCGCTCGACGCCACTCCCCCATACTACCGACCGGATTGTATGCGAACGGACGTGCGGCTCTCGAAATCGGCAGCGAGCGCCGCGTAGACGTACTCGCTGCCCCAGCGTTCTCCATCCAGGTCATTCTCGACGAAGTGGGCTTCGCGACGCATCCCGAGGCGCTCACAGACTCGTACGGACCCCGCATTCTCGACGTCCAGCCGGGCGTAGAGCCGATGCACACCCAGTCTGTCGAAGGCGAGACCGGCCAGCGCGGCCGCCGCCTCGGTCGCGTAGCCGAGCCCTTGGTGCGCCGGGCCGAGTGCCCAGCCGATCTCGGCTTGGGCCGCGCGGGCATCGGTCAGGGTGAGTGTCACCTCGCCGACCACGCCTGCTTCATCGCGTCGGCACAGGGCAAGCGCCAGCTTGTCCCCGTCGGCACGCCACACGGAGTGCGCCGCGCGCTCGGCGGCAACCTCCTCGCTGCGCTCCCGCGAGTGCGCCGGCCGGTAGAGGTAACGCGCCACGCTCGGCAGGCCCTGGTAGGCGTAGAGGTCGTCCGCGTCACCCGGGGTGAACAGGCGAAGCGACAATCGGGCCGTGGTCAGCGGCAGCAGCGGGGCGATGTCCATGGGGACCTCCGGGTGCTTGTCGGATGGGGATGCCGACCTGATCGTCGCAGCAGAACCGGGGTCGCCCGTCAAACATCACATCAAACACGCAGCGTGTCCACTGGTGGGAACGGGCCCGAATCGAGGCCCGCCAACCCGACGGAGAGAACGATCAGATGACGCTGTTCATGGACGTACACAACATCGAGGGCGGCGTGACGGAGGCCGACGTCGCCGGGGCGCATGGCGCCGACCTCGCCACCCAGGATGCGCACGGCGTCAACTACCTGCGGTACTGGGTCGACGCGGAGGCCGGCAAGATCTTCTGCTTGGTCGACGCGCCGGATGCCGAGGCGGCCAACGCCGTGCACCGAGAGGCGCACGGCCTCGTCGCCGACGAGATCTACCAGGTCAGCGAGCACTCCTGACCGCCCCTTGTCCCGCGGGCGGCAGGCTGTACGGCCGCCCGCGGGTCACCCGCGCCACGGTTGCCGGCAGTATCATCAGTGCCACGCCGAGGCGTTCCCGATACCCAGGATCGGAGCCGTCATGAGCCTGGCCGTCCATCTGCTCGGTGCGCCCCGGATCGTCCGCTCGTCAGGCGAGGTGTACCGATTCCGGAGCCGGAAGAGCTGGGCCCTTCTCGCCTATCTGCTGCTCGAGGGTCGCCGGCCCGGTCGCAGCGCGCTGGCCGCGCTTCTCTTTCCCGAGGCGGACGACCCGATGCGCGCGCTGCGGTGGAGCCTGTCCGAGCTGCGCCGCGGCCTCGGGCCGGATGTCGCCGTCGTGGGCGACCCGCTGGTGCTCCGGATGCCGCCGGGGACGATGATCGACGTCGACGTGGTCGTGCGGGGTCTGTGGTCGGAGGCTGTGGAACTGCCCGGACTCGGCAGCGACCTGTTGGAGGGAGTGGTCATCCGCGGTGCCGCTGCATTCGAGACCTGGCTGCTGTCGCAGCGCCGGCACCAGGCCGCCGCCTGCGAGACGATCCTGCACGAGGCCGCGCTCGGCTCGATGTCCCGTGGCCGGCTCGATGACGCGATCGGCTATGCGGTCAGGGCCACCGCGATGTCGCCGTTGGACGAGAACCACCAGGCGCTGCTCATCCGGCTGTACCGGCTCGCGGGTGACGACGAGGCGGCCACGGCCCAGCTCGCCGCGTGCACTGTGCTGTTCGAGACGGAGCTCGGCATCGCTCCGGGTGTCGCGGTGCGGTCCGCGGTGCATGAGAACCGCCTGCTCCCGCGCGATGACACTGTCGATGAGCCCACGCTGCAGGCTCTGGTCGAGGCCGGAACCGCCGCGGTGTCGGCAGGAGCGGTGGATGCGGGCGTGACCTCATTGCGGACCGCCGCCCGCTTGGCGGATGCCACAGGTGCGACCGCGGTGCGGATCGGGGCTCGGCTGATCCTCGGCGAGGCGCTGATCCACGAGCTCGGCGGCCTGGACCAGGACGGCCTGGGAGCGCTCTTCGAAGCGGATGCGATCGCTTTGGAGCACGACGATCCGGGCAGTGCGGCGCAGGCGCGGGCCGAGCTCGGCTACGTCGACTACTTGCGCGCCCACTACGCCCGAGCGGAGCGGTGGCTCACCGACGCCCTGGAGCTCTCCGCCGACGCCGTTGCAGTGCGGGCCAAGGCCACCACGTACCTCGGTTGCGTGGCCAGCGACCGGGGCGACTACCCGCGCGCCCGTGCCCTGCTGGCCGCAGCCGTCCGGCTCTGCGCCGCCGCCGGTGCACGCCGGATGGAAGCGTTCGCGCGCTCCATGCTCGGAAGGCTGCACCTGCTGCGCGGCGAACTGACGGATGCCACGGCGGAGCTTGACGCCTCCGTCGCTCTGGCCGAGGCGGACCACTGGCTGGCGTTCCTGCCCTGGCCGCAGGCGCACCGGGGTGAGGTGCAGCTCCTTCGCGGTGATGTCGATGGTGCGTCCTTGCTGCTGGAGCAGGCGTTCGCCCGGGCGTGCCAGCTGGGAAACCCGTGCTGGGAGGGCACCGCGGCGCGGGGCTTGGCCCGAGTCGCGGAGGCCAGAGAGGACGCCGCACGAGCGTTCGACATCCTCGCCGACGCCTCCGCACGCTCGACCCGTCTCGCCGACCCGTATGTCTGGCTGGCCGGCTACCTTCTTGACGCCCGCTGCGAGCTCGGTCGCCGGCACGGCCACCCGGACACCGCGATCTGGGTGGAGCGCATGCAGGAGCTGACCTCGCGCACGGGTATGCGCGACCTTGCCGTACGGTCGCTGCTGCATGGTGCCGCGCTCGGAAAGGACGGTGACGCGGAGGCGGCCGCGATGCTCATGGCCAGCATGGACAATCCGCAGCTCGCGGCATTGGTGCCCGCGCCGCCGGCACATGGTCTTCCCGTCGTATGACTCAAGCGCCTCGACCCGCCTGCTCGGTACGGTCGCAGAGCGGCAGCAGACGGCGCCCGGTCGGCTCGACACACCCGCCCCCTTACCGAATGCCGCACGCGGGCATATTCTGCCGACACTGGGGAGGCGTCATGGACGCTCGGTATCACTTCGTCACCACCTACACGCTCGCGGGCGATCCCGCGCGTCTGTGGAACGTGCTGCGCGACGTCGAGGGATGGGTCCGATGGTGGTCCGGCCTCGAGAGCGTGCAGCTCGTGACCGCTCCGAACGGCGCCGAGGGGATCGGCGCCGTCCATCGTTACGTGGTCCGCGCGCCCGTCGGCTACCGCTTCACGTACGAGACCGAGGTCACCGCCATCGAGCCGCGCAGATACGTGGATGCGACCGCCCGTGGCGAGCTGTCCGGTCGCGGTCGGATCGCGATGCAGACGCCCCCCGAGGACGATGTCACGGTGTGGATCGCGTGGCTCGTCGAGACGCCGAGACGATGGATGCGAATCCTCTCGCCCATCGCGCGGCCCATGTTCGCGTGGAACCATCACCGCCTCATGGAAGGCTTCGGCGCGGGGTTGGCGGGAGCATCCGGCATGCTCCTCGTGTCCACCGAGCACGTCGAGATGTCGCCGCGGCAGCCCGGCTTCTGGGTGATGCCCGAGCCGGTCCGCTGAGGCGGGCCGTCACACCCGGCGCAGGCGGGAGCCGCGCGGCTAGGCTGAACGCGTGCTGCTGTCTGACCGGGATATCCGTCGCGAGATCGAGTCCGAGCGCATCGGCCTGAGCCCGTGGGATGCCGACATGGTGCAGCCGTCGAGCGTCGATGTACGCCTCGACCGGTACTTCCGGCTGTTCGACAACCACAAGTACCCGTTCATCGATCCGGCGCTGGATCAGCCGGATCTCACGCACCTCGTCGACGTGGCGCCGGATGAGCCGTTCATCCTGCACCCCGGAGAGTTCGCCCTGGGGTCGACCTTCGAGCAGGTCACCCTGCCCGATGACATCGCGGCGCGCCTCGAGGGGAAGTCCTCGCTCGGGCGCCTCGGACTGCTCACCCACTCGACGGCCGGATTCATCGATCCCGGCTTCTCGGGCCACGTGACACTCGAGCTGTCGAACGTCGCGACGCTGCCGATCAAGCTCTGGCCCGGCATGAAGATCGGGCAGATGTGCTTCTTCCGCCTCTCGTCGCCCGCCGAGAACCCCTACGGCACGGGGTCGTACGGCAACCGGTATCAGGGTCAGCGGGGGCCGACGGCATCCCGTTCGTTCCAGCGCTTCCACGTGACGGACGTGGGCGCGTCGGATGCCGGTTCCCCGGGTCGCTGATCAGGGTCCGACCGACCCGCCTTCTCGCCATCCGATCGGCGACACTGGACGGATGACGAGTAACCCGGCGCGAAGCCTGTGGGTCGTGGTCGCGCTCTTCGAGCCGCTGGTACGGGGGGCGTCGTTCAGCAGGCGCGAGTGGCCTGCCCACGTCACGCTGGCCTCGAACTTCGTCGTCGACGTCCCCGCCGACGAGGTCGCCGGGGCGGTCGCGTCTGCCGCGGATGGCGAGTGGCCGCTCGCAGTCCGCTTCGGCGGTGACGCGATGTTCGGGGCACGTCACGATGTCCCCGTGCAGCTCGTGGACTCGGCTGACGTCGTCGCCCTGCACGACCGTCTTGCCGATCTTCTCGAGAAGATGCCCGGCTTCGTCGCGCGCGATCCGCGGCACTGGCGACAGGGCTTCCGGCCGCACATGACGCACGTTCCGACGATGGATGTCCACGACGGCGACATACACGAGCTGCGGTGCATCGCACTCGCCGAGCTCGCAGGCAGCACGGCGACGGTGGCCGCAGCGTTCGGCGGCTCCGAGGTGTGACAGGGCGCCGGAAGAGATCGGGTCAGTGGGCGGTGACGACGCCCACCAGGTCGTGAACGATCACGGCGGCGCTGCGAGCGCCCTGGCCTGCGGCCACGATGAGCTGCTGGGGGCCGGGGGCCGCCGCATCCCCCGCTCCATACAGACCGGGGATGCTCGTGCGGCCCGACCGGTCGACCACGAGGTGCCCGTACTCGTCACGGGACGGGTCGACGCTTGTCAGGAACTCGAGGGCCGGCGTCCAGATCGGACGGACGAAGCCGCCCTCCACGGGGACGACGGCGCCGCTCGCGAGGCGCACGCCGGTGATCGCGCCGCGGTCGCCCTCGAGACCGGCGATCGGCTCACGCTCGATGCGGACACCGGATGCGGTGAGCTCGGCCTCATCCGCGGCATCCATCGTCTGGGCGCCGTTCGTGAAGACCGTGAGGCTGTGCGTCCAGCGTGCGATCAGGCGGGCGCGAGCGGCGAGGTCGCCGGTCTCGCCGATGAGGGCGAGGGGGCGGTCCTGCAGCTCCCACGCGTCGCACGCCGCACAGCTGAAGAGGCTCATGCCGTAGAACCCGCGGATGTTCGGGACCTCGGGGAGCGTCTCGCGCAGGCCCGTCGCGACGAGGACCGAGCGGGCGGCGACCGTCGAAGGCGCCTTGCGGCCCTCGAGGACCGCGGTGAAGCGCGCACCGTCCGGACCGGTCGCCTCCTCGAGCGACGCGACCTTCGTGCGCACCAGCACCTGGACGCCCGGGTACTGCCCGAGCTCCTCACGGGCGAGACGGCGGAGCTCCTGCGGCGGCACGCCGTCGCGGGTCAGGAAGCCGTGCGAGCGGAGGGTCGCCGCGTTGCGGGGGCGGTCGGCATCCACCACCACGACCGTCGCCCGCGCGCGACCGAGGTTCAGTGCCGCCGAGAGACCGGCGGGGCCGCCGCCGATGACGAGCACGTCGACGACCGGGTCGCCGGGCGAATCGACCGCGGAGCTCTCCGCGGTCATGAGCCGAGGAGAGAACCGCTGCGCGAGAGCTCCACCTGCTCGTCGCGCGGGACGACCTTCACGCGCTCGCGCGTGTGCTCGTGCGCAGCTCCCAGCGCGCGCTCGTGCGCGTCGAGGGCGAGCCAGCCGTCCCACGTCGTGTAGGCCACGTCACGCTCGGCGAGGAGGTCGAGCACATCGCCCTCGACCGTGGGCGCCGACAGCACGCCGTTCTCGACGTCGGCGACGAGATGGGCGATCGTCTCCATCGCGTCGGACTTCGTGTGGCCGATGAGGCCGACAGGTCCGCGCTTGATCCAGCCCGTGGCGTACAGCCCGGGGGACACCCGGCCCTCGACGTTCGGGACGACGCCGCGGACGTCGTCGAACGGCGCATCCACGATCGGCGAGCCGAAGTACCCGACCGCGCGGTAGACCTGCTGCACCGGGATCTCGCGGTACTCGCCGGTTCCGACGACGCCGCTCTCGGTGGGCGTCGTCCGCTCGAACCGCACCGCCTCGACGCGCTCCGTGCCGACGACCTCGACCGGCGCGTGCCAGAAGTGCAGGTGCAGGCGACGGGATGCGCCGGACGTTCCGCGGTCGCGCCAGGCCTGGAACGTGCGCAGCATGACCTTGAGCTGGTTGTTCGTGGCGGCCGCCGCATCCAGCGTCTCGAAGTCCTCGTCCGCGAGCACGATGTCGACGTCGCGCACCTCGCCGAGCTCGCGCAGCTCGATGGGCGTGAACTTGACGTCGGCGGGTCCGCGGCGCCCGAACACGTGCACGTCGGTGACGGCGAAGGACTCGAGCCCCGCGAGCACGTTGTCGGGGATCTCGGTCGGGCGGAGGTCCACGGCGTGCTTCGCGAGGACGCGTGCCACGTCGAGGGCCACATTGCCGTTGCCGATGACCGCGACCTCGCGCGCGTCGAGCGGCCACTCGCGCGGGACGTCGGGGTGCCCGTCGTACCAGGCGACGAAGTCCGCGGCGCCGTACGAGCCGGGGAGGTGGATGCCGGGGATGTCGAGCTCCGCGTCGCGGATCGCGCCGGTCGCCAGGATCACGGCGTCGTAGCGCTCGTTCAGCTCGTCGATCGCGATGTCGCGGCCGACCTCGACGTTGCCGATGAAGCGGGTGGTGCCGGCATCCAGCATCTCGTGCAGCGAGGTGACGATGCCCTTGATGCGCGGGTGGTCGGGGGCCACCCCGTAGCGGATGAGGCCGTACGGCGCGGGAAGGGACTCGAACAGGTCGATGGCCACCGTGCCGCCGGCGGCGGTCACGGCGTTCGTCAGGATGTTGCCGGCGTAGATTCCGGCGGGGCCGGCTCCGACGATCGCGACACGGAGGTGGTTCAGAGAGGAGGTCACAGGGATGCGGCCTTTCGGTCTTCGTTCTGGAGAGCTTCAGCGTAGGGACTGAGGGAGACGACGTCGCCGGCGACGACGACGGCGGGCGAGCGAACGCCGCGGGCAGCGGCCTGGTGCGCGATGGTGGCGAGGGTGCCGACCGTGACGCGCTGGCCGGGGCCGAAGCCGTCCTCGACGATCGCGACGGGGCAGTCGGCGCCGCGCTCGCCGTGGGCGAGGGTCATGGCCGCGTGGGCGAGGGTGCCGATGCCCATGAGCAGGACGACGGTGTGGTCGCGACCGCCGCCGAGCTGCCGGATCTGGTCGTGCGCGGTCACGACGGTGAAGGCCGTCGCGACACCGCGATGCGTGAGGGGGATGCCGGCGATCGCGGGCACCGAGACGGCCGAGGTGACACCCGAGACGACCTCGACCTCGATGCCGGCCTCGAGGCAGAACTCCCGCTCCTCGCCGCCGCGGCCGAAGATGTAGGGGTCGCCGCCCTTGAGCCGGACCACCGTCTTGCCGTCGTGGGCGAGCTGGACGAGCAGGGCGTTGATCGCGTCCTGCGGCACGGCGTGATGGCCGGGGAGCTTGCCGACGTCGACGACCTCGGCCGTCAGCTCCACGCCGTCAGCGGCGAGCCCGTCGAGCACGGCGCGGGCGCCGAGGCGGTCGGCGACGATGACGTCGGCCTGCTCGAGCGCGCGCAGGCCGCGCAGCGTTAGGAGGCCCGGGTCACCCGGTCCTGCGCCCACGAGCCACACCTTGCCGGTCGGGCGGCTCATCGGGCCGTCTCCACGAGCAGCCCGCGGCGGCGCAGCATCCGCCGCTCGAACGGGGCGAACACCACCAGCTCCACGAGGATGCCGATGACGAGGATCACGAGGATGGCGGCGAGCACCGACGAGATGTCGGCCAGCTGCCGCGACGTGTCGAGGAGGGAGCCGAGACCGAAGCCCATGGTGCCTCCGACGGTGATGATCTCGGCGGCCATGAGCGAGCGCCACGCGAACGCCCAGCCCTGCTTGAGGCCGGCGACATACCCGGGCAGCGCCGCGGGGAGCACGATGAGGGTCGCGAGGCGCAAGCGCCGTGCGCCGAGGACCGTCCCGACGCGCCGCAGCTGAGGCGGCACCTGGTCGACGCCCGACACGAGGCCGTTGACGATGGACGGGATGGCGCCCATCAGCACGACGAAGTACGCCGTGGCATCCGTCAGCCCGAACCACAGGATCGCGGCCGGGACCCACGCGACCGACGGCAGCACCTGCAGGCCCGAGATGATCGGCCCGACAGCGCGACGGATGGGGCGCACCTCGGCCAGGAGCAGGCCGATCGGCGTCGCGACGACGATCGAGATGAGGAAGCCGAGGATGCCGCGCTGCAGGCTCGTGACGATCGCCGTCGGCAGGCGGCCGGACGCCCAGGCGTCGCCGAGCGCCGCCGCGACATCGGCCGGGGACGGCACGATGTCGGGGCGCGGCTGCGCGATGAGGATGTATGCCTGCCATGCGACGAGCAGCACGAGGACGAAGAGGATGGGCGGCAGCACGCTCGTGCGGAACCGGCGCCACGCGCTCGGTCGGCGTTCGGTGTCGGTCTGCAGACTGTCGAGGCCGGCCGCGAGGTCGCGCAGCTCGGCATCGGTCGGGGTGACGGCTCGAACGGTCTCCGAGCCTGTGGACGGGTCGCCCGCGTTGATGCCCGTCGAGTGCGACGCCTCGACGGGCTCGGCGACCGGGATGCGGGTCTCAGGCGGCATTGCGGCGGATCTCCTTCCGCAGCTGCTCGGTGATCTGCTGTTCGAGGACGGCGTGGTCGGCTCCCGCGGTGCGCCACTGGCCGGCGATGCGGCCGGGACGGCTCGAGAGCAGGATGACGCGCTGGCCGAGGCGGGCGGCCTCGCGCACGTTGTGCGTGACGAAGACGATCGTGCGGCTCGTGGCACGCCAGACGCGCTCGAGCTCCTCGTGCAGGATGTCGCGCGTGATGGCGTCGAGCGCCGCGAAAGGCTCGTCCATGAGGAGCACCGGTCGGTCCTGCGCGAGGGCGCGCGCCAGCGCGACGCGCTGGCGCATGCCGCCGGAGAGCTCGTGCGGGCGCTTGTCCGCGGCATCCGTCAGCGACACGATGTCGAGCAGCTCGAGTGCCCGCGTACCGCGCTCGGCGCGGGGCACGCCGCGCAGCCGCAGTGCCAGCTCGATGTTCTTGCGCGCCGTGAGCCACGGCATGAGCGCCGAGTCCTGGAACATGAAGGCGGAGCCCTGGGCCGGGGTCTCGATGGTGCCGGCGGTCGGCGCATCCAGGCCCGCGATGAGGTTCAGCAGGGTCGACTTGCCGCAGCCCGATGCGCCGAGCAGGCACACGAACTCGCCGGGAGCGATGTCGAGGGTGATGTCCTCGAGCACGACGGGCCCGGAGCCGTAGCGCTTGCCGACGTGCTGGAGGCGGATCGCCGGCGCCGGCGCGAGGGGAGCTGCGACCGGCGGCGTGGTCATGTCGAAGCTCGGCCCGAGGCGGCGCTCCGGCGCCGGCGATCCGGAACTCATTGCTGGCCCAGTCCGTGCGCCGACACGGCCTTCTCGCCGTCGGCCTTCAGGATCTCGTTGAGCAGCCGCAGGTCGAAGAGCCCCTCGATCGAGCCCTTCTTCTGCGTGCCGGCGGCCAGGCCGTGCTGCACGAGTTCGGTATACGTCTGCGCCTGCGGGTCCGCCGAGAACGTCACGTGCTCGAGCGACCGGTTCAGGACGGCATCCGAGAGGCCCTTGCCCGAGTCGGACTTGAGCTTGTCGTTGATCGCGGCGGCGGCCTTGCTCTTGCTCTTGTTCAGCCAGTCGATCGCATCGACGTCGCCCTGCACGAGCTGCTTGACGGTCTGCGGATGCTTCGCCAGGAAGTCCGCGTTCACCACGAGCACCGTCGTCGGGAACGCGCCGTTCTTCCACAGGTCGGCCTCGTCGACGAGCACCTTGGCGCCCGCGTCCTCGACCAGCCGCGAGACCCACGGCTCCGGCAGCCAGGCGCCGTCGATCTTGCCCTGCTGGAAGAGCGCAAGCGTCTGCGCGTTGTCGGTCGGCGTGATCTTCACGTCGCCGCCTCCGGTCGTGTCGGTCTGGAAGCCCTTGCTCCCGAGCCAGCTGCGGAGCGCGACATCCTGCGTGTTGCCGAGCTGCGGGGTCGCAAGCGTCTTGCCCTTGAGGTCCGCAGGCTTCGTGACGTCGCTCTTGACGACGAGCGCCGCCCCGCCGGTGGTCGCACCCGCGACGATGCGCACGGAGCGTCCCGCCGACTGGATGTAGGAGTTGATCGACGGGCTCGGGCCGATGAAGGCGGCGTCGATGGCGCCCGCGGAGAGGGCCTCGATCGTCGCCGGGCCGGCGTTGAACAGCTGCGTGGTGATCTTCGCGTCGATGTCCTTGTCGAAGATCCCCTCCTGCAGCCCGATGAGTGCCGGTGCGTGGGTCACATTGGCGAAGTAGCCGATGCGCACCTCGGATGCCGGGGTCCCACCCGTCAGCGCCGCGGGCGACTTGGTCGCCGCATCGGCAGAGGCGGCGCAGCCGGCCAGCATCATGGCTGCGAGGGCCAGGGTCGTGAACTTCGCGGTCTTAATCATGCGTTGCGCCTCCTTCGTGATGGGTGGATGTCGGGTGTTGCGGTGTCCCGGCGATTCAGGCCAGGACGGTCCCGGCGGCGAGTGTGGCGCCGTCGGACGGATGGATGACGAGGAACGACCCGCCCGCGCGTGCCAGCGCGTAGGGCTCGACCGGGAGGTCGGCGGCGACGCGCACGTGCGCGCGGCCGATGTCGTTGACGGAGAGCGATGCCGCGTCCTCGTGCGCGAGCGCATCGAGGTCGTAGCGGCTCGTGATCTGCAGCACCGCCTGGACGGTCGAAGTGCCGTGCTTCACCAGCACGCGGGTGCCGGATGCGAGTCCCCGGGCGTCGAGCTGGAAGAGCTCGGCGTCGAACTCGCGCTTCGGGACGGGGGCCGCGTCGGCGGCGGCGAGCACCGTGCCGCGCGCGGCATCCACGTCGTCGGCGAGCTCGATCGCGACGGACTGGGGGGCGGATGCCTCGTCCGTCGGCGCTCCGGCGACCCAGACGCCGGTGACCGTCGTGCGGAGGCCCGCAGGGAGAACGGTGACCTCGTCGCCGACGCGCACCCGGCCCGACGAGATGCGCCCCGCGGATGCGCGGTAATCGCGGAACTCGTCGGCGTCGAGCCCCGGTGCGAGACCGCCCTGCGGGCGGAGCACCAGTTGCACCGGCAGCCGGAAGGGCTCGCCCTCGGTCTCGAGCTGGTCCTCGGCGGGCAGGGTCTCGAGCAGCTCGATGAGCGACGGGCCGTCGTACCAGGGGGTGCGCTCGGAGCGATCCACGATGTTGTCGCCCTCCAGTGCCGAGACGGGCAGCACATGCAGGTCGTCGATGTGGAGCTGCGCGCCGACCGCTCGGGCCTGCTCCTCGACATCCGCGAAGATCGCCTGGTCGAAGTCGACCAGGTCGATCTTGTTCACGGCGATGATGACGTGCGGCACACGCAGGAGCGCGACCACCGCGAGGTGGCGACGCGTCTGCTCGAGCACGCCCTTGCGCGCGTCGACCAGGACGACGACGGCGTCGGCCGTCGCGGAGCCGGTGACCATGTTGCGCGTGTACTGAACGTGTCCGGGGCAGTCGGCGAGGATGAAGCTCCGGCGGTCGGTCGCGAAGTAGCGGTACGCGACGTCGATCGTGATGCCCTGCTCGCGCTCGGCGCGCAGGCCGTCGGTGAGGAGAGCGAAGTCGAAGCCGGTGCCGTGCGCGAAGCCGCGCTCGGCGGAGGTGCGCGCGACCTGCTCGAGCTGGTCGGCGAGGATCGCCTTGGCGTCGTGCAGCAGCCGGCCGACGAGCGTCGACTTGCCGTCGTCGACCGAGCCCGCGGTCGCGAAGCGGAAGAGGGTGGTTGCGCGCGTGGGGGCGGCGATGCTCATCAGAAGTACCCGTCCTTCTTGCGGTCCTCCATGGCGGCCTCGCTGATGCGGTCGTCGGCCCGGGTCGCACCGCGCTCGGTGAGGGTGGAAACGGCGACCTCGGCGACGATCGCGGCGGTGGTCGCGGCATCCGACTCGACCGCTCCGGTGCAGCTCATGTCGCCGACCGTGCGGTAGCGGACCGTGCGCTTCTCGACGCTCTCGTGCGCGAGCGGCTGCGAGACCTCTCCCACTGCGCGCCACATGCCGTCGCGCCGGAAGACATCGCGCTCGTGGGCGAAGTAGAGCGGGGGGAGTGCGATGCCCTCGCGCTCGATGTAGCGCCACACGTCGAGCTCGGTCCAGTTCGAGATCGGGAACGCCCGGACATGCTGACCGGGCGTGTGGCGGCCGTTGTAGAGGCTCCAGAGCTCGGGGCGCTGGTTGCGCGGGTCCCACTGGCCGAACTCGTCGCGCAGCGAGATGATGCGCTCCTTGGCGCGGGCCTTGTCCTCGTCGCGTCGCGCGCCGCCGAAGACGGCGTCGTGCCGCCCGGCCGCGATGGCGTCGAGCAGGGGCATCGTCTGCAGCGGGTTGCGCGTGCCGTCGGCGCGCTCGTGCAGGCGTCCGTCGTCGATGTAGTCCTGCACACGGGCGACTTCGAGACGGATGCCGAGGCGAGCCACCGTGTCGTCGCGGAACGCGATGACCTCGGGGAAGTTGTGGCCGGTGTCCACGTGCAGCACCGGGAACGGCACCTTGCCCGGGAAGAACGCCTTGGTCGCCAGGTGCAGCACGACGACGGAGTCCTTGCCGCCGGAGAAGAGCAGCACGGGGCGCTCGAACTCGGCGACCACTTCGCGGATGATGTGGATCGCCTCTGCCTCGAGCTGGTCGAGGGCGTCGAGACCCGTGACGGGAGTCGCGGTCAGGGTGTCGCTCATGCGTGCAGCCCGCATTCCGTCTTGGAGGTGCCGGCCCAGCGGCCCGACCGGGGATCTTCGCCGGCGGCGACCGGCTTCGTGCAGGGCTCGCAGCCGATCGAGGGGTAGCCGAAGTTCACGAGGAGGTTCACCGGCGCCTTGTGCTCGGCCGCGTAGGCGAGCAGGTCGTCGAAGCTCCAGGATGCGACGGGGTTCACCTTGACGAGCCCGTTGCGCTCGTCCCACGTGACGAGCGGGGTGTTCGTGCGGGTCGGCGCCTCGTCGCGGCGGACGCCCGTGAACCACACCTCGTAGCCGCCGAGCGCCTCCTGCAGGGGAGCGACCTTGCGACGCGCGCAGCACAGCGCAGGGTCGCGCTCGAACAGCTTCGCGCCGAACTCGGCATCCTGCTCGGCGACGGTCTGCTCCGGCGTGATGTCGATGATCCGCACGTCGAGGACGCGCTCGACCTCATCGCGCGTGGCGTAGGTCTCCGAGAAGTGATAGCCGGTGTCCAGGAAGAGCACATCGACGCCGGGCAGCTGCTCGGCGACCAGGTGCGGAAGAGCGGCGTCGGCCATCGAGCACGCGACGGCCGCGGCATCCACCCCGAAGTTCTCCGCGACCCACGCGACGACCTCGGCGGGCGTCGCCTCGTGGTCCGTGAGGCTGCCGAGCTCGATGTTCCCGCGGTCGGCGAGGGCCTTCAGTTCCTCCGCGCTGCGCTTGACCGCGACGCGGGGGGCGAGGGAGACGGTCATTGGAGTGCCTCCTCGTCTGCGCGGTGCGCCCACTGTGCGAACGTCTCGTCGGCCTCGCGGTCGGCGAGGAAGCGGGTGACGACCCGCTCGACGTAGTCGGCGATGCCGTCGGCGGCGACCTTCAGCCCGCGGACCGTGCGGCCGAGGCCCGGCTCGTCACGGTCCTGCGAGGCGAGCCCGCCGCCGAGGTGCACCTGGTAGCCCGGCACCTGCTCGCCGTCGATCGTCACGAGCTGACCCTTGAGGCCGATGTCGGCGGTCTGGATGCGGGCGCAGGAGTTCGGGCAGCCGTTGACGTGAAGGGAGATCGGATGCGGCAGCTCGAAGCCCGCGAGTCGCTCCTCGAGGTCGAGCACGGCGGCGGTCGCGTTGACCTTCGTCTCGACGATCGCCAGCTTGCAGAACTCGATGCCGGTGCACGCGATCGTGCCGCGGCGGATGAGGCTCGGCCGAGCCTGCAGGCCGAGCTCGTCGAGCTCGGCGATGAGCGGCTCGACCTGCTCCTCGGGGACATCGAGGATCACGATCTTCTGATGCGGTGTCGTGCGCAGGCGTGCCGATCCGTGTGCTTCGACGACGTCGGCGAGCTTCGTGATGGTCTCGCCGCTCACGCGGCCGACGATCGGGGTGACGCCCACGTAGAAGCGGCCGTCCTTCTGCCGGTGGACGCCGACATGATCCCCCGGCTCGCCGGGGCGCGGGGCTGCGGGTCCGTCGGCCAGCGCGTAGCCGAGGTACTCGTCCTGCAGCACCTGGCGGAACTTCTCCGTGCCCCACTCCGCGAGGAGGAACTTGAGGCGCGCCTTGTTCCGGAGGCGACGGTAGCCGTAGTCGCGGAAGATCTGCGTCACACCGTGCCACACGTCGGCGACGCGGTCGGGCTCGACGAAGGCTCCGAGGCGCTCGCCGAGACGCGGTGTCGTCGACAGGGCGCCGCCGACCCAGAGGTCGTAGCCGGCGCCGAGCTCCGGATGGACGACGCCGACGAAGGCGACGTCGTTGATCTCGTGCACGACGTCCTGGCTCGGGTGGCCGGTGATGGCGGTCTTGAACTTGCGCGGGAGGTTCGCGAGCGAGGCGTCGCCGATGAAGCGTTCGGTGATCTCCTGGATCTGCGGCGTCGGGTCGACGATCTCGTCGGCGGCGATACCCGCGACGGGCGATCCGAGGATGACGCGCGGGACGTCGCCGCAGGCTTCGGTGGTCTGCAGGCCGACCGATTCGAGGCGGCGCCAGATCTCGGGGACGTCCTCGACGCGGATCCAATGGAGCTGGATGTTCTGGCGGTCGGTGATGTCGGCGGTGCCGCGCGCGAAGTCGGTGGAGATCCCGCCGATGACGCGAAGCTGCTCGGTCGTGAGCTGTCCGCCGTCGATGCGGACGCGGAGCATGAAGTACTCGTCCTCGAGCTCCTCGGGCGTGAGCGTCGCGGTGCGGCCGCCGTCGATGCCGGGCTTGCGCTGCGTGTAGAGGCCCCACACGCGGAAGCGCCCGTGCAGGTCGGTCGGGTCGATGCTCTGGAAGCCGCCCTTCGAGTACACCTTCTCGATGCGCGCGCGCACGCTCAGGCCGTCGTCGACCTGCTTCCACTCCTCGTTGCCGTTCAGGGGCGCTGTGCCGTCGATCTTCCACTGGCCGTTCGGCTTGGATGACGGGCGCGGCGGCCGCGCGCGGTCTGTGACCGCCCGAGCGTGCCCGTCCGGCTGCCGCGCGTCCGTGTCGCTGATCGTCACTGGTGGGCACCTCCCCGGTCGTCCGGCTGAGCCGGGCAGGCCCGTTCGGACCTCTGGCGAGGCTATGCCCGAGGGTCGGCGTGTGACATCTCGCGTGTCATGTCACGGAACGCGACGTAACGCGGAGACATGAACTTGACGCATGTATTCCATAACGTCCAGTTATTGTTCGACGATCTAGTGTCGGCCGTCGTCCGTCGACCCGTCCGCCTCGCGTTGGAGCGGGGTGGGGGAGGCGGCCGGCGGAAGCTCGTCCGGCGTCTCGACGGGCTCGAGCGTCGCGGCGTTCAGCGGCTCGTGGCCCGCGGGCAGGTTCGAGAAGTCGGGGGCGATCACGAGCGCCTCGTGCGGGGAGTCCGGCAGTCCGAAGTCCTTCATGGTTCCCTCGGCCGTCAGCACGAGGTCCGCCGACTGCCTCGGCAGAGTCCTTCCGCGGAAGAAGTCGGGCTTGACGATCCACCACACGCCCATCAGCACGAAGCCGATGAGGATTCCGCCCACACCGACCACCGCTTCCGCGCCGATGCCGAATATCGTGACGTTGTTGCCGTTGTCGTCGGTGAGCCAGTCCGGTGCGGCGAACTGGATGAGCCCGTAGATGAAGACCGCCGTGAGCATGAGGCCGCCGAGGAGCGGGAACAGGCCGCGCATGATCAGGGAGCGCGCGCCCGTGAACAGCAACCGCCGGTAGTACCACACGCAGGCGAATCCGGTGAGGCCGTAGTAGAAGGCGATCATGAGGCCGATGGAGCCGATGAGCGCGTTCAGGAGATTGACGCTGATCGCCGTGAAGATGAGGTAGAAAACGGCCGAGATGACGCCCATGCCGATCGTCGACCAGGTGGGGGTGAGGAACCGGGGGTGGATGCGGGCGAATCTCTCGGGGATCGCCTTGTACACGGCCATCGACAACGACGTGCGCGCGGTCGGCAGGATCGTGGTCTGTGTGGAGGCCGCGGCGGAGGTCAGGATCGAGAACGCGAGCGCGGTGATCAGGATGGATCCGATGGGTCCGCTGCCGAACAGTGCGGGTGCGATCGCGGAGAAGACGTCGTTGGCGTTGTCGGGATTGCCGAGCCCGACCCCCTTCGTGCCGACCCCCGCGAAGGCGACCGCTGCCACGGTGACGAGCGCATACGTGAGCAGGAGCAGGACGGTGCTGATGACCGCGGCGCGTCCGGGCGTCTTGCCGGGGTCCTTCGTCTCCTCGTTCACGGAGACGGCGGTGTCCCAGCCCCAGTAGATGAAGATCGCGGTCAGGAGCGCGGGTGCGATGACCTGGCCGAAGTCGAGCGTGAACGGGTTGAACCAGCTGAGCTGCGGGATGAGGGAGTACGGCTCGGCGTTGCCCGTGTAGACCTTCACGAGCGCGAACGTCGCGAAGAAGATGAGGATGATCACCTCGAAGCCGAGGAGGACGTACTGCAGGCGTGCGGAGATCTCGATTCCGCGGTAGCAGATCCACGTCATGAGCGCGATCCAGACGAGTCCCGCGATCGTGACAGCCGTCGGATTATTCGCGAGGTCGCCCACCGCGGGGAGCCCGAACCCGCCGACGAAGGTGAAGGAGTACTGGCCGGCGATCTGCGCCAGATTCGACATCACGATGACGTCCGCGATGATGATCCCCCAACCTCCCATCCACCCGGTGATCGGGCCGAAGGCGCGTGTCGCCCACGTGAAGGTCGTGCCGCAGTCCGGTTCGGCCTTGTTGAGCTCCTGGTAGGCGACCGCGATGAGGTACATCGGGACGAACGCCAGGAGCACGATGCCGGGCGCCTTCACGCCGGCCAGGAGTGCTCCGCCGCTCGCGACGATGAACCCGAGGCTGGCGGCCAGGCTGTACGCCGGGGCGGTGGAGGCGATGCCCACCACGACGCTCGACACCAGGCCGAGTGCGCCGTCCTTGAGACCCTTGGTCTCGACGTTCTGTGTCGGGGAACCCTGCATGCTGCTCATGACGAACTCCGCTCTGCGACGCATCGGTCTCGGGTGGACCGGAGGGTGGCGATGCCGAATTCTATCCGCGGGTCAGCGCGAACGGGAGGGGTCTGCGGCGTCCTGATAGAGCTCGACGACGATGTCGACGAGGGATGCCGCGGGCTCCGTGTCGGGCGTCAGCAGCGGGCGCGCGACGGGCCGGCCGTGCGCCTCGCGCGTCGCCAGGTCGTGGAAGTAGCCGGGCGCGAGCAGGTAGTCCGCCACGACCGTGTCCGGCGACACCGCGACCGCGGCGTCCACCGCGGCGCCGAGCCGCGGCTCGGCGGCCGCGAGGAATCCGACCTGAACATCGCGCCCGAGCTTCTCGCCGAGCATCCGGGCGACGATGCGGCAGTCGTCGTTGGCGCGCTCGTCGCTGGAGCCGGCCACCGCGAGGACGACGGCGTGCGGGGCGGGCTCGACCTCCCGGAGCCGCTCGGCGAGGACGTCGGCGAGTCGAGGGTCGGGGCCGAGGGCGGGCGTGATCGTGATGTCGTCACGGTGCGCGCTCTGCTCGCGGAGGTCGATGCGGACGTGGTAGCCGGCCGACAGGAGGAGCGGCACGATGACCACCGGCCCGTCGGTGAGTTCGCCGAGGGATGCCGCGACATCCGGCTGCTGAACGTCGACGTGCCCCAGCCGCACGGTGACCTCCGGCAGGCGTCGTGCGACCGCGTCGACGAGCGCCTGGATGGACGCCTGCCCCTCCGGGGACGCCGTTCCGTGCGAGATCGCGAGCAGTGCGGGGTGCGGCATCCGCTCATTCTTCCGCAGCAGGGCGCGTTCCATATTGACAGCATGCTGTCAATATGGAACGATGTCCGCATGGCCGGGAAGCGAGATGACCTGTGGGCGCTGTCGCTGGCGGTGTTCCGCGTGAACGGCCTCTTGATGCGCAACGGTGAACGGCTGACGGCTCCTTCCGGGCAGTCCAGCGCGCGCTGGCAGGTGCTGGGACGAGCGGACGACGCGCCTCGGACCGTCGCGCAGATGGCCCGGGAGCTCGGGCTCGCGCGCCAGAGCGTCCAGCGGGTGGCTGACGCGCTCGAAGCCGACGGCCTGGTCGCCTATGTCGACGATCCCGCAGATCGGCGGGCGCGTCAGGTGGCGATCACTTCGGCAGGAGCGAGGGCGCTGGCCGACATCGTCGATCGTTACGATCGCTGGGCGGAGCACATGGCCGCCCTGGTGGATGCCGACGACCTCCGCCTCGCGACGGCGGCGCTCGACCGGGTCGGCGACTGCATCCAGGCCGACCTGGCCGATGCTTCCGGCGGCGGGGTCGGGAAACCGGCGGTCGGAGTCGTGCTGAGTGAGAGGAGTACCTCATGAACACCTACGTCGTGCTGTACCACGCGCCGCAGGAGGTGTCCGCGCGGTTCGCGTCGGCGACCCCCGCGGAGGCTCAGACCGGGCTCACGCTCTGGGCCGCGTGGAGCGAACTCCTGGGCGATCAGCTGCTCGATGTCGGTCGGCCCCTGGGCACGCCGATCACCGTGACGGCGGATGGCGTCGTCGACGGTGGCAGCGATGTCGTCGGGATGTCCCGCATCCGTGCGGAATCCCGCCGCGACGCGGTCGCCCTCGTGCAGAATCACCATCACCTCGCGTGGGGTTCGATCACGGTTCTCGAGGAGCAGGTGATCCCCGAGCTCGCCTGAGGCCCGCCTCTGGTGTGTGAGCCTCCTTCGAGGGCGTCGAGCTACCCTGCGTCGCCGATCGTGCGCAGCAGCCGGCGGTACTCGGCATCCATCCCGGCGTTCGCCCGGCGCGGGTCATCGGACGAGCCGTGCCGGAGCACATCCTCGAGATAGCGCCGGTCGGCATCCAGGCGCGCGAGGGCATCGGTGCCCACATGCCCATGCCCCGGGATCACGACAGCCGCGCGCGCGGCGTAGGGCGCCAGCACGTCGAGCGCGGCGCGATAGGCCGGCACGTCATCCGGATCGAACGGCAGCGGAAGCTCGACGTCGCTCAGCATGTCGCCCGCGATCAGCACGCGCTCGCGCGGCAGCCACAGCGCGGTGTGCCCCGGCGCGTGCCCGTCGTGCACGATGAGCTCGATCTCGAAGCCCGCGGATTCGGGGATGCCGTCGGCCACGGCATCCACCCTCCCCATGAGGTCGACGAGGGGATGCGGGAACCCGGCGCCGAGTCCTTCCACCAGCGAAGCCCGCTCGGTGCGCGCCAACGCGGCGGTCTGCGCGGAAGCCCACCGCGGAGCATCCCCGAATCCCGGATGCCAGAGCAGATGGTCGTGGTGCGCGTGGGTGGCGAAGCCGCCGACCACACGCAGCCCGGCCACGAAGGAGGCCAGGGCGGCGAGCTCGTCGGGCATCCAGGCGGGGTCGACGAGGAACGCCTCGCCGCCCCGGGCGAGGACGGTCGACGTCGTCAGCATCTTCCGGCTCGTGGCGACGTGGATGCCGGGTGCCACCTGCTGCGGAACGCTCACGCGCTCACGGTAGAGCACGAAGAAGAGGCCCGCGACGTCTCCGTCGCGGGCCTCTCACATCGCCGTTACGCGCTCTGGCGTGCCGCGAACCCGGCTGCGAAGCCGCGCTCGTACGCCGCCTCGGCACCGCCGTCGGCGTGCTCGTCCCCGTGATGCTCGTGCTCGTGCGCGTCCTGGCCGTGGGGGCCATGCCCGCACTCGGCTCCGCGGTGGCCGGGATGTCCGTGATGTCCGTGGTGCTGCCAGGGTCCGCGACCCTGCTCCCACGGTCCGTGACCATGCCCCCAGCCACCGGCGGACTCGGGACCGAACCCGGGGCCGAATCCGGGACCGAAGCCTCGGCGACCGCTCCAAGGCCCGAAACCGGGGCCGAATCCGGCACCCCGGAACCCGGGACCGAACGCGGGACCGAACCCGGGACCGAACCCTGGCCGGCCGAAGCCGCGCCCGGGAACCCCGGCCTTCTCGTCCCACCCGAGCGCGCGCGAGACGCCCTCGAGCGACGACGCCAGAGCCTCGTACTGCTCCTGCCCGACCGCGTCGCGCATCGTGGCGTGCAGCTCGTCGAGCCGCTGGGTGAGCCGGTCGGCGGCCGCGCGGCCGTCCTCGGTGAGCTCCCACGTGCCGTCGCCCCGCTGGTGGGCCCAGCCGCGGTCTTCCAGCGATCGCAGCTTCTTGTCGCGATCGGTGGTCAGGGGGCCTTTCGCCAGTCGGCGCAGCAGCATCCCGTCGCGTCGCGACAGCCCCTCCGCCGCGAATGCGGCACCGAACGACTGGGCGACCTGGAAGTCTGCGATGCGGAGCCAGTCGCGCAGCGACGGCGTCCATTCCGTGTTTTCGTTCTCCGTCATGAGAACTCCTCTCGATGAAGTACATGTCATCTGGCATGTACATGCAGTGTGACATGCATCTGGGATCCATGTCAAGTCGCATGTATCGTCGGGGTATGAGCGACTCCGACATCGACCGCATCGCGAACGCGCTCGCGCGCCTGCGCGGCCGCCGGATGCCGTTTCCCGGTGGCCCGGTCATGCCTCTTCGTCCGTCGGATCAGCCCTGGCCCGGCATGCGGGGAGGCCCCGGCATGCATGAGCACGGCCCGCACGACCACGGCTGGCCCGGCGGCCCGCACGGCCACCAGCCGCCGCCCTGGGCCGGCGCCATGCACGGCCGCTTCGGCGGCCCGGCCCGGTTCCGTCTGCTGGAGGCGCTGGCCAAGGCATCCAGTCCCCTCTCGGTGAGCGAGCTCGGCGACGCGATCGGCGTGGATCAGCCCCGCGCGTCACGGCTCGTGCAGCAGGCCGTCGAGATGGGACTCGTGCGCCGGGAAGCCGACCCCGACGACGCGCGCCGCACGCGCATCGCCCTCACGACGGAGGGGGAGCGTCTCGTGGGCGGCTTCCTGGGGCAGCGGACGGATGCCGTCGCCGCCGCCCTCACGGACTTCACCGACGCCGAGCGGGCGGAGCTGGCCCGCCTGCTCACGAAGCTGGCAGACGCCTGGCCCGGCAACCCCTCCAACACCCGCTGACGGGACGGCTCACCGCAGGAATCCGTGGTCGATCGCGAACAGGCTCGCGCCGACCCGGTTGCTCACGCCGATCTTGGCGTAGGTGTGCTCGACGTGGTTGCGCACGGTCTTCTCGCTGATCGAGAGGGATGCCGCGATCTGCCGGTTCGTCCGGCCTTGAGCCACGAGCGTCAGGACCTCCGCCTCGCGCGGAGTGAGACCGGCCGGCGCGGCCGGCCGCGACGAGGCGCCACCCACGGTGGCGGCGACCGCCGCGACGGCCTCCGCATCCAGTCGTCCCTCCGTTGCGCGCCGCTGAAGGCGCTCGAGCGCAGCCGAGGGCTCCAGCGCCTCCCGGTAGGGCCGCGGCTCGATCGCCGAGCGAAAGGCGACGGCCGCGGCGAGCAGCCGATCGGCGCGTGTGAGGCTCGTGCCGCGGCTGCCGGCGGGGTAGCCGCTGCCGTCGGGCCGCTCGTGATGGGCGCGGACCAGGGCGGCCTCGGCATCCATCCCCGGAACCCGGGAGAGCACGCGGCCGCCGAGGTACGGGTGCATCCGCACCCGCTCCCAGTCGGCGTCGTCGAGGGGGCCCGCTTTCGACCAGATGAGGTTCGAGACGCCGAGCCGTCCGATGTCGTGCAGGTAGGCCGCCCGCCGCAGGGTCGACGCCTCCGCCGCCGACATGCCCATCGCGAGAGCCGCCGATCCGGCCAGCGTCGCCACCCCGCGCGAGTGCCCGAGCATGAACGGGCACTTGAGGTCGACGAAGTCGCCGATCGCGGCGAGCGTCTCCTCGAGGGCCTCGCCGTGCAGCACCACATCGCGGTCCGGCGCGCAGTCGATCGCCGCCGTCCACGCGTCGGAGCCATGCGGGATGTCCAGCAGGGCCGCGGCATCCCCGACGAATGCGTCGACGATCACCGGGTCGAACTGACGGCCCCGCCTGCTCTGCGCCATCGCGAGGGCGGCGTCGGCGCCGCCGAGCCGGTCGTGCACTTCGGCGGTGCCGGCGAGCTGCGCGATCCGCATCTCGATCGGAATCCGATCCCCGGACAGCCCCTGCGGGAGCCCCCGGCCGTCGTACCGCTCGAAAGCGCAGGCGACGGCATCCTGAACCTCGCGCGGCAGACCCAGTCGCGCAGCCAGCAGCGACGCCGACAGGCAGTGCGAGTGCAGCAGGCGGCCGAGGTTGCCACGTGCATCCGTCATCATCCCGGCGAGCGTCGCGACGCGCCGCGTGACCGGCTCGCCCTCGGCGACGTGGTCGACGAGGAACCGCAGGAACGGCAGCCCCGACCAGTCGACGAGGTACGACGCACCGCGCACGGCGATGTCGTCGCCGAACCAGCGGGCGTACTCCTGCGAGTCGGCGGTGCAGCCGATCCACATGAGCAGCGTCGAGTAGTAGGTGGCGCCCCGCTGCTGCGCGGACAGCCCGAGGCGGCCGGCGAGCCTGCTCGCGAGGATCGCGGCCCGCAGCATGTGCTCGGCCGGCTGGCCGAGCCCGAGGTCGATCGCGATCGACAGCGCCGCGAGCATCTCGGCCCGCGTCGGAGCCTTCATGGCTGACGCGCCCACGGCGCCATTGTGGACGATCGGATGCGCCGCATCCAGGTCCCGCGCTCACGGAGCGTCGGCCCGAACCTCGGGGGCGAGGTGACGGATCGGGTCGAACGACGCGAACCGCGCCTCGCCGACGTAGAAGATCCCGCGCTGCGGCATCCAGAAATCGCCCAGCCGGGACTGCTCGTCGAGCGGATGCGCCGACCCCAGATCCGCCCCCGCGAGAGTCGCCGTGCTCGAGGCGACCGACCACACCCGCAGCGGAACCACCTGGAAGTGCTGCCGGTTCGGCGCGGCGCCGGCGAGCCGCATCCGTCCCGCCCGCAGCATCGGGCGCGACATGGGCCCCATGGCGGCCAGCAGCGGGTCGCTGCTGCGCGCGGCCGCCGGCATGGCGCCCGCCACCCTCGTCATCATCCGCGTGGCGGGCGTCGCCTGGAGGGCGATGTCCCACGCGAGAGTGCGCGGGATGCGCACGCGCAGGCGATGCGCATCCGTCCAGGTCAGCTCGATCGCGGGAACGCGCTCGAAGGATGCGGCGGAGCTGAAGTAGCGCGGACAGCTCCGCTCGGGCGCCGCCGTCACGTACATGTGCCAGCGGCCGTGCGGGTCGCGGTGCCACACGGACCGGTACGGGTCGCCGATCGTGGTCTCGGTCCACACGCGCAGGGCGAGGTAGTGCCCGCTGTCGAAGGCGATGCCCATGACGCCGAACCCGGTGAATCGTTCCTCGATGCCGTCCGGAAGGTCGGGGTGTCGTGTCGCGTCCTCGGCGGCGGATGCGGGTGTGACCTGCGTGCTCATGTCCCGACTCTCGTCGCCTCACCGCGCGGGGGCATGGGGCATCCGCCTCAATTCGACCGGCCGATCTCCGTGGGGTGCGGACGACATCCCGCGCCGGCAGGAGCGAGCGCCCGCCCGCAGGCGTCCCGACTCATGGGACTTCTGGCCCAACCCCCGACCGGGCAGCTGGCCAGGATCAGTCATCGGGGCGCTCGATTCCCAGGGTGAGGTCGCGACCAGCTCAGGGTTCCGTCGGCCTTCCACACGGCAACAGATCGAAACGAGGAGTCTCATGGTCCGTACGTATGTGGTCACCGGGTCCGCAAGCGGCATAGGCAAGGCGACAGCGGAGCTGCTCGTCGAGCGCGGGCATCGAGTCATCGGCGTCGACGTGGCGAACGCGGATGTCTGCGTGGACCTCGGCACGGCCGAGGGTCGCGGCCGGCTGGTCGACCAGGTCCGCGATGCGTCGGGAGGGCGCATCGACGCCGTCCTCGCGATCGCGGGGATTGCCACGCCGACACCGGCAACGGTCTCGGTGAACTACTACGGGGCGGTGGCGACTCTCGAAGGCCTTCGGCCGATGCTCGCCGATTCCAGCGCTCCCCGTGCCGTTCTCGTGTCTTCGATGGCCGCTCTCTTCCCGCCGGATCAGACGCTTCTCGATGCTCTGCTCGAGCACGACGAGCCGACGGCTCTTGCGCGAGCCGTCGAGCTCGCGGAGAACGCGGACACGGGCGCGCTCATCTATGGCACCGCGAAGCGCGCGCTCTCGCGCTGGGTGCGTCGAAACGCCCCTCGTCCGGAATGGGCGGGCGCCTCGATCCCGCTCAACGCCATTGCCCCCGGTGTGGTGCTCACTCCGATGACGGCCGACCTCACCGCCAGCGAGGAGGGCCGCCAGCAGCTCTCCCAGATCGTTCCCATGCCCCTGAACGGCTTCTTCAAGCCCCGTGACGCGGCGGAACTCCTCGTCTGGCTCACGAGCGAGGAGAACGCGCACCTGTGCGGCCAGATCATCTACATCGACGGCGGCTCGGATGCCGTCATGCGCGGCGACTCGGTCTGGTAGCGGCAGGCGACGAGACCTTCGGCACGGGCTGCGGCGCCTTCACCGGCAGCAGGAGCAGCAGCCCGATGAGCAGCACGAGGACGATCGCGAGGATCCCCCAGTACTGCGCGCCGCCGAGGGCGACGAAGATGCCGAAGAGCGTCGGCGCGATGAAGGTCGCCGCTCGACCGGTGGTCGCGTAGAGGCCGAAGACCTCGCCCTCGCGGCCGGGCGGGATGATCCGGGCGAGGAACGTGCGGGAGGCCGACTGCGCGGGGCCCACGAACAGGCACAGCAGCAGCCCGAAGATCCAGAACATCGTCTGGCCGCCGCCGTGCAGGAGGAACACGGCCGTCCCGCAGACGATGAGTCCCACGAGCGAGACGACGATGAGCGGCTTCGCGCCGAACCGGTCGTCCAGCGCGCCGCTGGACACGGTCGCGATGCCGGCGACGATGTTCGCCGCGATTCCGAAGAGGATGACCTCGCTCGCAGAGAAGCCGAAGGTGCCGGCGGCCAGGACGCCGCCGAAGGTGAAGACGCCGGTGAGGCCGTCGCGGAAGACGGCGCTCGCGATGAGGAAGTAGACCGTGTGCCTCGCCTCGCGCCAGAGCCGCGCGATGTCGCGGAAGAGCTTCATGTACGACGCGCCGATGCCGACCTTCACCGGATCGCCGTCCGGGCGGTTCTCCGGCACCGCGATCAGCACCGGGAGGGCCGAGAGCAGGAACCACACGGCTGCTGCGGCCATCGCGATGCGGACGCCCGTCGCGCTGTCGAGGCCCAGGATGCCGAACGGCGGGATGAACAGGATCAGGAGGATCAGCAGGAGCACGATGCCGCCGAAGTACCCCATGCTCCAGCCGAAGCCGGACACCTTGCCGACGTTCCGCGGCGTGGACACCTGCGACAGCATCGCGTTGTAGTTGACGCTCGCCAGCTCGTAGAAGACGGTGCCGACAGCGAGCAGCGCGATCCCGAACCAGAAGAACGCCGGGTCGGGCTGCACGAAGGCCATCAGGGCCAGCATCACGACGACGATCACCGTGTTGACGGCGAGCCACAGCTTGCGCCGTGCCGACGCATCCGTTCGCTGCCCGGTGACCGGCGCGGTGATGGCCACGAGAAGTCCGGCGGCGCCCAGGGCGAATCCGACGGCGGCGCTCGTCGACGCGTTCGAGCCGAACGAGTCGCTCGTGATGTACCGCGTGAAGACGAAGGTGGTCGCGACGGCGTTGAACGCGGCGGAGCCCCAGTCCCACAGCCCCCACGCGAGCACCTTGCCCCGGCCCGGCGCCACGGCGCTCGCGGGCGCATGGGGGGCTGAGGAGCCTGCCGCGATCGAGTCCATGTCGCTCAAGCCACAGCCCTTTCGTGAACGCCCGTGCCCCGCATCCATGCTCTTCGAAGGAGGATGCCGCCCGCTTCGTCACGGCGCGCGCTCAGGCTACCGCGCGCAGGCCACAATGGAGGCTCATGAGGCCTGTTCCCCGCGTGCGGTTCGCGCTGCGGCGTTCCCTCGATCGAGCACTGGTCGTCATCGGGGTCGCCGCAGTGCTGCTCGGCGTGTTCCAGTACGCGGTCATGCCGGTGAACGACAGCCCGGTCGGGCTCATCCTCGCGTGCCTGCCCCTGATCTTCTGGGCCTACATCGCGGGCGGGGTCATCGCGTGGCGCCGCCGCCCGAGCAACCCCATCGGCTTCCTCATCGTGATCGCCGGCGTCGCGATCTACCTGGGGCTGCTCGGCAACGCCACGATTCCGCTGCTGCAGGCGCTCGGCGCGATCTTCGCGAGCGTGGCGCTGGCGGCGACGCTGCACCTCCTGCTGGCGTTCCCGTCGGGACGGCTGACGCGGCCGGCGTTCTGGATCGTCGTCGCCTGCTACGTCGTCTCGCTCGTGCTGCAGGCGCCCCGCTATCTGCTCGACCCGCAGGGGCCCTACCCGCCGTTCGCGGTCGCCGACGCGCCGTCGATGGTGCAGGCGTCGGAGCGAGTGCAGGACATCGCGGGCTTTGTCGTCATGAGCGCCGCGGCCATCGTGCTGGCGGCCCGGCTGAGCCGGGCGGCAGGACCCCAGCGTCGCGTCCTCATCCCGCTCTACGTCTACGGCATCATCACGGTGCTCTACACCCCGCTCTCCAGCCTGATCGGGGTCGACCTGCTCGGCTTCGACCCGCTCGTCCGCACGGTGATCCAGCTCGCGCTGCTCGCCGGCATCCCGCTCGTGCTCGCGATCGCCATCCTGCGTGGCGGCTTCGCCCGCACGAGCGAGCTCGAGGAGCTGTCGACGTGGCTCGGCAGCACGACCCGGACGAGCTTGTCGATCGAGGCACTGCTCGCGACCGCCCTCGGCGATCCCACGCTGCGGCTGGGTGTGTGGGTCGCCGAGCGTGGGCAGTTCATCGGCGACGACGGCCAGGTCATCGAGCCGCCGACGTCGCCGACGCGCGCGTGGCATGTGATCGAGCGCGACGGCCGGACGATCGGCGGGTTCTCGTACGACTCGGCGCTCAAGGGCGACGCGGACCTCGTGGAGCGCGCCGGCAACGTCGTGGCGATCGCGGTCGAGAGCGAGCAGCTCACCGCCGAGCTGCTCGCCAGCCGTCAGGCGCTCGTGGAGTCGCGCGAGCGCATCGTCGAGGCCGCAGACCGAGAGCGCCGGCGTATTGCGGGCGATCTGCACGACGGCCTGCAGGCGAAGCTCGTGATGCTGGCGCTCGAAGCCCACCGGATCGCTTCAGCTCCTGCATCCGCCGTGCCCGAGCGCGCGCTGCGCCTGCGTGCCGACATCGACGCCGCCGCGGCCGATCTGCGTGCCTTCGTCCACGACCTCGTGCCCGCTGCGCTGATCGAGCGGGGGATCACGGCCGCCGCCGAGGACCTCGTGGATCGCATGCCGATCGCGACCGTGCTGGATGACAGCACAGACGGCGCGGCCTTCGGCCCGGCGATCGAATACACCGCGTACCACGTGATCTCGGAGGGCCTGACGAACATCGTCAAGCACTCCCGGGCGAGCGCCGCACGGGTGCGGCTCGGCAGCTCCGAGGGGGTGCTGCGCATCGAGATCGCCGACGACGGCGTCGGCACCGCCGCGATCGACCGCGGCACGGGGCTGCGAGGTCTCGCCGACCGAGTCGACGCCGTCGGCGGCACCCTCCGGATCCACAGCATGCCCGGGACGGGCACGACCCTCAGAGCGGAGCTGCCGTGCGCATCGTGATCGCCGAGGACGAGGCTCTCATCCGCCGAGGACTCGAGCTCGTGCTCGCCGACGCCGGTCATGAGGTGGTCGCATCGGCGACGGATGCCGAGGGCCTGATCGCCGCGGTCGGGCGGCTGCATCCCGATCTCGTCGTCACCGACATCCGCATGCCGCCGACGTGCACCGACGAGGGGCTCGTCGCCGCGCTGGAGATCCGCCGCACCGATCCGAGCACGGCGGTCGTCGTGCTGTCGCAGCACGTGCAGCGCCGCTACGCGCGCGAGCTGCTCGCCGACGGCGTCGAGCGCGTCGGCTATCTCCTCAAGCAGCGGATCGCCGACATCGACACGTTCCTCGCCGACCTGGAGCGGGTCGCCGCCGGCGGCACGGCCCTGGATCCCGACGTCGTCGCGGTCATGATGGGCCGGGCGCGCAACGCCGACTCCGCAGTGGGGGCGCTGACTCCCCGACAGCAGGAGGTGCTCGCGCTCGTCGCCGAGGGACTCAGCAACGCCAGCATCGCCACCCGCCTGTTCCTCACCGAGAAGGCGGTCGTGCAGCACGTGTCGCGCATCTATGACGCTCTCGGTTTGACGGCGGATGCCGAGTCTCACCGGCGCGTGCAGGCCGTCGTCCGCTACCTCGACGCCTGAAGAAAGGACCGGGAAGGGGCGCCCAGCCCGCCCCCATCCCGTCCCATGCATCCGGGCCCGTCTTGACGACGCTCCCCAGCGTGGCGTCGAGCTCTTCGGATGCGCGTCTGCGCCGATGGCGCGGAGACATTCGGGACGCTACGGGAGCGTGTTCGCCGGTGGCTAGGGACCCAGGTCCCTACTGCACTCCGAGCCAAACTTGAGTGCGTTCATATCAACTTCACTTGACGCCGAAAATGCCCCGGCGTATGCTTGAGCCATCGCGACTCAAGATTCCCGTCTTCTCGGGATGTCATGGGTCGACGAGCAGATGTGAAAGAGAACCCCGGGCCGCGGCATCCGTCGCGACCCCCGTCAAGGAGAGAGAACACATATGCCCCGTGCAGTGGGAATCGACCTCGGTACGACGAACTCGGTCGTGAGCGTCCTCGAGGGCGGCGAGCCCAAGGTCATCGCGAACGCCGAAGGCTTCCGCACGACGCCCTCGGTCGTGGCGTTCACGAAGGACGGCGAGGTGCTCGTCGGCGAGACCGCCAAGCGCCAGGCGGTCACGAACGTCGACCGCACGATCACGTCGGTCAAGCGCCACATGGGCACCGACTGGAAGACCCAGCCGATCGACGGCAAGACCTACACGCCGCAGGAGGTGTCGGCGCGCATCCTGCAGAAGCTGAAGCGGGATGCGGAGCAGTACCTCGGCGACTCCGTCAGCGACGCGGTCATCACCGTCCCGGCCTACTTCAACGACGCCGAGCGCCAGGCCACCAAGGAGGCCGGCGAGATCGCGGGCCTGAACGTCCTGCGCATCATCAACGAGCCGACCGCGGCGGCTCTCGCCTACGGCCTCGACAAGGGCAAGGAGGACGAGCTCATCCTCGTCTTCGACCTCGGTGGCGGAACGTTCGACGTCTCGCTCCTCGAGGTGGGCAAGGACGACGACTTCTCCACGATCCAGGTGCGGGCGACCGCCGGTGACAACCGCCTCGGCGGCGACGACTGGGATCAGCGGCTCGTCGACTACCTCATCAAGCAGTTCAAGGACACCACGGGTGTCGACGTCTCGGGCGACAAGATCGCGCTGCAGCGCCTCAAGGAGGCTGCAGAGCAGGCGAAGAAGGAGCTCTCGTCGTCGAGCTCGACGTCGGTGAACCTGCCCTACCTGTCGCTGACCGAGTCCGGCCCGGTGTCGCTGTCGGAGACGATCACGCGCGCGAAGTTCGAGGACCTCACCAAGGACCTTCTCGACCGCACCAAGAAGCCGTTCGAGGACGTCATCCGCGAGGCCGGCATCAAGGTCGGCGACATCGACCACGTCGTGCTCGTCGGCGGATCGACCCGCATGCCCGCGGTCTCCGAGCTCGTCAAGAAGGAGACCGGCGGCCAGGAGCCCAACAAGGGCGTGAACCCGGACGAGGTCGTCGCCGTCGGCGCCGCCCTGCAGGCCGGCGTCCTCAAGGGCGAACGCAAGGACGTGCTGCTGATCGACGTCACCCCCCTGAGCCTCGGCATCGAGACCAAGGGTGGCATCATGACGAAGCTCATCGAGCGCAACACCGCCATTCCCACCAAGCGCAGCGAGACCTTCACGACCGCCGACGACAACCAGCCGTCGGTCGCCATCCAGGTCTTCCAGGGCGAGCGCGAGTTCACGCGCGACAACAAGCCGCTCGGAACGTTCGAGCTCACCGGAATCGCGCCGGCGCCCCGCGGCATCCCGCAGATCGAGGTCACCTTCGACATCGACGCGAACGGCATCGTGCATGTGTCCGCCAAGGACAAGGGCACGGGTAAGGAGCAGTCGATGACGATCACCGGCGGCTCGTCGCTGCCGAAGGACGACATCGAGCGGATGGTGCGCGAGGCCGAGGAGCACGCGGCCGAGGACAAGAAGCGCCGCGAGTCCGCCGAGACCCGCAACCACGCCGAGACCCTCGCCTACTCCATCGAGAAGCTCATCAAGGAGAACGAGGACAAGCTCCCGGCCGAGGTCAAGAACGACGTCCAGGGCGACGTCGACGCGCTGAAGACCGCGCTCGCCGGCGATGACGACGACGCCGTGAAGAACGCGTTCGACAAGCTGAACCAGTCGCAGGGCAAGCTGGGCGAGGCGATCTACGCCTCGCAGCAGGCTCAGGGCCAGGAGGCCGACCCGAACGTCGCCGACCCGGGCAACGGCTCCGTGCCGAATCCCGAGGAGGACGTGATCGACGCCGAGGTCGTCGACGACGAGGAGCAGAAATAAGCATGACGGACAAGGACTTCCCCGAGCCGGGCACCGGCGACGACGAGGTCCGTCCGAGCGACGAGGGGTCGGAGGCTCACGCCTCCGGCCCCCGCGCGCAGGACGGGTCCCCTGACGCCGACGCCTCGACGGATGACGAGCTGACGGTCGACGACATCCTCGGCACGACGCAGAACGTGGATGCCGCCGCCGAGGACGCGGCACTGGCCGACCTCGAGTCTGCTCTGCTCAACGACCTCAAGCGGCTGCAGGCCGAGTACGCGAACTACCGTCGCCGTACCGAGGAGCAGCGCGAGGTCGAGATCGCCCGCGCGCAGGGCGCGGTGGCCAAGGGCCTCCTGCCGGTGCTCGACGACCTCGACCGGGCCGAGAAGCACGGCGACCTCGACGACGGCAGCCCCTTCGCGGCCATCGCCGAGAAGCTGCGGGCGGTGGCGGAGCGCATGGGAATCTCCACGTACGGCGCCAGGGGAGATCTCTTCGACCCCCAGCAGCACGAGGCGATCTTCCAGCAGCCGACGCCGGGTGCGACCGAGACCACGATCCTCGAAGTCGTCGAGGTCGGTTACCGCCTCGGCGACGTCGAGCTGCGGCCGGCGAAGGTCGTCGTCGCGGTGCCCGCCGAGTAGGAGGCGCGATGGCCAGCCAGGACTGGTTCGACAAGGACTTCTACGCGGTCCTCGGCGTCTCGAAGGACGTCGACGCGACAGAGCTGAAGAAGACGTACCGCAAGCTCGCGCGCACGTATCACCCGGACTCCAATCCGGGTGATGCGGCTGCCGAGGCGAAGTTCAAGGAGATCAGCGAGGCGTACTCCGTGCTGTCGGATGCCGAGCAGCGCGCGGAGTACGACCAGATCCGTGCCATGGGCTCCGGTGCCCGCTTCCAGGCGGGCGGTCCGGGGGCCGGCGGCTTCGAGGACGTCTTCAGCATGTTCGGCCAGGGCCGTGGCGGTTCGCGCTACCAGACGGCGGGCGACTTCGACGACATCTTCTCGATGTTCAACCAGCAGGGCGGCGGCTTCGGCACGGGCCGGTTCGGGCAGCCGACAGGCGGCTACCGCGGCTTCGGCGGTCCCACGAAGGGCGCGGACGTCACGGCCCGCACCACGATCGACTTCGTCACCGCCACCAAGGGCGAGACCATCACGCTGCAGGGCGAGGACGGCAAGCCGTTCAAGGTGAAGATCCCGGCCGGCATCGCCGACGGCCAGAAGGTGCGGCTACGTGGCCGGGGCCGACCGTCGGCCGACGGCGGCGAGAACGGCGACATCGTCGTGCTCGTCACGGTGCGCCCGCATCCGGTCTTCACCCGCGAGGGACTGAACCTCCGCGTGCACGTGCCGGTGACCTTCACCGAGGCTGCGCTGGGCGCGACGATCGAGGTGCCCACGCTGGGGGGCGATCCCGTGCGGCTCCGTGTCGCGCCGGGCACGCCCTCCGGACGCGTTCTGCGGGTCAAGGGTCGCGGCGTCTCGACGTCGAAGGGCACCGGCGACCTGCTCGCCGAGGTCCAGGTTGCGGTGCCCTCCCACCTCGACGACGCCGCACGCGAGGCCCTCGAGCGCTTCCAGGCGCTCGAGCCGAAGGAGAACCCGCGCGCCGAGCTCATGGCGAAGGCGCGCGGCTAGATGATGGGGACGCCCGCTCGACGGATCTGAGGAGGTGAGGGCGTGGCAGATCGACACGAGATCGACGAGGATGCGCCGATCTTCGCGATCGCGGCGGCCGCCGAGCTGTCAGGGATGCATCCGCAGACCCTCCGCCAGTACGACCGACTCGGGCTCGTCGTCCCCGCACGCACCCAGGGCGGCTCGCGCCGCTACTCCCTGCGACACGTCGCGAAGCTGCGCGAGGTCGCGCGGATGTCGGCCGACGGCATGAGCCTGCCCGCCATCGTCCGCATCCTCGAGCTCGAGGAGCGGGTGCGCGAACTGCACGGCCGCGTCCAGCTCCTCGAGCAGCGGGTGCAGATCGAACTCGAGAACCGTCCCGGTGCCCGCGTGTTCGCGGCCGAGGCCAGCGGATCGGTGATCCGGCTGAAGTCCGGCACGCGCGTGCGCCGCACGCGCGACGTCGTCCTCTGGCAGAAGCCGCGCGGCGAACTGGGCCGGGGAACGGATGCCGCGGCATCCGACGACTGATCCGTCGACGGACCGAGCAGGCCGCCGAGGAGTCGGTCAGCCCTGGTGCAGGATCTCGCAGTCGGCGCCCGGCGAGAGCACGCCCTCGTGTCCGTCGTCGTAGCGGATGACGAGGAGCTGATCGTCATCCGTCCCGCGGATCTCGACCACCTCGCCGAGGTGGTCCGCCATCCCGACCGCCCTGCCGTGCACACGGATGCGGTCACCCACCGTCGCTCGCATCTCGGACTCCCTCCGCTTCGTCGCTGAGTCTGCTGTCCCTCCACGGTACGGCGCAGCTCCGGGGAATGACAGGGCCCTTGGTCACTTGCGCCGAGCGGCGACGAATGCCTGCCAGTCTCCGTGGGACACGTCGGCGTACGCGTTCGCCCATGACACGATCGCGTCGGCGACGACGCGGCCCTTTCCGATGTAGCCTGCGACGCGGGCTGCATTCGCCGTCTGCCCGTGCGCGCGCGCCAGCGTGATCGCGCAGGCCTCGCCGAAACGGGTGAAGGGCCCGTCCGCCAGCCTCTCGACGTCGATGCCGCCCTTCATGTCGCGGAACTGCCGAACGTAGTACTCGCCGTTCTCGTCCTTCGAGTGTCCGAGGAAAGGGTCCGAGATCGCCTGCAGCACGCGCTGCATCCCGACGACCCGTCCGCCCTCCCCGTGGCGCTCGATGTGCTCGATCGCGGCGGCGGGCTGCGTCGCGCGGCCGTAGCGGATGAGGACGCTCTCCTGTGCCTCCTTGGTCTGCAGCAGCAGCGCGTTGCCGTCGCCGTCCTCGAGGACTGTGATGTAGCAGCGGGTGCCGACGCTGCCGACGCCGACGGCGCGGAAGGCGGTGTCCGAGGCCGTGTAGTGCAGCAGCAGCATCTGGATGTCGACGTTCGCACTGCGTGCGTAGGCGCGCAGTCGGGCCTCGGCATCCGCTTCCAGCGCGGCATCGAGGTGGAACATCGCGGGCGGACGGATGACGAACCTCAGACGCCCGTCGGGCCCCGGCTCGGTCATCCGGCGCACGGCCTGGTCACCGGTCCGCTTGCGTGCAGAGCGCATGGCGCGCAGCAGCACGTCGCGAGAGGATCTCGCGATCGCGTGCACCGATGCCTTGGCGTCGAAGTGCGTCCAGTAGCGATCGAGCGGGCTCATGCGCGCCGCCCGCGCGATGCGTCTGCTGTAGGCATCCACGGCGCTGCGGGCGGCGATCTCGATGACCGCGTCCTTCCGGCCTGTGGCTCTGCCCGCGATGACGATGCTCGTGACGAGCCGTTTCACGTCCCACTCCCACGGCGCCCAGGCGGCCTCGTCGAAGTCGTTGAGGTCGAACAGCAGCGTGCGCTGCGGGGAGGCATAGAACCCGAAGTTGGCGAGATGCGCGTCGCCGCATGATCCGACCGAGATCCCCGTCCGCGCATCGCGGGCGAGGTCGGCCGCCATGATGGCGGCTGTGCCGCGGTAGAAGGCGAAGGGGCTCGCGGCCATCCGCTCGGCTCGGAGGGGCAGCACCTGCTCGACGCGGGTCGACTCCTGCTCCTGGAGGATCCCGAGGGGATCGCGCCCCGACGTCCTCAGCTGCGCCAGGTCGCCGCGAGGGGTCCGCTGTCGTTCGGCTCTGCCGGCGGCGAGGCGTTGCGCAAGGGAGGGGATCGCCGGTCGGGCGGATTCCGCGTCGGTCATGGGCGTCATCCTTGCACCAGCATCCGATGCATCGGCCATGCCCTGGCCGAGAGTCTGTCCGCACGCGCTGTGTCGGAAGGGGTACGGCGGAGGCCCGCATCCCTCGTTTATGATCTCCTGAAGGTGCGCCCCCTGAACGCGCCGATGCAGACGTCCCGGCCGCTCGGAGGACATATGCCCGAGACCGCCGCATCCCCGACGGAGAACGAGGATGCCGCACCGCACGAGCGTGCGGCATCGGCGGTCTTCTCGGCGCCCGCCTTCGGCAGCCTGCGCTCGCGTGAGGCGCTGGCCTTGGTCGTCGGCGCAGCCGCGTTCGTCGGCGCCATGCTCGTCTGCATCCCCGCGTTCCACCTCGCCCCCGTGCCGATCTCCGGACGCGGCTCTCTCGGCCAGTTCGTGGCGCTCGCCTCGGGGATCGTCGCCGTCCTGTCCTTCGTCTTCGGGCGGTTCGTCGTCCGCGACCGCCGTCGGCGCATCGGCGTGCTCGACACCATCGACGTCGTGGCCATCGCGGTCGCGCTGGGTGTCATCGCGGTCCTGACCTGGACGCTGCTGGCGAATCTCCTCTCGCACGCATTCATCGGCGCCGACGTCTTCGCCGTCCCCGCGCTCGTGCTCGCGGGCGTCTCGGCGGCCCTCACCGCGTACGCCGCATGCGTCGCGGCGACCGAGCTCGACCTGCAGCTGCTGGCATTCATCCTCGCGATGTTCCTCGTCGAGGGGGTTCTCGCCGCCACGCTGACCGCGTCCGACAAGGACTGGTGGAAGGAGAACCTCAGCGCGCTCGGCATGACCGACGACATCTCCTCGCTGGCCTTCAACAGCACGCTGATCCTTGCCGGCGTCATCGTCACCACGTTGTCTCGGCACGCGACGCGCGGCATCGAGACGCCGTCGCGGGCGGCCCGGCGGTGGGTCCGCGGGCTCCTCATCGCGATCGGCGTGTTCCTCGCGTGCGTCGGCATCTTCCCCGTCGACCGGTTCTTCACCGTCCACAACACGGCCGCGACCGGGATGGCGGTCGCCTACTGCGCGCTCGTCGTCGGGCTGCGGTTCTGGATCCCCGGACTGCAGCGCGCGTTCATCTACCTCGGCTGGGTCTTCCTCGCCGTGATCGTGGTGCTCGGCGTGTTCTTCGCGATCGGCTACTACACGCTCACGGCCGTCGAGCTCGTCGCCGCGATGCTGATCTTCTCGTGGATCATCCTGTTCCTGCGCAATGTCTCCGCATTGCAGAAGGACACGCGCGCGACGGCCTGAGCGGCGACCTACTTCTCCACGCCGCGGTGCGCGCGGAAAAGCTCCCAGTCGGCGCGCGACAGCTCGGCGTAGGCGTTCGCCCACTCGAGGATCGCCTCGCCGACCATCTTGCCGCCTCCGATGTAGCCCGACACCGTCGCCGCGGTCGGCGACTGTCCGTGTGCCCGTGCCAGCGTCGCGGCGCAGGCCATGGCGTACCAGTTGAACGCGGAGTCCTCGAGGCTGTCGACGTCGAAGCCGCCCTTCTTGTCATGGAACTGGCGGACGTAGAACGCGCGCCGCCCCGCGCCGTCGAGCGTCGGGCCGAGAATGTGGCCGAGGAACGGATCCGACACCGCCTGCAGGATGCGCTGCATCGCCACCACACGCGCCCCGTTGCCGTTGTCGTCGATATAGCGCTGCACCCCCTCGGGCTGCTGCACCTTGCCGTACTTGATCAGCACGCTGTCCTCGGCCTCCTTGGCCTGAAGCAGCAGCACGTTGCCGTCGCCGTCCTGCATCGAGATGATGTAGCACCGCGTCCCGACGCTGCCCACCCCCACCACGCGCAGCGCGACATCGGAGGGCACGTACTTCTGCAGGAGCACGCGGATGTCGATGTTCGTCGTCAGCATGTACTCCTGCACGAGCCGACGCACCTGAGCCTCGCGCGCTGCGTCGATGTGGGCCATGGTCGGCGTGGACTCGACGAAGACGAGCCGGCCGTCCGGGCCTGTGGTGGTGAGCTTGCGGGCGGCCCGCTCTCCGGTGCGCTTGTCGGCATCCTTGATGGCGTTCTCGATCGCCGCGCGCGTCTCGGTGTCGTCTGCGCGCGCCGAGGCCTCGGCATCGAACCGGTCGTAGTACCGCCCGAGAGGCGTACGCTTGGCGCCGCTGGCGAGGGATCGGGCGTACGTCCGCACGGCGCCCAGAGCTGCGTCCTTGATCACCTTCTCGCTGCGTGACACGGCCTGCCCCGCGATGACGATGCTCGTGACGAGGCGCTTCACGTCCCAGTCCCAGGGCGCCCAGGCGGCCTCGTCGAAGTCGTTGAGGTCGAACACGAGCGTGCGCTGCGGGGATGCGTACAGCCCGAAGTTCGCCACGTGCGCATCGCCGCACGACCCGACGAGCAGACGGTCGTCGGAGGACCGGGCGAGGTCCGCGGCCATGAGTGCGGCCGTCCCGCGGTAGAAGGCGAACGGGCTGGCTGCCATCCGCTCGGTGCGGATCGGCACGAGCTCGGGCACGCGCACCGAGTCCTGCTCGTCGAGGATTCCCATCGGGTCGCGGCCGGTCGTGTCGAGCACGGCGAGCGATTCCCGACGCTCGATCGCGCGGATCGCACGGCCCTCGTCGAGGAGCTCCTGAAGTGAGGGCGGAGCCATCCAGTTCTCCGCCAGCGGTCGCACGACTGGTGTTGACATGGCCCCAGTGTGGCACTGCTCACGGATCACATCGAGAGCCCCACGTCGATCTCACCGTGACTTCGATAGCCTGACGCCGTGACCCGCGCCACGCCGCCGCCACCGCCCGCACCTGCCGGCATGCTCTCTCCGAGCCTGCGCACGTTGATCGGACTGTCGGCTGCGGTCGTCGTGCTCGCCGGCGTCTACGTCGCCCGCAGCCTCGTGGGGCCTCTTGCGCTGGCGATCGTGCTGGTCGTCATCTGCCAGCCTGTGCGGCGTCCGTTCGACCGGCAAGGCCGGCGGCGCTGGGTCGGCACGACGGCCGTCATCGTGGTCGCCTACCTCGTGCTGGTCGTGATGGGCCTGCTGCTGTGGGTGGCGGGCGTGCAGTTCGTCCACCTCGTCGGCCAGTACCTCACGACACTTCGCGCCTCGCTCGATGAGTTCCTCGCCTGGCTGCAGTCCGCAGGGCTCGATAAGAGGGCGACGGATGCCGCGGCATCCGTCCTGGATCCGAAGGCCGTCCTCAGCCTGGCTTCGAGCCTCGGGGGCACCGTCATCGCGACCGCGACGGCGCTGTTCTTCGTCGTCTCGTACGTGATCTTCATGGCGGCGGATGCGGCGCGCTATCGCGATGCGGAGCGCGTCTTCGGCCCCGGGCGTCGACCCGTGCTGGCGCGCATCGGTCGACTCAACCGCGGCATCCGCCGGTACTACGTCGTCAACGCGTCATTCGGCGCCGTCGTCGCGATCATCGACGGCCTCGCCCTCTGGGCGCTCGGCATCCCCGCGCCCATCGTCTGGGCTGTTCTCGCCTTCGTGACGAACTTCATCCCGAACATCGGGTTCGTCCTCGGGCTGATCCCCCCCGCGGTCCTCGCCTTCGTGGTCGGCGGCTGGCCGATGCTCCTCGCGGTGATCGCGATCTACTGCGTCGTGAACGTCGTGCTGCAGGTGCTCGTCCAGCCGAAGTTCGTGAGCGACGCCGTCGATCTCAGCCTCACGCTGAGCTTCTTCTCGGTCCTCTTCTGGACCTTCGTCCTCGGTCCGCTCGGCGCCATTCTGTCCATACCGCTGACGCTGTTCGTCCGGGCGCTCGTGCTCGAGGGCGACCCGGGCGCACTGTGGCTGCGATGGCTGTCCGGCGATCGATCCGCGGTACCTGCGCGCGGTACGCAGCCGTCAGACCCTTGACCCCTTCTCCCGCGCGAGATCCTTCGGCGTGATGAGCATCTCGCGCGCCTTCGTGACGACGAGCCATGCCGGCAGCACGATGATGCAGAGCATGGGCAGGACGGTGATATCGCCCACGATCGCCACCCCGACGAAGATCGCGATCCACCCGTCGCGGGAGATCGTGAGGACGACACCCAGCACGCCGCAGGCGATCGAGAGGCTGGCGGGCAGCCCGGGAAGCAACGCGTGCCCGAGAAGCCCCGCCGTGACCCCGATGAACACCGCCGGGAAGATCCGGCCGCCGCGGAAGCCGGCGGATGCGGCGACGACGAGTGCAAGCAGTTTCACCACGAGGAACAGCGTCAGCTGCCCGGTGCTGTATGCGGAGGGGTCCTTCAGCAGCTCGTCACTCTGTTCGAGGCCTTTGAAGAGGGTGAGCGGGCCGCCGAGCATGCCGAGCAGTCCCAGCACGATGCCGCCGGCGGTGATGAAGAGCAGGGGGTGACGCAGCGCATGGAACAGGCGGTGGGCGAGCGGGAAGAGGTACACGGCGATGAGCCCGATCGCCGCGGAAGCGCAGGCGACGACCGAGCCCGTGAGCAGATCGAAGGGCTGAGGCGCACCGTAGGGCGTGCCGGTGTAGGCGGCGCCGAAGCTGTCACCGAGCAGGTAGGTGGTCACCGAACCGGCGCCGGCGGCGACGAGCGGTAGGAAGAGGCGATCCCACAGCGATCCTCCCATCTTGAATCCTGCGGCCATCCCCGTGAACACCAGCGCGGCGGCCACAGGCGTCCCGAAGAGCGCACCGATCGTGCCGGAGGCGGCCATCGCGGCGATGATCGGGGTCGGTGCTGCCTTCGCGAGCCGCGCCGCGAATGCGACCGCCAGGGCGATGTTGATGGCGACGATCGGGTTCTCAGGCCCGAGGCTGACGCCGCCCGCCAGCGACAGGATGACCGCGAGCAGCAGCCCGGGCAGCACGCGGAGCTTCAGCGGTGGGGCGACGAGCTCGGTCGTGGCCGAGTCGGGGCCGGCGTGACCCGGCATGAGCCAGACGACGAGGCCCACTGCGATGCCCGTCACGGTGAGGACGAGGAAGATCCACCATGGCGCGTCGCCGCTGATCCCGAAGGCGGCCGGAGCGTTCGTCCACAGCACATCGTGCAGCAGACCCGCGACCCGGTCGACGAACGCGAGCGCGAGCGCGGAGATGACGCCGATCAGCAGTGCGGGAATCGACATCAGAAGGAGCTGACGGATGCTGAGCGCGGGCGGCGGTGCGGTGGCTTCGGCGGTCATGACTGAAAGATACCGGCCTGTCGTTGCACCCGATCAGGACGTTCGCGAGCGGCGCGCCCGCCGGTCCAGCCGGCGCGCCTGCGCCAGAATTCGGCTGTGGATGAGCGGATCTGGCACGAGCACACGGAGCGGCTGCTGACGGTTGCCAGCCTCGCCTACCTCGTCGCCTATTCATGGCGGGTGATCGCCGATCTCACCGGCGTCGCTTTCTTGGTCGCGACCGTGGTGATCCTCGTCACGTGGGCGATGTTCATCGCGGACTACGTCGTGCGGCTCGTCCTCGCGAGGAATCGCGCCAGGTGGTTTCGGAACCATCTGGCCGCGCTCGCGTTCGCGCTGATCCCGGTCCTCCGGCTGGTGGGGCTCCTGCGGGTGCTCACGCATTTTCCGGGGATGAGGACGACCGCGGGAAACGTGCTGCGCACACAGCTCCTCGTCTACGGAGCGGGCGCCTCGCTGATCCTCATCTACGTCGCATCCCTCGCGGTTCTGGAGGCCGAGCGTCCGGCCGCCGGCGCGAACATCACGACGTTCGACGTCGCGCTGTGGTGGTCCGTGGTGACCGTCACGACCACGGGGTACGGGGACTACACACCGATCACGAGTGCCGGCCGATGGGTTGCGGTCGGGCTGATGCTCGGAGGGGTGGCGCTGGCCGGCGTCATCACCGCGACGTTGGCGTCGTGGGTGTTCGACCGAGCGTCACGCAACAATGAGGATGCCGAGCCGGCGACGCGCGCGCAGGTGCGCATCCTCACCGAGAAGGTGGATGCGCTTACCGCGCGCGGCGGCGGCAGCGCGGGCTCAGACGAGGGGCACAGCGCCCCCGACGTCGCCGAGCCGCGCGACGATGAGGACAGTGACGACGGCACGTGAGCGATCGGGAGAACGATGAAGGCCGCGCCCCACGGGGCGCGGCCTTCATCGTCGATCCGATCAGGACAGGAGCTTCGCCTTCGCGGCGCTGAACTCCTCATCCGACAGGATGCCCTGCGAGTGCAGAGTGGCGAGCTGACTGAGCTGCGCCATCATGTCGTCGCCGGCAGACGGCGCCGCAGCGGCGGGTGCCGGAGCGGCCTGCGCCTGGGCTGCCTGCGCGTTGGCGACGGCCTGAGCCGCTGCCTGGTTCATCGCATCCTGCTGCGCCTGGGCCTCGGCGGCCTGTTGCTGCTGTGCGTTGTACGCCTTCTCCTGCTGGTGACGCGAGACGCTGCCGGAGACGGCGGTCGCGGTGCCCGCGACGACCGCGGTGCGTGCCGCCATGCCGATGAGGCCGGGGCGTCCCATTCTTCCGAGGGGCATGATCTTCTCCTTTACTCGGCGTTCTCTGCGAGGAACGCATTCACGACGGGGGCGGGGATGCCTTCGCGCGCGATGACCGCGCCGCCGGCCTCCCACAGCCGTGAGGCGAAGGCCTTCGCCCACAGCAGCTCGACGACGAGGATCGCGGCGGACTTGCCGGGCTCGAGACCCTCCGCGAGGTAGAGGATGTCGTCCTGACCGGCGAGGCCGGCCAGGTCGAGGGCGGGAGCGCCACCGTCGTCGATCGTGTCGGACAGCTCGAGCACCTCGAGCTCGCCGTCCGGCGAGCGGCGGGCGAACACGAGGTCGAGCAGGTTCACGGTGCCGGCGGCGACGAGGTCGTCGATGGCCTGCAGCACCGCGGGACCGGGCCGGTCGCCGTCGAAGCCGATCGCGTAGAACTCGATGGGGCCGTAGTCGAAATCGGTCATTTCTTCTCCTGTCTCTCCTGTTCGGTTTCGCGTCAGGACGCGAGTGCCTTGGCCTTGAGCGAGTCGAACTCGGCCTGCGTGATGGCGCCCGAGTCGAGGAGGGTCTTCGCCTTCGCGATGTCGTCCGCGGCACTCGAGGAACCGGCCGTCTGTCGGATGTACTCCGCCTGCGCAGCCTGCATCTCCTGCGCCTGAGCCATCGCGCGCTTCTGCATGCTGCCGCCGCGAGCGATCAGGTAGACCAGCGCCGTGAGGAACGGCAGGAAGATCAGGAAGATGATCCACACGGCCTTCCACCATCCGCTGAGAGTGTGATCGCGGAACAGGTCGCCGATGATCGAGAAGATCACCATCAGATACGCCACGAAGACGAACACCCAGAAGACCCAGACGATGAAGTCCCCGAAACTACCACCCATAAGCAACACCAATCGTAGGGACGGGCAATTCGCCCATCCGACCCCGACAGACCGCGGATATGCGGACCCTGCGAGGGTGACACTACTACTTCGCCGTGGCGCGGAGAGGAAATGAACACAGGAAGATGGCGTGAACGCACCCGGGAGTGCATCATGTCCCCATGAGCGACGAACCGGGATCATCCGCGCAGGCCGATGCATCCATCGCGGAGCCGTTGACGACGATTCCGGAAGAGCGTCCGCGACGCCTCGGGCACATCCTCGCCGGGATCGATCACCCGGCAGCGGCGGGCTTCCTCGCCACGATCGGCGTGCTCGGCGCGCTCGTGGTCGGATTCGCGATCGCCTCGATCACGACGATCCTCATCTACATCGTCCTGGGCATGTTCCTCGCGCTCGGACTCGATCCGATCGTGCGGCTGCTCGAGCGCCACCGCGTGAAGCGCAGCCTGGGCATCGCGATCGTCTTCTGCGCCTTCGCGCTCGTGATGGTCCTGTTCTTCGTCTTCATGCTCCCTCCGGTCGTGGCGCAGGTCATAGAGCTGATCCGTGCGATCCCATCCGCGGTGGAGCAGATCCCGCACACGGACTGGTTCGCCCAGCTCTCACCGGACGTCCAGGCGTCGGTGCACGCGGCCCTCGAGCAGGTCTCGGCGTGGATATCGGCACCTTCGACGCTGGCCGCCTTCGGCGGAGGGGTGCTGCACGTGGGTCTCAGCTTCGTCTCGGCGATCTCGGCGAGCTTCATCGTCATCGCCCTCACTCTGTATTTCCTGGCATCCCTCTCAGCGGCGAAGAGGGCGCTGTACTCCCTCGCGCCGGCCCGCAACCGCCTGCGTCTGGAGGACCTCACCGAACGCGTCACGGGCTCCGTGGGAAGTGCGCTCATCGGCTCCGTCATCCTCTCGTCGCTGAACGCCGCCGCCGTGTTCGTGCTGCACGTGCTGATCCATCTGCCCTACCCGGCGCTCATGGCGGTGATCGCCTTCGTGATCACGCTCATCCCGCTGTTCGGCTCGGTCATCTTCCTGGTGTTCGCGACCTTCATCGCGCTGTTCTCCAGCCCCACGCAGGCCCTGATCTTCCTGATCGCGTACCTGGTCTACATCCAGCTCGAGTCGTATGTCATCAGTCCGCGTGTCATGAACCGCGCGATCGAGATCCCCGCGGCGCTCGTGCTGATCGGAGCCCTCGCGGGCGGTGCGCTCGCGGGCGTGCTCGGGGTGCTCGTGGCCCTCCCGCTGATGGCGTCGCTGCTGCTGATCATCCGGGAGGTCGTCGTCCCGCGTCAGGACCTCAAGGTCTGACGGCCACTGCTCTCAGAGCCGCTGGATGCCGAGGTAGATCACGAGGAGCCCCACGAGCACGAGGAGCACGCTCGCGATGAGGTTCCCGTGGGTGACGAGCCACTCGCGTGCGGCGGTGAGCGGCCGCTCGGCCCGCTTCGGCGCGGCGACGGCGGCGAGGATCGGAATGGCGACGGTGGATGCGCCGATGACGGTGTAGACCACGAGGGCGAGCACCGCGTTCCTGGGCGAGCCGGCGTCCGCGTGCAGTGAGAGGCCGGCGGCGATCGCGAGCAGAAGCGCCTTCGGGCGGATGTTGAGCAGCAGCGCGACGCCGAACGACGAACGCGGCCCCAGCTTCTCGACGGAGCGAAACCATGCCGGCTCGGCGTACACCCCCGGCGTCGCAGACGGTGGATGCGCGCTCGCATTCAGCGCGGCGCTCGCATTCACCGCGGCCGTCGCATCCGCGTTGGCAGACGTCTCAGCGCCCAAGGCACCCGCGCGCTCTACCTCATGCTCCGTCGCGACCGGTTCGGCGGCCGGAGCATTGTTTCCGCGCCCGCGCCCGCGGAAGAAGGACCATGCGGCGACGCCGGTGAGCAGGACCCCGACGACGATCTCGATGATGCCGATGACCCGGTCGCTCTGCTTCACATGCGGTGAGGCGGGAACATACTGGGCGGCCAGCGCCGCCAGGCCTGCGAGGAAGAAGATCCCGCAGATGAGGCCGATCAGGTAGGGGATCGCCGATCGCGACCGGGCCGGCGAGAGCACGATGACCAATGCCGCGAGGATGGGCACGGTGCTGAACGCCACAGCGAGGCCGAGCGGTATCAGGTGCACAAAGACCACGCGCACCCCCACTCGATCGTTCGTAGCGCCCGCTCCCGAGCCCAGCGCCGCACAGTTCACACTATGGGATGCGACCCGCATCCGGAGTCGGCGAGACAGGGCGCGGATACGTGTCGCGTCGGTGTCGGTCCGTGGCCGGCAACGATTGATGTGCGCGTGCCCGCGCCGCTACGCTGGGGCCGATTCGTCAGGCCGCAGGGACAACGGGGCATTGCCGATTCGGGTGCGGCGGAATGCGTGCGGCATCCGGAATGCGCAATGGGGGCGCTTGTATGCGCAATTCCGTTCCATTCCACGGTCGGACCACGAGGAATCGGGGGAATGCGACATGGCTTCAGACGATCTGACCTTGGTGGTCGGCACTTACGACGACGCGGGCACGGCAGTGTCCGATTCGGAATCGCTGAAGAGCGGTCAGGATGCGGGCGGCTACAGCCTCCACGGGCTCGTTGTGCTGACTCGCGATGCGAAAGGCGAGGTGCGCCTCCAGGAGCACGATGCATCCGTCGGCCACGGCGCGACCGCCGGCGCCGGCGTCGGCATCGTCGTCGGGCTGTTCGCGCCGCCCATGCTGGTGGCGACCCTGATCGGCGCCGCGGTCGGCGCCGGGATCGGCAAGCTCAGGAAGCGGCACGAGGAGAAGAAGCTCGGGGTCGACGTCGACGAGTACCTGCCGCCGGGGACCTCGGCTGTCATCGCCGTCGTCACTGCGGAGTCCGCGGACACGGCCGAGGCGACCCTCGTGAAGGCGGACAAGCACATCAGCAGGCCGGTCGCCGCCGAGGACTACGAAGCCTTGAAGGACCTCATGTCGAAAGCGTCGCGCGACGACACCGACGTCACCGCGGACGACTGAGAGGCGGGACTGTGTCGGACAAGGACGGCGCAGACTCCGGTCAGGACGCGGGCGGCGAGCAGGCAGCGGCCCCGCGAGCCACAGGCGGGGGCGGGGGGAACCGCAGCTACTGGGTGCTCATGGGCTACGCCGTCCTGTTCGGAGTCGCCGGCGGACTCTTCTCACTGGTCTTCATGTGGTTACTCCACCTCGGCGAGAGCTGGTACGCGTACACGAGCCCCGGATGGATGGGCGGGCAATGGTGGTGGATCGCCCTGACCGCGGCGGCCGGCGTCGTCGTCGGTCTGCTGCGGATGCTCACCCGACTGCCGGAGAAGACGCCCGGCCTGATCGCCGACATCCAGGAGGCGAAGGTCGAGCCGAGGCTGATCCCGGGCGTCCTCCTGGTGTCCGCGGCCTCGCTGATGGGGGGTGCGAGCGTAGGCCCGGAGAAGGCGCTGGGCACCTTCGGCGGAGGACTCGGGCGTGGCCTGGCCACGCGCGCTCGATTGACCGATGACGACGCCGCGGCCGCCACTCTGAGCGGCATGGGCGGCGCGTACGGCGGGCTGTTCTCGAGCCCGCTGATCGTCGTCATGCTGTTCCTGGAGATCGTCCGTGCCGGTGGCGCCAGATTCACCAAGATCCTCGTGTCCACGGTCCTGTCGTCGAGCATCAGCTTCGGCATCTACTTCGCGATCGCGGGTGCGGTCTTCCTCGGTCTCTACGCGGTTCCGGCGTTCGCCTACCAGGACTGGTACCTGATCGCCGCGGTCGGGATGGGTCTCCTCGCGGCAATCGTCAGCTCTGTCTTCGGTGTCATCGTGACGCTCTGCGGCGCGCTGTTCAACCGACTGCGGCTGCCGTCGCTTGTGAAATCGACGATCGGCGGGGCGCTGTTCGGGCTCATCGGTGTCGTGCTTCCGCTGACGATGATGACCGGCAACGACCAGCTGGGCGTCGTGCTCGCGCAGGGACCCACCCTCGGGATCGGCCTCCTGATCGTGCTCGTGATCGCGAAGATGGTGACCATGGGGGTGAGCCTCGGAAGCGGATTCGTCGGCGGCCCGATCCTCCCCTCGCTCTTCGTCGGAGGAACGGCCGGCGTGGCACTGCATCTCGCTCTGCCCGTGCTGCCGCTCGGCCTGACATTCGCCTGCATGCTGGCATCCGTCGTCGGCGGCTTCGTCTCGGCCCCGTTCGCGATGGTGCTCTTCGCGGCGTTCACGACACAGATGGGCGCCCTGAACACCGCGCCTGTCCTGGTCTCGGTCGTCACGTCGTATCTGGTCGTGCAGGCCGTGCTGCGCCTCATCGCCGCCCGTCGCGAGAAGCGCACGAAGACGGCTGCCTAGCGCCGAGGATCAGTTCAGCGCGGAGGTGAGCCGCATGACGCCGTCGAGGAAGGTCGACTTCAGCGGCTCCTTCTTCCACTCCTCGAGGGTCAGCTCGCGGCCCGCGTCGCGGTAGGCCTGCTCGACCTCGCGCATCTGCGCCACGAAGGACTCGCCGCGCACCATCATCGAGACCTCCATGTTCAGGCTGAACGACCGGATGTCCATGTTGCTCGAGCCGATGACGGCGATGTCGTCGTCGATCGAGAAGTGCTTCGAGTGCAGGATGTACGGCGCCGGGTACAGGAAGATGCGCACCCCGGCCTCGAGAAGCGCCTCGTAGTACGAGCGCTGGGCGTGATAGACCATGGTCTGGTCTCCGATCTCGGAGACGAACAGCTGCACCTCGAGGCCCCGCTGGCACGCGGTCGTGATCGCGTAGACCATCGCCTCGTCCGGCACGAAGTACGGGCTCGTGAGGATGACCTTCTCGGTCGCCCCGTAGATGAGCGCGAGGAACAGCCTCAGGTTGTTCTCGGTGACGTACCCCGGCCCGCTCGGTACGATCTGGCACAGCAGCGCGTCGGACGAGGTGGATGCCGGCAGCTCGGGGACCGGCACGTGCTCGGTGTTCTGCAGGTCCTCGCCGGCCTCGATGAACCAGTCCGACAGGAACACGATGTTGAGCCCGGCGACCGCCGGACCCGTCAGACGCGTCACGAGCTCCTGCCACATGAGGCCGCGCTTCTGGTTCTTGGGCGAGTCGTAGTCGCGGGAGATGAGGTTCTGCGACCCCATATAGCCGACCTTTCCGTCGACGACGACGATCTTGCGGTGGTTGCGCAGGTCGGGGCGCTGATACTTGCCCTTGAACGGCTGGACCGGCAGCATCCACGCCCATGTCACGCCGATGCGGTCGAGCTCGGCGAACGTCTCCTTGCTCTTGGCCACCTTGCGCGTCGCCACGTAGTCGGCGAGAAGGCGCACGGTCACGCCGCGGGCGACCGCGCGCTCCATCGCGGAGAAGAAGCCGCGCGTGGTGTCGTCCCACGCGACGATGAAGAACTCGACGTGGACCCAGCTCGTCGCCGTGTCGATCTCCGCCGCCATCGCGTCGATCGACGCCTGGTAGTCGGCGTAGAGGGTCGCCTCGTTGCCGAGCGTCGCGGGCAGCGCGGTCAGCGACTCGTTCTGCTGGACCACGCGCTGGAACCAGCGAGGCCACGCGGCATCCATCGTCGAGACCGCGTTCTCGGCGACCTTCGCTCTGATCATCCCGTCGACGCGATTCTGCTCCGCCCGGCGCCTCGCCGGCAGGTGATAGCTGCCGATGAGCAGGAACAGCACGATGCCGAGTCCGGGCAGCACGATGATCAGCAGCAGCCAGGCCATCGCGGCGGTCGGCTTGCGATCGCGGGGGAGCACGATGAGCGCGGTGATGACGATCGCGGCGTGCACGATGAGCGCGAGCACCCAGGACCCATTGGCGATAAGCAGTGCAGTCACGAGAGCAGTGTGCCCTGTTTCGCGGCTCCCGCGCGAACGGCGACCGGTGCGGCGCGTCGCGGGCGGCTGGCGCGGGGTGGTTGTCCGACAGCGCGAAGGAGGGGGATGCCGTGGCGGCCACGGCATCCCCCTCCTCCCGGATCACCCGGCGGGCCTCGTCCGGAGCTCCAGCGAGCGGCGCGCGAGCACGGCGGCGACGAAGAAGCAGACCGCGCCGAGGAATGTGCCGAGATCCACCCAGAGGACGTTGTAGATGTCGTTCGTCGACGGGAGGACGTAGGCGCCGACCGCCGAGATGCCGAAGAAGATCGAGCCGATCATGTTCAGCCACGTGCCGTGCAGCGTCCGGGCGTCGCGGTCCCACAGCTCGTGGCGCCGCTGCGCCGCCACGATCGCCAGCGCGCTCGCGAGGAGGAATGCCGCGGAGCCCCAGGCGTCCGGACGCCACCCGGTGGACGCCGTCGAGGTCTCACGGACGACGCCGATGAGGACGGCGCCCGTGCTGACGTTGAACAGCAGCGTGCCGACGAACTGGATCACGGCCGACCACCAGTCCGCGAACTCGCCCGCGGCCGAAGAGCGCCGCGGCGGTCGCCTGCCGCTCAGAGCCAGTTGCACGAACGCGGCGCCGGTGAAGAAGATCGAGCCGACGAAGAAGGTCGCCGCATCCCAGGTCGGTCCGACGGTGTCCGCGTACCAGGGCACGACGCCCACGGCGAAGAGCACCGAGCCGATGGCGAAGCCCCACGACTCGCGGCGCAGGCGCGTCACGCGCGTCCGGGGCTTCGGCATCCGCCGATCGTACCGGCGTCGGCTGAGTCCTTCTCCGGCGCGGAAGGCCGGGGCGTCAGTCCCTGCTCATCATCGCTTGAACCTCGAGTTCGTAGTCACGGTAGGCCTCTCCCGAGACGTCGACGACGACCTCCTTGATGACGCCACCTGTGAAGCTCCACGGCTGCCGGCCGGGGTAGTCGAAGGTGACGGGGGCGCCGCCGTCGCGTCCGATGTTCAGGCCCTCGCCGGCGAGCGCGAACTTGCCGAGCTGCGTCGCCATCCCCTTGTACTCCCCGACCGGCGTCTCGCCGATGTAGAGGGTGGCGTCGCCGATGCACTGGTTGGGCACGGGCGAGTTGCGCAGCTTCTCGAAGTGGTCCTTCACGAACTCCACGCCCAGGATGCTGCGCCCCTGCGGCACGTCGATGTCCGACGTGATGACCTGCGCGTTCTCGCCCAGGAAGTTGTACACGTAGACGAGCTTGCCGCCCGTGACGTAGAGCGCGTGGCCGCCGAACACGTGGCCGTGCGCGAACAGCACGCCTTCGGCATCGGCGGATCGAATGTCGACGTCCACCGCGATCTTGAACGACCTGCCGCGCACGTTCACTGCCACCGCCTCCGGCACCTCCAGGGTGCCCGGATAGTAGACGTACCGATCGCGCGGGGGCATGAGCTGCGGGCGATCCATCGTGAGGAGCTCCTGCGCGGTGCGGTCCTCGAGGGGCAGGCCGAAGAACTGGCCGGCCTGCACGTGCCACAGCGCAATCAGCTCGTCGCGGAGCTCGGGATGCTGGTCGCCGACGTCGGTCAGCTCCGAACGATCCTCGTCCGTGTGGTACAGCGCCCAGGTGTCCTGGCCGAAGTGCGACCAGCCGGACGGAGCGCCGGCGTGCAGCGCATCGACCTTCCAGCCGTCGCGCCAGAGCGCACGGGTGCCGAGCATCTGGTAGAACTGGCTCCGCTTCTGCGTCTTCGCCGATGCGTCCTCGAAGCTGTAGCGGAAGCTCGTGCCCTCGAGCGGCCACTGCGTGTAGCCCTTCACCTGCTCCGGCAGCTGGAGGGCGAGGCACTCGAAGATCGTGGGGACGACGTCGGTGACGTGCGTGTACTGGTCGCGCAGCTCGCCCTTCGCCGTGATCCCGGCCGGCCAGTGGACGATCATCGGGTCGCAGACGCCACCCTCCCAGGTGGAGCGCTTGAAGAGCTTGAAGGGTGTGTTGAACGCCATCGCCCATCCGGTCGGATAGTGGTTGTAGGTTCCCGGTGATCCGAGGATGTCGAGCTGCTTCAGGTTCTGCGCCGTGTCGTCGGGGACGCTGTTGAAGAAGTTGTTCTCGTTGACCGATCCATTCGGGCCACCCTCGCCCGATGCGCCGTTGTCGGAGAGCATGACGATGATCGTGTTGTCGAGCTCGCCGGTCTGCTCGAGGTAGTCGATCAGCCGACCCACCTGATCGTCGGCGTAGCTCGCGAAGCCGGCGAACACCTCGGCCATGCGGATGAACAGCGTCTTCTCGTCGTCCGACAGACTGTCCCACGGCCGCACCATGTCGACCTCCGGCTGCGGCTTGCCGTCGACGCTCTTCAGGTCTCCGAGCGGGTTCATGGGTGAGAGCCCGGTGCTCTGCGGAAGGATGCCGAGCTCCTTCTGCTTCGCGAGGATCTGCTCACGGATCTTCTCGTAGCCCTCGTCGAACCGGCCCTTGTACTTGTCCGCCCACGCCTTCGGCGGCTGGTGGGGAGCGTGGTTCGCACCCGGGCAGAAGTACATGAAGAAGGGGCGGTCGGGCGCGATCTGCTTGGCATCCCCGATCATCGCGATCGCGCGGTCCACGAGGTCGGTGGTCAGCATGTAGCCGTCCTTGCCCGCCTGCCACTCCTCGACGGAGGCCGGCGCCGCCGGCTGCTCGACGAACTGCTGGTCCTGCACGAGATCCGGGTAGTACTGGTTGGTCTCACCGCCGAGGAACCCGTAGAAGCGCTCGAATCCGCGGCCCGTCGGCCAGTTGCGCTTGGTCGACGCCATGTTGGTCTCGTCGTCCGCCACGCAGTGCCACTTGCCGAGCATGTACGTGTTGTAGCCGCGCTCCTGGAGCACCTCGCCGATGAGCGCCGTCTCGAACGGGATATGCCCGTTCATCCCCGGGAAGCCCTCCGTGGCCTCCGCCACGCACGCCATGCCCACCGTCGTGTGGTTGCGCCCCGTGAGCAGCGCGGCGCGGGACGGCGAGCAGATGGATGTCGTGTGGAACTGCGTGTAGCGCAGGCCGTTGTCCGCCAACCGCTGCATCACCGGCATGTCGACCGGACCGCCGAACGGGCTGAAAGTGCCGAATCCGGTGTCGTCCCAGACGACGAAGAGCACATTCGGTGCGCCGTCCCCTGCTTTCGGCTGCGTATACGGCTCCCAATCCGGGACGGAATCCCGCACATCGAGGTTGATGACGCCGTTGAACTTCTTTTCCATGAGAGACGTTCCTTTCCCGTGGAGCCACGATGTCTGCATCCTCCCAGCGGGGTGTCGTCGTGATCTCATCCCATCCGCATGATGCGGGTGCCTGAGCGGGCTCCTAGCGTGCACCACAGAGTCGGGCACCTGGCTCCGGGCAGCCGGCGTCCGACGACACCCAATCGACCGCGGGGGGATCACTGACATGAGTGACAACAAGCCGAACATCATCGTCTTCTTCTGGGACAACTTCGGCTGGGGCGAGCTCGGATGCTACGGAGGCGGCGTCCTGCGCGGCGCTCCGACGCCGCGCATCGACCAGTTCGCGAGTGAAGGACTGAAGCTCCTGAACTTCAACGTCGAGGCGCAGTGCACGCCGAGCCGATCGGCGATCCTCACCGGGCGCCACCCGATCCGCTCGGGAACGCACAGCGTCGCGATGGCGCCCCCGGACGGGCTCACGCGCTGGGAGATCACGAGCGCTCAGGCGCTGTCGGACGCGGGGTATGCGACCGGCATGTGGGGCAAGTGGCACCTCGGCAGCGATCCGGCGCACCGCAGCCCGGTGGACTTCGGATTCGACGAGGCCGTGTGGTCCCCGCGCACCGCGGACGAGGTGCTGTGGACCACGCAGTCGTACTTCCCCAATGGGAACGTCACGGCCAAGCCCTACGCGGGCGCGATGGAGATCCCGATCGAGCCGGAGACCATCTACTCACGGAAGAAGGGCGAGGACCCCGTCCCGGTGTCGGTCTACGACGCCGAGTTCCGGGCGAGCTTCGACCGGAAGATCACCGAGTGGGCGATCGACTTCATGAACCGCTCTCACGGGGACGACAAGCCGTTCTACATGTACCTGCCCTACACCCAGGTGCACATCCCGCCCATCCCCGACCCCGAGTACGCGGGCAAGACCAAGCGCGGCAACTGGGCCGACATCCTCACGCAGATGGACGACTTCACGGGACGCGTGCTCGACGAGCTCGACAAGCTCGGCATCGCGGACCACACCATCGTCGTCTGGGCGTCGGACAACGGCGCGGACTCGACGTACCGCGCGCCTGCGAGCGACCCCGACCCGCTCGGAGGCCAGTGGAACGGCTTCTCGGGACCCTGGCGCGGATCGCTGTTCACCGCGCTCGAGGGCTCGAACCGCACGCCCTGCATGATCCGCTGGCCGGGCAAGATCCCGGCGGGACGGGTCAGCAATGAGCTGGTCCACGAGGTCGACCTCTTCACGACGCTGGTGCTGGCCGGAGGCGGAGCCGTGCCCAAAGACCGGGCGATCGACGGCGTGGACATGCGCGATTTCCTCCTCGGTGACGCGGAGGAGTCCGGGCGCGAGACGATCCTCTGCTTCAACGGGAACCGGCTGCAGGCGATCAAGTGGCGGCAGTGGAAGGCGCACCTCTTCCAGCAGGACGACTTCTACTCGACGTGGGTGCCCTACAGCATCCCGCACATCTTCAACCTGGAGTGGGACCCGCGCGAGGAGATGCAGGTGGACTTCCCGCACTTCTGGGTCGCTCATCCGATGGCAGCCGCGGCCGGCGCGTTCCTGAAGTCCCTGGCGATGGAACCGCCCATCAAGCCCGGCACGCCGGACCCCTACACGCCCCCGGCGCCGGGAGAGCTCGTACCGCAGGAGCACCTGCAGATCGGGCCCATCGTGCAGTACATCACCACGCTGCACCACCCGCACCCGGCGGCCATGGACGTGAAGGACCACCAGCCCGACCACGGGATGAGCCACCACTCGGGTTCGTGACGGATTCGAAGAGGGGGAGGGGCCGATGAGCGAGGTGGCCCACGGCCCCGGCGATGCCGGGGCCCGGACCGGGACCGGATCGGGGGGCCCGGTCCTGGTCCTGCTCGAGTGCTTCGGCGGACGCAAGTCCGCCGGAGCGGCTCGCAAGGATCTGGATGCGCAGCTGAAGTCGCATGAGAGCGTGCTGCTGGACAGCGTCATCCTCGAGGTGGACGCCGAGAACAAGGCATCCGTCCACGACCCGCGGCGGGTCGCGCAGGGGACCTGGACCGCGTTCCTCACCTGGGGCGTGTTCGGCCTCATCGCGGGAGGGCTCGAGAGCTTCGCGATCTGGGCGATCCTCGGAGCGATCTGCGGTGGACTGTGGGCTCTCTACACGGAGCACCTGCTGGCGAAGAACGAGTTGACGCGCATCGGTCGCCGTGTGCCGGCGGACTCGTCGGCTCTCGTCACGTTCGCGCAGACGCGGGACGTGCGAGCGCTGATGACGGCCGCAGCCGCCCATTCTCCGAAGACCGCGAGCGCTGTCGTCATCGGCGATGACCTCAGCGGGCGCGTGTTCGCGGGAGCCGCCGATCCCATCGAGCTCGAGAAGGTCACCGGCACCGGGGCGATCGCGCCGGATCGCACCGGCGTGCTCTCCATGATCCTGCTGCGCTATCCGGGTGCGGCCACGGCGAAGGAGGTCGCGGCCCTGGCGGCCAAGGGCACGGGCACCTCTCCGGCCCTCGACGTCGAACTGGTGCTGCACGCGGATGCCGACGGCCGGCGCCACGTCAGCTCGCCCAGCTACGGCGCCGGCGCGAACTCGGTCCAGTCGCTCATCAGCTGGGCCGCGTTCGGACTCGTGTGCGGTGCCGTCATCGGCGCCGTCGGCGGCGGCGGAGTGATGGGCGCGGTGCACCAGGCGCTCGTCACGGGCGTCCTGTGGGGCGTCTTCGGCATCGTCGCGGGTGCACTGTTCGGGCTCTGGGCAGGGCGGGGAGTCTCGGCCCGGCGGCTGCGCAGCGTCGGAGCGGTTCTCGCTCCGGACACGTCGATCGTGCTGGCCTGGACGGAGCGACCCGTCGACGACACCCTCCTGGCGCCGTTCCGGCGTCCGGGCATGCAGCACCTGATCGTGCGATTCAACCCGGTCGAGGGCGGGGCCCTCCTCGAGGCCGCCTGACGAGCCGGCCGGGCGGACGCGCGACGACCACACCAAGAAGGGGGAAGGTCAATGCTGGATTCTGTGGTGATGGCCGCGAACATCGACTTCGGCGGCTGGAAGTGGATCGGGAGCTTCACGACTCTCGATCTGATCGCGGCCAGCGTCAATGCGCTCAACGGTGCGCTCCTCGCCCGTCGCCCCGACCACTACAAGAACTTCACGATCATCGGCGTGCTGGGCATGGCGATGCTGATGGGTCTCGGCGGTGGCATCACGCGTGACGTCATCCTGAACCAGGTGCCGGGTGCGCTGACCAACCCGGCGTACATCTTCCTCGCGTTCGTCTTCGGACTCATCGGGTACTCGCTCGCCTTCGGCAAGGGACAGCTCTTCCGCGAGGGCCTCTTCCAGTTCTTCACGTCGTTCTCTCTCCCGCTGTACGCGATCGTCGGCGCACAGAAGGCCGAGGGCGTCGGCCTCCCCGTGCTCGGCGTGCTGGCAATCGCCGTGATCGGCCCGACCGCAGGGCGCTGGTACGTCGACGTGTCGAGCGGTGTGACACCGAAGCAGTTCATCCGCGGTGAGTGGTTCGTGAGCATCGCGCTCCTGACGGGCATCATCTGGGTGATCTGCACCGCCTTCGGTCTGAACACCTGGTGGGCCGCGGGCATCTCGTTCGTCATCGGATACACGTTGCGGATGGTGGCGCTGTACCGCGGCTGGGAGGAGCCGCTCGCGAGGGAGCCCAAGGGCGTCTACAAGCACGACGATGGACGACCGCTGCTCGGCCGCAAGCTCGCCGGCAAGTCGCAGCGCGAGCTGCACGATCTCGGACTCGCCGTCGACAGTCCGTCCGGCGGCGCATCCGGCTCCTAGCCCGCGCCGCGTCCGCCTGAGGGGGAACTCATGAACGCCAGTTCGCATCGGCTCGTCGGACAGGCCCTCCGCCGACGGCCGCAGAAGGCGGCCCTTCGCGTCAGCAGCGGGGTGGTGGTGCTCGTCGTCGTGACCTTCGCACTGAGCGCATGCTTCGGCGGGGGTGGCACCGCGGGGGGCGCCACCCCCACCGGATCCTCCACGCCCGCCGCGTCATCCAGCGGCTCCGCGGCTGCCGCCCAGAGCACCACCTGCGCATCCCCCGACGAGTCGACGCCCTACAGTCCGGTGCCTGCGACGCCCGGTTCGACGGCGGGCAGCGACTGGGTGGGTGTCACGCAGCGCGTGGACGCGAAGATGGATGCGGGCGGGTCGCCGTCGAAGGCGCCGACGGAGACGACCGTCGTCTCGGCCAGTGGCAACCAGACGGGATCCGTGCAGGTCCCGGTCTCGACGTCACACCTGAAGATCAAGGACTCGAAGCACCGCGGCAACTCCCCGAAGCCGACTGCCTCCGACGGCGTGGCCGACATCGCGCTGCGCCCTGAGGGCATCACCGACATGAAGTTCGACTCGAAGTACACCAAGCCGCTGCCCGTCGACGTCACCGTCAGCTACACGTTCGACGGCAAGGCCGTCCCGGCGAGCGACATCGGCAAGGACATCAAAGACAAGAACGGCACGGTCCAGGTCACCTACGAGCTCAAGAACACGACGACCATGCCGATCGCCACCTGTTTCACGGGGTTCGACGGCACGCCGCAGCAGCAGACGGTCGACGTGCCCGTGCCCATCGTGGCCTACCTGACGACGACCGTGCCGCAGACCGCGACGGCGTTCACCGCGCCGGGCGCCGTGCCCGCCGCGAGCAAGAACGGCGTCTCCATCGCCTGGACCCAGTCGATGTTCGCCCCCTTCGGAAACACGAGTCTGACCTTCACTCTGACGATGACCTCGCCCAAGACCTCGATTCCGAAGGCGTACCTCTTCCTCATCACCCTCGACCCGGCGACGATCACCGGGCAGGCGGCTGCGACCTCGACGCAGGTGCTGGGAACAGCGCAGGCGGCCGCGGATCAGGCCATCGGGGCGGTGCAGAGCGCCCTCGATGCGCTGAGCCAGCGCTCGGGCACCTTCGGCAGTTCCCGGTCGACGACCTCCTCGAAGGGCGGGCTCGGCCCGATCTCGCTGCCCGCGGTCTCGGCGCCGGGCCTTTCGCTCCCGGGGCTCTCGCTGCCCGCCATCCCCCCGCTCGGGATCAGTGCGTCGTCCCTGCAGCTGCCCGCCTCTCCGGCCTTCATCGCTCCGCACCTCACGGTTCCTGCCCTCACCGATCCCGGGCTGCCCCAGACCGACTTCGCCGGCCTCGAGGCTCAGCTGACGACCCTTCTCGGCGATCTCGACATGCACCCGATCCAGACGAAACTGGATGCGACGGCCGCCGCGATCGCATCGAGCACAGCCGACGCGCAGTCGATCTGCCAGGCCGCGACCGCTCTCGTCGGCATCGCGACGACGCTGAAGGCGACGTCCCAGAAGATCTCGTCGGCGCTGTCCGACCTGACCGCGAAGCTGCCGCCCGCGATCGACAAGGCCGTGACGATCCGCCAGCAGCTCGACCAGATCCAGCAGGACGTCGATGCGCTGAACCACCCCGCCGACGCGGCCCTGCAGAAGCTGAACGCCGACCTGCAGGCGGAGCGCGACCGTGCGGACCTGCTCGTCAGCGCCCTCACCGACATCGATCACGTCCGGCAGACACTGGTGGCCGATGCGGCCGCGCTCCTCACGCAGGCCGATTCCGTGCTGAACAGCGCGAACAGCCTCGCATCCGCCGCCACGGGGCAGCTCCTGTCGGACATCACCGCGGCGCAGACCGCGGAGACGGATGCGGCGGCCGCCGTCGCCGCGCAGTTCGCGAATGCGGAGGGCGCCGGCAACACGCTGATGTCCACACTGCAGGCGGAGGCCTCCCAGAGCGCGGCGAATGCGAAGAGCCTCACCAGCACGATGAACACGGCCGTGCAGGATGCCGCGGGCAAGGCCGTGCAGAACGCCGCCGAGAAGGCCGCCGCGGCCGTCGCGGCTGCCCGGGCCGCCGCGAACGATGCGCTGGAGTCGGCGAACGCCAACGTGAGCCGGGCCGTGCAGCAGGCGAAGGCCGCGACCTCCGCGGCCGTCTCAGCCGCGTCGGCGCAGGCCGCCACGGCGATCGCGGCCGCCGAGGCATCCGCCCAGGCGAGTGCGAACGCCGCCGCGGGCCAGGTCGCCGCCAGCGTGACGAAGGCGAACGATGCGTTCGCCCAGACCCTCGCGCTCAACCAGCAGGCCCTGCTGAATCAGCTGCCCGAGGGCGCGGCGCAGGGCGCCACGACGCAGAACGGACGATTCCGCTACACGATCGACGGCACCTGAGTCGGGGAGGGGGCGGTTGACGTGAACTTCCCCGGCGACATCCGTCTGCGACGGGCCGCGACGAGCGTCTGGCGGAGCATGCTCTTCTTCCCCGCGATCTACGCGGCGGTAGCCCTCGTCCTGAGCTTCGCGCTGCTGCGCTGGGACGCCGCCGATCCGGCGACGTTCGGATTCCAGGCGAGCGCATCGAGCATCCAGGTCGCGATGTCTGCGCTTGCGAGCGGCATGCTGGCTTTCACGGGTTTCGTCACATCCGTCGTCCTGCTCATCGTCCAATTCGGGACGAGCGAATTCTCGCCGCGGCTCGTGCGGTGGTTCAGCAGCGACCGCACGCTCAACCTGGCGCTCAGCACCTTCATCGCGACCTTCCTCTTCGCGCTCGTGACCACCGCGCAGATCAACACGGCGGCGGGGCAACCGCCGCCGACGCGCAGCCTGGTGGCAGCGACGATGCTGACCCTGCTCAGCATCGTGATGTTCCTTCTGCTCATCGATCACACGATGAACGGGCTGCGCGTCGCTCGGGTCGTGCAGGAGGTGGATGCCGCGGCCCGCCATGTCTTCGACGCCGTCTACCCGCCGAGCCAGTCCGAGGCCGACCACGCCGACCAGGTCGTGAAACGGGCGATGTCCGAGACGCCGGTCCAGGTCGTGACCGCCGGAAACGTCGGCGCCGTCATCGCGACGCTCGACCAGATGGCGCTCGTGGCCATGGCCCGCCGGGCCGATGCGCTGATCCGCATGGACAGCGCGGTCGGCGATCACGTGCCGGCACGCGGCCGACTGCTGAGCGTCTACGGGGCGAAGACCATTCCGGAGTCGCGGCTGCGCCGCGCGGTGATCATGGATGACGAGCGCACCATCGACTTCGATCCCGCTTTCGCTCTCCGCACCCTCGTCGACGTTGCCATCAAAGCCCTCTCTCCCGCCGTGAACGACCCCACGACGGCGGTCCAATCGATCGACCGGATCGAGGACCTCTTGCGCTATGCCGCGCAGAAGCACCTGTCGGTGGGGGCTATCGCAGACAAAGGGGGCGTCATCCGTCTCGTCTATCCGACACCGACCTGGGACGATCTCGTGGAACTGGCGCTCGACGAGATCCGCCAGTTCGGCAGGAATCAGTATCAGATCGCGCGACGACTGCGGGCCCTGCTCGGTTCGTTGTTGGAGGACCTTCCCAAGCGCCGCCGACCCGCGCTGGAGCGTCAGCTGTCGCTGCTCGATGATGCCGTCGCATCCGCCTACCCGGAGTCACAGCGCGCGGACGCGCTGGTGGCCGATCGGCAGGGCATCGGGATGTCACGGTCCCGCCCGGGCGGGGCTTCCCCCACCGCGTGACGGGCATCATCCCTCGAGCAGAGCGAGCTCCCGTGATCGTGCGACCGCCTCGCTGCGCGAGGTGACGTCGAGCTTGCGGAAGAGCGAGTAGGCCTGCGACTTGATCGTGTTCTTCGAGACGAACAGCTCCACCGCGATCTCCGAATAGGTGAGATGGGTCGCCAGCAGCGGCAGCACCCGCAGCTCCGCCGACGTGAGAGAAGAAGCGCCGCCCACACCGGAGCCCTCCAGCGCCGCGAGGTGCCGACGCACATCCTCGGCGTCGTCGACGAGAACGCCGAGGCGCGGCCGGCGCCGCAGGATGTCGTCGATCTCGAGCATCAGCGTGCGGGCGCCCTCCACGTCGTCCATTCCCAGCTCGACGTGTGCGAGAGTCAGCCGGCACTGAAGGGCGCGATGGGGCAGCGCGTAGGTCAGGAGCGAGCGGAGCCGGAGGGCGGACGTGAGTTCGCGCCGCGTTCCCACGACGTCGCCGAAGTGCTGCAGCACCCGCGCGCGGACGGCGCTGACGATGGCGGCGACGTACGACTCCTCGACTCCGGCGTCGAGGAGGACGGCGCGGGCGTCGTCGATCTTCGCCTGGGCGGCCCGCCAGTCCTGCCGCGCCACCGCGACCAGTGCGCGTTCGGCCAGCACCAGCGCGCCGATGTCGGGTGCCGACCGCTCGATGTCCTGGGCCTCGATGAAGAATCCATCCGCCGCGTCCAGGTCCCCGTCGAGCTCCCGCGCGGTTCCCTGCAGGAGCGGTGTGATCGCCCCTCGGAAGCCGACGGCGCCGAGCAATCGCGCCGCCTCGTCGGCGTCCTCGCGCATCGCGTCCACGCCGCGCCGGCAGGTCATGGCCCGCAGGATCGCGGCCATGCCCTCGCTGTAGTCGTCGAAGGCGGGACTCTGCGGCTGTGTGCGCCACCGCTCGACGGCCTCATCCCATCGCTCGGCCTCCCGGGGGTGACCCGTCGTGAGGGCGAGAAAGGCCGCGTTCATCGCGTTGAGCGGATGGAGCTCGATCCCGCGCTTGTCATCCAGCCAGGCGAACCATCGCTGCAGCGTCGCGGTGCGCCCCTGACGGTAGGTCGGGCTCCACTGCGTGCGCAGGAGGCGTGCAACGCTCTCGACGTCGTTCGCCAGGATCGAGTACTCGATGGCCTCCTCCGGCATGTCGTGCTCGAGGTACCAGGCGGCCGCCCGCTTCCGGAGGACGGGCATCAGGTCCGGTTCGAGGCGCTCCAACTCCCCGCGCAGCAGGTCGCGGAAGAGGTGGTGATATCGATACCACTGCCCGCGATGGTCGAGCGGGACGAGCAGAAGATTCGATTGGGCCAGCACCGCCAGCGTGGCGGCGGCGCCGGGGAGGCCGAGGACGGCCTCGCACAGCGGTGCGGACATCCGGTCGAGCGCTGCGGCTCTGGTCAGGAACTGCCGCTGCGCCTCGGAGATCCGAGACAGGAACTCGGACTCGACGTATGCGCTCACGAATCGGTCGTCCCCGGCGAACCGATCGGGTGCGCCGCGGGAGGTGCCACCCGACCTCATGTACAGGGCGGCCAGGTAGAGCCCGACGGGCCAGCCCTCCGTGCGCCGGTAGAGGTCGTCGAGTTCCTCGGCGTCGACCACCACGTTCGCTCCGCGCAGCAGGAGAGCGGCCTCCTCGACCGACAGGGTCAGATCCTCGATGCCGAGTTCGACCAGCCTCCCCTCGGCGCGGAGCCGCGCGACCGGCAGCGGAGGGTCGGTGCGTCCGGCGAGCACGATCCCGGATCCCTCGGGAACGTTGTCGGCGAGAACCCGGACGGCCAAGCGGCACTCCCGGTTCTGCAGCAGGTGGACGTCGTCGAGCACCAGAACCATGGGCGTCGCGATCGACGCCAAGGCCGCGCTCAGCCGCGGGACCGCGGTGGCGAAGACGGACGACCCCGGGGAGTTCAACGCGTCGAACACCCGCTGAGGCAGCGGCGCGATGCGGGAGAGGGACTCGGCGATGTAGGTCAGCAGGACCTTCGGGTCATTGTCGTATTCGTCGATCGAGACCCAGGCGAACGGCCGCTCATCCTGATCCGCCCACTGCGTGAGGAGCGTCGTCTTGCCGTACCCGGCCGGCGCGACGACGGAGATGATCGATCTCGAATCCGCCCGCGCCAGCCGCTCGACCAGGGAATGACGCAGCACGACTCCGGCGCGCGCCGCCGGGCGCGCGAGCTTCGACGTGATGAGATCGAAAGCCCGATTCTCATCGAGATCGTCACGCACATCAGCCATGTCGCACTTCCCTCGGCAACATCGGGCCTGGCCCTCATCACATGCTGGCACAGGTGGCGCCGGGCGTGCGAGGAGGGACGCGTTCCCGTCGCCGCGGCCGGGCTCGGCTCACGGACCTTCGGATGCCGTGGGCCGGGACCGCGGCGGATCAGCCGTTTCGGTGCTTGGTGATCGGAGGCGCCGTCATCCGGTCGCCGCTCGTCGGCAGCAATGCCATGTGCATGGTGAGCCAGGCCAGCTGAGCTCTGGGCCCGGTGATCGTGGCGCCGTCCGGCAGCTGGGCGCACGCCCCGTCCCGACCGATCGTGGCCATCGCGCCGTTGTCGCGATAGCGGAACAGGGCGCTCTCTTCGCCGCTGATCCGTCGCTCGATCGACGCCCCCGCATGCCGTCCGGATTGGAGGGCGACCGAGCCGAGCTGCGGCAGCACCGCCCCCGTCATCCGGTCCCCGATGGCTGCGGCATCCCCGACGACGAAGACTTCGGGATGGCCGGCGAGGGTGAGCGTGCGATCCGTGCCGATCCGGCCCGCCTGCTCCAGCTCGATCCCGAGGCCGCGGGCGACCGATGTCGCCTGGACGCCCGCGCTCCAGATCGTCGTGTGGGCGTTGACCACCGCGCCCGATGCGAGCGTCACCCGAGTCGGCGAGACCGCGGTGACGCGCTCTCCCGTGCGGACGTCGACGGTCCGTTCGGACAGCGCGCGTTCCGCGTAGGCATGGAGCCCGGGGGCGAACTCCGAGAGCAGCTCTGTCTTGGCCTCGACCAGGATCACTCGCGCCTGACTCTCGGAGATCGTCGGGTAGCTCTGTGAGAGCCGCCGGCGATACAGCTCTGCGACGGCGCCGGCAGTCTCGACGCCTGTCGCTCCTCCGCCGGCGATGACGACCGTCGGGCCGCCGTCCTCGATCAGCGCGGGATCCCGATCGGCGGCCGCCCACCGCTCGGCGAGGTGCTCGCGCAGGCGCACCGCATCCCTCAGCGTGTGCAGCGGGAACGCGTGGTCCGCGGCTCCCCGCGCGCTCGACCTGTCGACCTCGGTCCCGAGCGCATACACGAGGTAGTCGTAGGAGAGGGAGGGCAGTCCGTCGACGTGCACCACCTGCGCCGCGAGATCGACCGAGGTCACGGTTCCCTGGTGGACGGTCACATTCGACTGGTCTCCGAGGAGGCCGCGCAGAGAATGTCCGACCGCGCTGGTGTCCAGGAGCCCCGTCGCGAGCTGATACAGCAGCGGCTGAAAGGTCTGAGATTCGTCACGATCGACGACGACGACGTCCGCGTCGACACCATCGAGTCGCCGTGCCGCGCCCACCCCGGCGAACCCGCCGCCCAGGATGACGATCCGCGGAGGCGCGGGAGTGCGGTCACCGGCCATGTCTGGAAGCTAGAGGCGAACGCGGGCGTCCGCGTCATCCAAAAAGTATGAGATCGCCCTGCGCGCCAGTCGCTACGGTGGTCGCATGTCGGATGACGCGCGCGAGATGGTGCTGATCGAGGGCGGGTCCTTCCACATGGGATCGATGGAGTTCTACCCGGACGAACAGCCCGTGGTGGAGCGGACGGTGGCCACGTTCCGCATCGATCGCCATCAGGTCACGAACGAGGACTTCGCCCGCTTCGTCCTCGACACGGGCTACATCACCGTGGCGGAGCGGCCGCTCGTCGGGCCGGCCTACGCGGGCGTCGCGCCCGAGGACCGCGAGCCGGGGTCGATGGTGTTCACGCCGGCGCCCGGCCCTGTCGATCTGCGCGATTGGCGCAACTGGTGGCGGTGGGAGCCGGGCGCCCACTGGCGCGCGCCGTTCGGGCGCGGGTCGTCGATCGACGACAGGATGCGGCATCCCGTCGTCCACGTCGCGTTCGAGGATGCGACGGCCTACGCCGCGTGGGCGGGCATGCGGCTGCCGACCGAGGCCGAGCACGAGTTCGCCTCGCGCGGCGGTGTGGACGGGGCCCGCTTCGCGTGGGGCGAGGACGCCTACCCCGGAGGGGTGCCGCAGGCCAACTCGTGGCTGGGCCGCTTCCCCTACGACAACCAGGGCGTGGGCGGCACCGCACCTATCGGCTCATACCCCGCGAACGGCTTCGGGCTGTATGACATGATCGGCAACGTGTGGGAGTGGACCAGCGATTTCTACACCCCGCGCCACATCGTGCTCAGCGACAGCCCCGTGGATGCCGGCCGGCGGCAGAACCTCCTCGCGACCGCCAGCGCGCGCGAGGGCGAGTCGATTCCCCGTCGCGTGCTGAAGGGCGGATCGTTTCTGTGCTCCCCGGAGTACTGCCTGCGATTCCGCCCGGCGGCCAGGTCGCCGCAGGCGGAGGACACCGGCATGTCGCACATCGGATTCCGCTGCGCGGTCGACGCCTGAGTTCCCGCGCGACGTCTCTCGACTCTCATCCCATCCGGATGATGTCGCCCGCCGGTCCCCGGGACTAACGTGCACGGCATGGGCGCCGACTGTTGCGAGGGAATGGTCGACCGTCGATGTTCATTCGGCGGCTCTTCCCTCGGGCGCGAATGCACACTATCGTCACACGGGAATAGTCGTCGAAAATTCGGGGGATCGTCTTCCGGCGACGCATTTGCCCATTTCGGGCATGAACGATTGAGGGGATCGAATGTCAGTGAATAACAGCCCCAATCAGACCCAGAAGCCGAAGACGGCAGCCGCAATGTCGTGGACGACGATGGCGATTCTCATCGCCACGGCCGTGGCATCCGTCCGTGGTCTTCCCGCGATGGCGGGCTATGGATGGGCGTCCATCTTCCTCTACGTGCTGCCCGCGATCGTCTTCATGATCCCGGTCGCACTCGTCGCCGCCGAGCTCGCGAGCGGGTGGAAGGGCGGCGTGTTCGTCTGGGTGAAGGAAGCCTTCGGCGAGCGCATGGGGTTCAGCGCCATCTGGCAGCAGTGGATCCAGAATGTCGTCTGGTACCCCGCGCAGCTGGCCTTCTTCGCGTCGGCGCTGGCGTATGTGTTCAACCCGGCACTGGCCAACAACGGCCTCTTCACCGGACTCGTCATCCTCGTCGTGTACTGGTTCTCGACCTTCATCGCTTTCCGCGGCGTGAAGGCGTTCGCCGGGGTGAGCAAGTGGGGCTTCATCGCGGGCACGATCGTGCCTTCGCTGGGCCTGGTGCTGTTCGCCATCCTGTTCCTGTCGAGCGGCGGCCACTCGAGCCTTCCCCCGGCATCTCAGGGACCGTGGCTGCCGACCTGGACGGGTCTGGCCAGCATCGTGCTGATCGTGAGCAACTTCCTGTCCTACGCGGGCATGGAGATGAACGCGGTCCACGTGAACGAGATGGACAAGCCGAGCCGCAACTTCCCGCGCGCGATCGTCCTCGCCGCGATCATCATCCTCATCGTCTTCGTCTTCCCGACGCTGGCGATCTCGGTGGGTGTCCCGGCGAGCAGCATCAACCTGACCCAGGGTGTGCTGCAGGCGTTCGACGTGTTCTTCAACCAGATCGGCATGCCGTGGGGCACAACGGTGATGGCATTGCTCATCGTGTTCGGCATCCTCGCATCCGTCGTCACGTGGATCCCAGGACCGAGCAAGGGCCTTCTGCTCGTCGGCCGGCAGGGTTACCTGCCGCCGAGCCTGCAGAAGACGAACAAGAACGACATGCAGGTGCCGATCATGGTGATCCAGGGGATCATCGTCACCGTGCTCGCCGTGCTGTTCGCCGTCGTGCCGAACGTCCAGAGCGTGTTCTGGATCTTCTCCGCGATGGCCGTCCAGCTCTATCTGATCATGTACATGATGATGTTCCTCGCCGCGATGCGCCTGCGGCGGACACATGCCGACGTGAAGCGCGGCTTCCGCACGCCCGCCATGGGACTCGTGGGTTGGGTGGGCTTCCTCGCGAGCCTGCTCGCCTTCCTGATCGGGTTCGTCGAGCCCGAGGGCAGCACGATGGGGCAGCTCGGCTACTCGCTGCTGCTGCTCGGCGGCATCATCGGGCTCGGCGTCTGGCCGTTCATCATCATCCTGTTCCGCAAGGAGAGCTGGAAGGTGAACCCGCCCGAGTCGCACGAGCATGAGCCCGCGACGCCACCGGCTGCGGCGAGCACGGCGACCGCACCCGAACCGACAGCCTGATCCAGGGGGAGAGAAAGAATGCTGCATAAGAGAGAGAACATCCGCGACGAGATCCTCGACGAGGTCTTCTCGTCGACCGACATGTCCGTATCGATGCCGAAGTACCGGATGCCGGAGAAGGAGCACCTCGCCCGGCACGCGTACCAGGTCGTCTCGGACGAGCTGATGCTGGACGGCAATTCCCGTCAGAATCTCGCGACCTTCTGTCAGACGTGGCTCGAGCCCGAGGTGCGTCTGCTCATGGCCGAGACGCTCGACAAGAACATGATCGACAAGGACGAGTACCCCCAGACCGCGGCGATCGAGGAGCGCTGCGTGCACATCCTCGCGGACCTCTGGAACTCGCCCGATGCCGTGAACACGCTCGGCACGTCGACCACCGGCTCGAGCGAGGCGGCGATGCTCGGCGGCATGGCGCTGCTGTGGAACTGGCGTGCCCGCCAGAAGGCCGCGGGCAAGCCCATCGACAAGCCGAACATGATCACCGGTCCCGTTCAGGTCTGCTGGCACAAGTTCGCGCGCTACTGGGGCGTCGAGCTCCGGGAGATCCCGATGGAGGGCGAGCGCTTCCACATGAACGCCGAGGAGGTGCTGAAGCGTGTCGACGAGAACACGATCGGCGTCGTCCCGACCCTCGGTGTCACCTTCACCGGCGCGTTCGAACCCGTGCAGGAGGTCAGCGAGGCGCTCGACAAGCTGCAGGCGGACACCGGGCTCGACATCCCGATCCATGTGGACGGCGCGAGCGGGGGGTTCCTGGCTCCGTTCACGGCGCCCGACATCGTGTGGGACTTCCGCCTCCCGCGCGTGAAGTCGATCAACACGTCCGGCCACAAGTTCGGCCTCGCCCCGCTGGGCGTCGGCTGGGTCGTGTGGCGGGATGCCTCGGACCTTCCCGAGGACCTGATCTTCAACGTGAACTACCTCGGTGGCAACATGCCGACGTTCGCGCTGAACTTCTCACGCCCCGGCGGCCAGATCGTCGCGCAGTACTACAACTTCCTGCGCCTGGGCAAGGAGGGCTACCGGAAGGTCCACCAGGCCTGCTACGACACGGCGATGTACCTCGCAGCCGAGATCGACAAGCTCGGGCACTTCGACATCATCAACGACGGCAGCCCGCAGGTCGGGATTCCGGCGGTGTCGTGGAAGCTCAAGGATGGGATGGAACACAACTTCACGCTGTTCGATCTCGCCGACCGTCTCCGCGCCCGCGGTTGGCAGGTGCCGGCCTACACGATGCCGCCCCACCGCGAGGACCTGCCCGTTCAGCGGATCCTCGTCCGGGCCGGCTTCGAGCGGGATCAGGCCTCCTTGCTGATGGACGACTATCGGGCCGCCATGGAGCATTTCGGCAAGCACCCGATCACGGTGTCGATGACCGAGGAGGAGGCGGGGGCCTTCCACCACTGAGAGACATCGGGGTCGGTCCGCTCGGGGGAGCGGGCCGACCCCTGTGACATCGCCGCGCGGAACGCCGTCGGCGATGAGGAAACGAGGAGGAGAGAACATGGGTTCGGACAATCTCGCGCTGGTCGTCGGCGCCTATGACGACGCGACCGCGGCGCAGGACGACTACGACGCGCTCGAGAAGGGCCAGTCGGAGGGCGAATACGAGATCGTCGGCGCCGTCGTCCTTCAGCGCGATGCAAGCGGCAAGGTGACGGTCAAGGAGCACAAGGACGGCACGGTCGGGCGCGGCGCCGCATGGGGTGCGGGCGCCGGCGTCGTGATCGGCCTGTTCGCGCCGCCGCTGCTCGCCGCCACGGCGATCGGCGCCGGCATCGGCGCCATCATCGGCGCGATCAAGAAGGGCCACGACGAGAAGGAGATGGGCGTCGACGTGGACGAGTACCTTCCACCTGGGTCCTCGGCCGTCATCGCGGTCGTCGACGACAAGTGGGCCGACAAGGTCGAGGCCGCGCTCGAGAGGTCGGACAAGCGCATCAGCAAGGCGATCGACAAGGGCGACTACGACAAGCTGCAGGAGGCCATCGAGAAGTCGGTCGACGACGTCTCTGACGCGGTCGAATCCTGATCGACGGCGTCTCGATGAGCGTGCAGGAGTCCTACTTCTGCACGCTCATCACCGTCACCTCGGCGCCCAGATCTGCGAATGCCGCAGCGAGCGCCCGAACGACATCGGATCTGACCACCACGGTCTGACCCGGGTCATGCCAGAGCTGCACCACCCCGGTCACGCGGCCCTGCAGCACCATGGTGGCGAGCGTGCGCGGTGCGGGATCGGCCTGCACGGCCGGCACGGCCGCCGTGACCGCGACCACGCGGGCGAGCAGATCGTCCGCCGACTGACCCTCCGCGGGCGCGAGCCGGAACTGGATCTCGCTGCGACGCGCGCCGTGGAGCGTGTGGTTCACGACCGAGTCGCCGAGCAGCTTGGCGTTCGGCACGACGACGGTGCGCCCGTCCGCGGTCAGCAGGATGACGGCCCGTGCCGACAGCTCGGTGACCGTTCCGATCACGGCGCCGCCGGGGGTCTCCACCTGGATCTCGTCGCCGATGCGCACCGGGTTCTCGGACTGGATGATCACGCCCGCGGTGAAGTTGTCGGCGGTCCCCCGCAGCACGAGCACCGCCACCACGGCGACGATGATGACGACGGCCAGGAGCGGCTGGATGTTGGCGCCGAGGATTGCCAGGGCGACACCGATCCCGAGCGCGACGACGAGGTACTCCGCGATCCGCGCCGTGGGATATGCGGCCGGCTTGGGCAGGCCCGGGGCGCGTGCGAAGAGGGCGAGCACCGCCTTGCGGCTGAGCCTTCCGAGAATCCAGCCGACGACGATGACGATGATCGCGACGATCAGCTGCCACCACTGGATGCCCGCCAGCAGGGTGGCCAGATCGACGTTCACGAGTTGCCGCACGATCACACGGTAGAGCGTCGGCGTCGTCTCCCCCGGAAGCCCCTCCGGGCGAGTGCGCCGTGGCCCGGTGGCGCCTGGCGGGTCGCCTCACTCGCTCCGGTAGAGTTGAGCGGTCCGCGCGCCGCGCCACAGAGAGCAGCCACAGACCCATGACCTCCCCCGCCATGCCCGATTCGCACCCGGAGGGCGATCGACGCCCGCTGACGGTGCTCATCGGAGCCGACACCTTCTGGCCGGATGTGAACGGAGCCGCCCGCTTCGCGGAGCGCCTGGCGGCCGGTCTCGTCCAGCGCGGCCACGACGTGCACGTCATGGCGCCGAGCAAGACGCATGCGCAGCACGGCACATACCGCGAGACGATCGAGGGTCAGGAGATGACCGTCCATCGGCTGCCGTCATGGCGGTGGTACCCGCACGACTGGCTGCGATTCGTGCTGCCGTGGATGTCGAAGCACTACGCCCGCAAGGTGCTCGACGATGTGAAGCCGGATGCTGCGCACATCCAGTCGCACATCGTGATCGGGCGTGGACTCATGCGTGAGGCGCGCAAGCGCAATGTGCCGGTCGTCGCGACCAACCACGTCATGCCGGAGAACATCGTCGACTTCACGACCCTGCCGCCGTTCCTCGACAAGGTGGTCGTGAGGCTCGCATGGGATGACGCGGCCCGCACGCTGCGCATGGCCCGTGCCGTCACGACACCGACGCAGAAGGCGGCCGACTTCCTCACCGCGGCGACGGGCATGACCGGGGTGATCCCGGTCAGCTGCGGCATCGACCGCTCGCACTACTCGCCCGACCTCTCTCCCCGCGCCTCCAACCGGATCCTCGTCGTCGGACGCCTCACGACCGAGAAGCACATCGACGTCACGCTCAAGGCCGTCGCGAAGCTCGACCCGGCGCTCGACGTGACGGTCGAGATCGTCGGCGGAGGCGACCAGCGCAAGAACCTCGAGGTGCTGACCAAGCAGCTCGGGCTCTCCGACCGCGTGGAGTTCGTCGGCCGTGCGTCGGACGAGGAGCTCCGGCGCCTCTACTCCGAGGCGAGCCTCTTCGTCATCTCGTCGATCGCCGAGCTGCAGTCGATCGCCACGATGGAGGCCATGGCATCGGCCCTGCCGGTCGTGGCCGCGGATGCCGTCGCGCTCCCGCACCTCGTCCACGACGGAGAGAACGGCTACCTCTTCCCGCCGGGCGACGTCGACGCGCTGGCCGACCGCATCACCCGCGTGCTGACGGCATCGCCGGAGGAGCGGCTGCGGATGCAGCAGGCATCCCTCGACATGGTCGCCGTGCACGACATCAACCGCACTCTCGACACCTTCGAGGCGCTCTACCGCGGCGCACCGCTGCCCCTCTGAGGCCCGCCGTGCACGTCGTTTTCTTCGGCGACCAGCACCTCGAGTCGCTGGGCGGAGCCCAGGTCTCCATGCGCCTGCAGAAGACCTACCTGGAGCGCGCCGGGCACACGGTGTCTGTGGTCGCGCCGCGCATGCACGGCCGTCGCGCGCGCGAAGCGCGGAAGGATGCCGCGTACCTCGATCTGCCGAGCATCCCGATCACGCTCGACCTGGAGTACGCGATGACGTGGCCGAGCCGGCGCACCGACCGCTGGCTCGACCGTGCGATGGCCGACCGGCCGCCGGTGGACGTCGTGCACGTGCAGGCCGACTTCTGGGGTGCGTTCATCGGCCACCGCTTCGCGGGGCGCCACGGCCTGCCGGTCGTGCACACCATGCACAACCGGGTGGAGGTCGGGATCGAGGCGACGGCGCCCTTCCCCCAGCTCGTCATGCGCGTGCTCAACGCGTGGGAGCGCCGTGCCCTGCGCCCGAGCGCCTCCGGTGCATCGGCGGTGATCCGGCCGGAATCGGGAGGATCCGCGGCAGGGACCCGATTCCCGCCGGATCGCCGACAGGGGCACGACGGGTGGGCGTACCTCCACCGTCTCGCGGCTCTGTCGGCTGCGGTCACCGCACCCTCGGGGCACTTCGCCGAGCGGCTCGAGCTGCACGGCGTGTTCCCGTACGTCGACGTCATCTGGAACGGCATCGACGACGACGTGCTCGAGGGCGTGCTGGCGGCGGCATCCCCCGAGCGTGCGCCCGGCCCGCCGCGCCTCGTGTGGATCGGACGCATGAGCCCGGAGAAGAGGCTGCTGCCCTTCCTCGAGGCGCTCGCGGCATCGGGCATCGACGCCGACGTCGAGGTGATCGGCGGCGGCGGCCAGCTGCGCGCGGCGCGCCGGCTCGTCGCCAAGCTGCGGCCGCGGGCCTCGGTGCGCTTTGCGGGACGCTTGCACTATCCGCAGGTGCTGCAGCGGATCGCCGCCGCCGATGCCGTCGTGCAGACGTCGATCGGCTTCGAGACGCAGGGCATGACGATCTTCGAGGCGGCCTCGCTCGGCACGCCGTCGATCGTCAGCGACCCCGATCTCGCCGACGAGCTCGGAACGGGCCTCTGGCCGGTGCGCGACGACTCGGTCACCGCTCTCGCCGACGCGCTGCGGGCGGCGGCAGCCGACATCGCGTCGGGCCGCCCGCGTACGCCCGACCCGACGGTGCGAGAGCGGTTCCGCCAGTCGTCGCGCACGGCGGCGATGGTTGAGGTCTACGAGCGCGCGCTGGCGCGCGGCCGGTAGACGGCGAACGCCCCGACCCTCGCAGAGCGGGAGCCGGGGCGTCGTTCCGAGTGGGTGTCAGCCCTTCGCGGCGTCGATCTCGCGGCCGTGCACCGTCAGGGCGTAGATCACGACGATGTCGAGCGCGAGGACGGCGAGCGAGAGCCACGGCTGAACGTCGATCAGCGTGATCTGGCCGAACGCGTTGATCGCGACGAGCACGATGGCCGTGATGCGCGCCCACCTCTGGCCGCCGAGCAGCGCGATGCCGATGAGGATGAGCAGGATGCCTGCGATCAGGTGCCACCAGCCCCACCCCTGGACGTCGATCGAGAACAGCCCGATCTTGCCCAGGAAGTAGGCCGTGTCGGGCCCGATGAGTGCCTGCAGGCCGTGGAAGGCGTCGATGGCGCCGCTCACGATGAGGATGACGGCTGCGAACGTGCCCCAGCCCGCCCAGCCCGACCTCGCGGTGGTGTTGTCAGTCATGAAGAGATCCCTTCATCTTGGGCGCGAACACGGCGAGCGGGGCTCGCCGGTCGTTCTCGCGCAGGTGCCTTCCAGGAGCACCGTGGTCACACCATAGCGAACCTGGGAGGAAGCTGGGAGTAACGGGCGACGGCGCGTGTCGCGGCGTTTCGCGGATGGCCGTCAGGGGCGCGGGTGGCCGCGCTGCCGATCGGGTCACTAGCGTGTGACCGTGGGGTGGAATCCGAGGACCTGGTTCTCGCGCACGACGCTGGGGAAGGATGCCGCATCCGGCCTGATCCTCGGCATCGAGGGCGTCCCGGATGGGCTGGCCGCCGGCGTGCTCGCCGGCGTCAACCCGCTCGCCGGCCTCTACGGGTATCTGTTCGGCATGGCGGGCGCGGCGATCCTCACCGGCAGTGCGCTCATGGCCGTGCAGGCGACGAGCGCGATGGCCCTGGTGGTGTCGGATGCCGGCCTCGAGTCGGCGCCCGACCCGAACCGGAGCCTCTCGACGCTCGCCCTGATGACCGGCATCGTCATGGCCATCGCCGGGCTCGTGCGCGCCGGACGCCTCGTGAGCTTCGTTCCGACCGCCGTCATGACCGGCTTCGTCACGGCGATCGGCATCAACATCGTGCTGGGGCAGCTGTCCAACCTCACGGGCTATCAGGGCCGGGGTGCCAACCGCCTTCTGAAGACCATCGACGTGTTCCTGCACATCGGGCAGTGGAGCATCCCGTCGCTCGTGTGCGGCGCCATCACCGCGCTGGTGATCCTCTCATTCCGCTCGACGCGGATCGGGAGCCTGAGTCTGGTGCTCGCCGTCGTCGTCGGCTCGGCGGCCGCCGCACTCCTCAACCTCTGGGTGGCGCATCCCGCCGTCCTCCTGGACGACATCGTGCACGTCCCGCGGTCGCTGCCCGTGCCCGTGCTGCCCGACCTGGCCGACGCGCCGAACCTCCTGATCCCGGCCGTCTCGCTCGCCTTCATCGGCCTGGTGCAGGGCGCCGCGGTGTCGGCCGGCATCCCCACCCCCGACGGACGCCGCCCCGACACGAACCGGGACTTCATCGGTCAGGGCGCCGGCAACATCGTCTCCGGTCTCTTCCAGGGCATGCCCGTCGGCGGTTCGATGGCAGGCTCGTCGATCCTCGTGCAGTCAGGTGCGAAATCGCGCCTGTCGCTGTTCATCGCGAGCGGCGTCATGGTGCTCGTCATCCTGTTCGCCGCCGACGCCGTCGGCTACATCGCGATGCCCTCCCTCGCCGGACTCCTCATCTACGTCGGCGTGCTCACGGTCAAGCCCAGCCGCGTGCACTCGGTCGTGAAGTCCGGACCGCTCCCCGCGGCGATCATGGCGGTCACCTTCGCGCTGACCCTCGTCATCCCGCTGCAGTTCGCGGTGCTGGTCGGGGTCGGCCTCGGGATCATCCTGTACGTCGCGGAGCAGTCGAACCAGATCCGCGTCCGGCAGCTGCACCTCGAGGGCGACGGACGTGCGCGCGAGAGCGATCCGCCGGCCGTCGTGCCCGGCGGTCAGGTGGTGATCCTCCAGCCGTACGGCAGCCTGTTCTTCGCGAGCGCTCCGGTGTTCGAGAAGCAGCTGCCGGCGGTGGATGCGACCTCCCACGGCGCGGTCGTCATCGTGCGGCTGCGCGGCATCGACCAGATCGGCCTGTCGCACGTCGACGTGCTGCGCCGCTTCGCGGGCCGACTGCGCGAGGTCGACGGCGCGCTGAAGGTCGTCGCCGCGGAGGCCGCGGTGATCGCGCGCCTGGATGCCGGCGGCCTCGCCGCCGAGGTCGGGCCCGAGAACATTTACAAGGGCAACGAGTGGATAGGCGCGACCGTTCGCCGCGCCTACGACGACGCGACCGGCGAGATCGAGGCGCGCGGCGGCTGATCCGCCCGCTACTCCTGTCTGCGCTGTGCGAGGCCGATGACCAGGCCGATGACGACCGCGACCAGCAGGATCGCGACCGGGATCCACGCGGGCGTGTAATCCACCTTCTCCCCCAGGGCGCATTGCGCGGCACCGGGGAAACACAGCATGTACGCGTTGATCAGAAACATCGGACCCCCTCTGTCGATGCCCCGATTGTCCTCTACCAGGGTCTGGTGGTAAACTTGAGCGCCGAAGACTCAACTTTGAGCCGGAGACTTCCAGGAGTCGTATGAACGCCACGCAGCAGCCCGGGCAGGAAGACGCGCAGAGCGCCCTCGAGCAGTTCGGGATCAACCTCACCGACCGCGCCCGCCAGGGCAAGCTCGACCCGGTCATCGGTCGGGACAGCGAGATCCGACGGGTCAGCCAGGTGCTGACCCGCCGCACCAAGAACAACCCCGTGCTCATCGGCGAGCCCGGCGTCGGCAAGACGGCCGTGGTCGAGGGCCTCGCGCAGCGCATCGTCGCGGGCGATGTCGCCGAGTCGCTCAAGGACAAGGAGCTCGTCACCATCGACATCTCCGCCCTCGTGGCGGGTGCGATGTACCGCGGCCAGTTCGAGGAGCGCCTGAAGAGCGTGCTCAAGGAGATCACCGAGTCCGACGGCCGCATCATCACCTTCATCGATGAGCTCCACGTGCTCATGGGAGCGGGCGGCGGCGAGGGGTCGGTCGCGGCGTCCAACATGCTGAAGCCGATGCTCGCGCGCGGCGAGCTGCGCCTGATCGGCGCCACCACGCTCAACGAGTACCGAGAGTTCATCGAGAAGGATGCGGCGCTCGAGCGCCGCTTCCAGCAGGTCTACGTGGGCGAGCCGTCGGTCGAGGACACCGTCGCGATCCTGCGCGGCCTCAAGGAGCGCTACGAGGCGCATCACAAGGTCGCGATCTCGGACGGCGCGCTCATCGCCGCCGCATCCATGTCGAACCGCTACATCCCGAGCCGCCAGCTGCCCGACAAGGCGATCGACCTCATCGACGAGGCCGCGTCGCGGCTGCGCATGGAGATCGACTCGGCGCCGCTCGAGATCGACGAGCTGCGCCGGCACGTCGACCGCCTGAAGCTCGAGGAGCTCGCCCTGAAGAAGGAGAAGGACGAAGCCTCGCGCGAGCGGCTCGCGAAGCTGCGCGCGGACCTCGGCGCAGAGCAGGAGCGGCTCGACGACCTGCAGGCGCGATGGGAGCAGGAGCGCGCGACGCTCAACCGCGTCGGCGACCTGAAGTCGAAGCTCGACGCCGCCCGCAGCGAGGCCGAGCGCGCACAGCGCGAGGGCAACCTCGAGCGGGCCTCGCGCCTGCTGTACGGCGAGATCCCGAGCCTCGAGCGCGAGCTGATGGTGGCCGAGCAGGCGGAGTCCTCCGAGGACCGCATGGTCAACGACCAGGTCACCGACGAGGACATCGCGGCCGTCATCGCCGCGTGGACCGGCATCCCGGTCGGCCGCCTCATGCAGGGGGAGACCGAGAAGCTGCTGCACCTCGAGAGGGAGCTCGGCAGGCGCCTGGTCGGCCAGAAGGAGGCCGTGAAGGCGGTGTCGGATGCGGTGCGCCGCTCGCGCGCCGGCATCAGCGATCCGCATCGGCCGACGGGCTCGTTCCTCTTCCTCGGCCCGACCGGCGTCGGAAAGACCGAGCTCGCGAAGGCGCTCGCGGAGTTCCTCTTCGACGACGAGCACGCCATGGTGCGCATCGACATGTCCGAGTACGGCGAGAAGCACACCGTCTCGCGCCTCGTCGGCGCCCCTCCCGGCTACATCGGCTACGAGCAGGGCGGGCAGCTGACCGAGGCGGTGCGTCGGCGCCCGTACTCGGTCGTGCTCCTCGACGAGGTGGAGAAGGCGCATCCCGAGGTCTTCGACGTCCTGCTGCAGGTGATGGATGACGGCCGCCTGACCGATGGGCAGGGGCGCACGGTCGACTTCACCAATGTGATCCTGATCCTCACGTCGAACCTCGGATCGCCTGTGCTCATCGATCCGACGCTGTCGGCCGACGAGAAGCGCGACACCGTCATGGCGATCGTGCGGCAGGCGTTCAAGCCCGAGTTCCTGAACCGGCTCGACGACATCGTCATGTTCTCGGCGCTCAGCGAGGACGACCTCGCGCAGATCGTCGAGCTGTCGGTCGACCAGCTGCACCAGCGCCTGCGGGAGCGCCGGCTCACCCTCGCGGTCACGCCCGACGCCCGGGCGTGGCTCGCCGAGCGCGGCTACGATCCGATCTTCGGCGCGCGACCGCTGCGCCGGCTCATGCAGTCCGAGATCCAGGACCGCCTGGCGATGGCGCTGCTGGCCGGGCGCGTGCGCGACGGCGACGTGGTGCGCGTGGATGTCGCGGCCGACGGCTCGTCGCTCGTGCTGACGAGCGACGGCCCCGCCGTCGAGGAGGTCGTCGAGGCGGAGCTGGTCGAGGAGTAGGGGCTACTTCTTGCCGGGGCGCTGCACCTCGGTGTCGATGTCGCCCTGCGCGGCTGCGGAGCCGCTCTGGCCCCCGCCCGCTCCGCGCAGGACGTAGGCGAGGAGCACCGCGAGGACGGCACCGAGGAGCGGCCCGGCGAGGTAGACCCAGTACGCCGTGAAGTCGAGGCTCGCGAGGTCGGGGCCGAAAGTGCGGGCCGGGTTCATCGAGGTGCCCGAGATCGGGCTGCCCCACAGGCCCGCGAGGGCGATGTAGCCGCCGACGCCGAGGGCGCCGAGGACTCCGATGTTCTGGGCGCCGGACGCGGTGCCGAGGATCACGCTCACGAGGCCGAGGGTCAGCAGCGTCTCCATCCAGAACGCCTGCAACGACGTGGCCGAGGACGCGGGATAGTTCGAGCCGTACTTGGCGGAGACCCCGATGATCCAGGTCAGGACGAGGGATGCCAGCGTGGCGCCCGCGAGCTGGGCGATGATGTAGCCGGGCACGCGCCGCCACGGGAAGTCGCCGCGCATCGAGAACGCCAGTGTCACCGCCGGATTCAGGTGGGCGCCCGAGATCTTGCCCATGAACAGGATGACGCCCATCACCATGAGCCCGGGTGCGACCACGGCGGCGGCACGGCTGATCTGCCCGGGATAGGCCTGGCTCATCATGCCGCCGCCGGCGGCGACGATGACGAGCAGGAAGGTGCCGAACACCTCCGACGTGAGCCGCCGCCACTCCTGTCGTGGATTGCGGAAGTCGTTCATCGGATCGATGACTTCGACCTGAAGCCAGTCCTCGACCTTGCTCCGCACGCTGTCCTTCTGGTCAGCCATAGGTCTCACCTCACACCCGTCGTTCCCGGCACTGATGGAGCGATCGGCCCCGTCGCCCACCCCTCGGTGGCCGCGAGCCTACTCTGGCCGTCCACCCCCGACCAGCCTTCCGGCCGCGACGCGCCGCGCCGTGCGCGGGTCAGGCCGAGGCGGGCTCGGCGTCGGGGAGGGTGCGCATCGCCCAGAACGGGCCCGCCACCACGAAGAGCGCCGACAGCAGCTGGCCGGTCGCGCCGATCCACATGGTCGGGACGATACCGAGCCACGTTCCGAGGGCGCCCGAGAGCAGCGAGGCGATCGGCATGACTCCCCACACGACGAAGCGCACCGACGCGTTCATCCGCCCGAGCAGGCGGGGCGGCGTGATCCGCTGCCGGAAGGTGACCTGCGTGATGTTGTAGACGAGCACCGTGAACCCGGCGATGAAGCCTTGGGCGACGAGCAGCGGGAACGCGATCGCCGGGGTGAGGGCGGCGAGGGGGAGGAAGACTCCGACGATGGAGAAGCCCAGGGCGCTGAGGGGGATGGCGCGCGCCTCGCCGACCCACCGCACGATGTGCGGTGTGGCGATCGCACCGACCACGCCTCCGACCGCGCCGAGCGAGAAGATCAGGCCCATCGCGGCCGCCGTCATCCCGAGCTCGCGCAGCAGGAAGATCGGCAGCATGGTCATCGCGACGATGTTGAAGAAGTTCGAGGCACCGGTCGTGCCGACGATGCGTCGCAGGTAGCGGTTGCCGAACACCCAGCGCAGCCCCTCGCCGATCTCGCGCAGCATCGGCTCGTGCTCGTGGGCCGGGCGCGCGGCCTCGTGATCGCGCGTCAGCAGGAGCGCGATGAACGACACGACGTATGTGAACGCCGTCACGATCATCGCGAACGGTGCCGTCACCAGCGAGATCAGTCCGCCGCCGATCGCCGGTCCGGCGAGCTGGGCCACCTGCTGCGTGGCCTGGAGCTTGCCGTTGGCCTCGGCGATCTGGCCCGGACGCACGAGTGACGGGATGATGCTCTGGTACGAGACGTCGAAGAACACCGTGGCGATGCCGATGACGAAGGCCACGGCGTAGAGCTGCCAGATGTGGAGGGTGCCGAGCATCCACATCACCGGAATCGTTCCGATCGCGACCGCGCGCACGGCATCGGCCCAGATCATCACGTGGCGCTTGCGCATCCGGTCGACCCATACGCCCGCGGGCAGGCCGATCAGCAGGAAGGCGACGAGTCCGGAGGCGTCGAGCACCCCGACCTGGAAGGCGGTCGCGTCGAGCAGCACGACGGCGAGCACCGGGATGCCGAGCATCGAGATCTGCGCGCCGAATTCGCTGAGGGTCTGGCCGCTCCACAGGGTCAGGAAGTTCCCGTCGTGCCACAAGGAGCGCTCGGCGACGGGCGCGGGCTCTCGGGGTGAGCCGTCTTCGAGGGCCCCGGCATCCTGTGATTGAGACATGTCAATCAGTCTGCGCCCTCGATTGAGACATGTCAATCAGTCGCGTAGAGTCTGCGCATGGGGGACGAGCAGCGCATCGAGATCAGCCTCGAGGATGCGGATGCTGAGAGCCAGGCGAAGGCTCGCGCACTGAGCTCGCCCCTGCGCATGCGCATCCTGCGGCTGTGCGCCTTCGAAGCGCGCACGAACAAGGAGCTGGCCGACCTGCTGGGCGTGAATCCCGGCACGACGCTGCACCATGTGCGCACGCTCGTGCAGACCGGCTTCCTCGCGGCGGAGCCCGCGCGCGTCGGGCGGCAGGGCGCGAGAGAGGTGCCCTACCGGGCGACCGGGCTCTCGTGGGGCACGTCGATGCCCGGCGGCGGTCCGGTGCTGGTCGAGACGTTCCTACAGCAGATCGCCCATCTGGAGGCCGACGAGCTCGACATCACGTGGCTCGGGCTGAAGCTCAACGCCGAGCACAAGGCCGAGCTCGAGGACCGCCTCTACGCGCTCGCGAACGAGTTCAAGGAGCGGGGTCCGGATGCCGACGGCGAGACGTACTCGCTGTTCACGGCGCTGCATCCCGACGAGAACCCGCCGTCCGGACGCGGGTGAGCCTCAGGAGCGGGGCGGGAAGATGCCCTGCAGCGCAATGATGTAGTACATCGCAAGGTACGGCGGCATGTTGTTGTGCGCAGCGCCGCCGCCGGTGAACCCCACGGGTGACATGGCGGCTGCGGGAGGCATCCCGTACGCGGCGCGCTGCGCCCGGCCGAGCCGCGGCTCCGCCCACGTGGCGTTCTGCGCGTCGCCGGTGGTACCCGTCGCCGTCGACCCGATCGGCTGGTGCGTGTGAAGCGGGAGCTCGTTCTCGATGAGCGTGACGGCCTCCACCCCGCCCAGGTCGCCGACGCTGCGCGGAGTCAACCCCGGGCCCTGCCCAGCGCCGATCGCCATCGCGCCGTTGAGGTTCGGCAGCGCGAAGGTCGACCTTCCGTCACCGCCGTAGAACGTGCCGAGGAGCGAGAAGAGCGCCGTGTTCTGCGAGATGGGGATCAGCTGGCCTGAGCACAGAGCCCAGCCGGTCGGGGCGAAGTTGAAGCCGACGGTGCGGATCTCGCCGACGAAGGGGTCGCTCATTGTCGTCGCTCCGGTCAGTTGCGCGAGGGGAAGATGCCCTGGAGGGCGATGATGTGGTTGATCGAGAGGTACGGCGGCATATTCTCGTGCGGCTGCCCGCCCCCCGCGAGGCCGATCGCGGACGGATGGAGCGACTCCGTGCCGCCGGTCGCATAAGCGGGTTGCGGGGTGCTCGCCCACGTGGCCCCGGTCGGGTTCACGGTGGTCGCGGCGGCCGTCGTCGCCGCGGGCACGTGGGTGTGCGGCGGGATCTCCGCGACGGTCAGCGTGTGCGTCTCTTCGCCTCCGACGGCGCCCTGGGGCAGCGACGAGCCCACGCCGAACGCGATGCGGCCGCGCAGGTCGGGAAGGGCGAACGTCGTGACCCCGTTTCCTCCGTAGGTCGTTCCGAGCAGCGAGAACAACGCCTGGTTCTGGTTGATCGGGAGGAGCGCGCCGTTGCACAGCGCCCACCCTTTCGGGGCGAACGCGAACGAGACCCGACGGATCTCACCCAGGAAGGGCTCGCTCATGATCCACGCACCTCTCTGCTGTCAGGTTGTTCTTCGATCAGGTCTGCGACGGGAAGATGCCGAAGAGGGAGATGATGTACGTGCTCACGAGGAACGGCGGCATGTTCTCGTGCGGCTGGCTGCCGCCGGCTGCGCCGAGAGCCGTCGGCGCGAGGGGCGCTGCCCCAGGACCCGGCGCGTACGCGGCGGTCGCCTGAGCGGACCAGCCCGCCCCCGCGGGCGAGGTCGTCGTCGGGCTCGCCGCCGCCGGCGCGGCATGCGTGTGAGGCGGCATGGCCTGCGTCGTGACCGTCACCGACTCGGCGCCGCCCATCTGGCCCAGCGGATGACTCGGGCTGGGATGCAGAGGCGTCCGCCCCTGCAGGTCGGGAACCGCGAAGGTCGACTGCCCGTCGCCGCCGTAGGTGGTGCCGATGAGGGCGAACAGCGCGTCGTAGTCGGAGATCGCGAGCAGCCGGCCGTCGCACGGCGCCCACCCTGCAGGTGCGAAGGAACCGGCGAACAGCCGGATCTCGCCGATGTACGGTTCGCTCATCGCGCGTCCTTTCGGCGTGTGGGGGTGGATGCGGAAACCCGTCGCATCCCACGGTGCAGCGGGTCCGGTGCGGCGACGTCGTCGAGGGCGAAGCCGTGGGCGGCGTAGAGGTGCGCGGCCGGACTGCCGGGGGTCACGGAGAGCGCGATCGCGCGGGCGGAGCCATCCGCCTCTTCGATCAGTTCGTCGAGGAAGGCGGTGGCGACGCCGGTCCGGCGGGAGTCGGGCCGTACGACAAGATCCACCAGACGAGTGTCCGGACCGGAGTCGTCGACGATCGCATACCCCACGACGCGTCCGTCGCGCACGAGCAGTCGCGCCGTCGACCGCGGGAAGGCGTCGGCGAAGCCGCCGAGCCGCGCGCGCAGCTGCAGTTCGACGAGCGGGCCGCGCATCCGCTCGTCGACGGCGGAGAACTCCTGCGCGCAGTGCTCGGCGAGGACCTCGGCGACGGCAGGGTCCTCGAGCGTCGTGCGACGCAGCGCGACGTGCGGGCGGATGTCGGTGGTCATCGCGTGCGGTCGACGATCGCCTCGAGCGTGCCCGCGGAAGGGCCCACGCGTCCGAGATAGATGATGTGACGGGCCCCCGTGGGCGAGGTCACGTGGTAGATGCCGTCGCGCGCGGTGTCGTCGGTCGAGAACGAGAGCCGGAAGGAGTTCTCGCCGTCCGTCCCCGACGCGAGGTCTGCCACGCCGTCGAGACGGAGTCGGTGCGGCGCCCACGGCGACAGGGCGTCGTAGATCTCGCCGATGTGATCGGTGAACTCGGAGCGCACCGGGCGAGACGGATCCGAGGCGGCGCCCCTGGCCGCGGCCGCGATCTGAACGGGTGAGCCGGTGGCGGCCCTCGAAGCCGCGACGGCGGCGCTGCCGGTGGGTGCCGCGACCACGGCGATGCCCCCGACCGATGCCGCCAACATGACGCGTCGCGAGATGCCAGTCCCCATGCGATGCCCCTCCCCAACCGCGACAATACTGCACGGTGAGGCCGCTGCACACGGACCTTCTGCACGATGACCCGTGACGTGGCGCCCCTCGGGCCGATAGCATCTGGCGAGGTGCATGACTGAGGGGGGTCTTCATGCCCACGAAGGGGACTCGGCGGCGACTGGGGGCGATGGCCGTCGTGCTGGCGGCGGTCGCCGCGAGCGTGGTGGTGGCGGTTCCGGCCTACGCCGCGACGATCTCGGTCACGACGACCGCGGACGGCGACGCACCGGGCGCCTGCACCGACCCGAGCTTCGTGACGATGCCACCCGACCCGGTCACGCTGCGCACCGCGCTGTGCGTCGCCGGCAACCTCGGCGGGGCGCAGACCGTCAGCGTGCCCGTGGGCGACTACACGCTGACCGACGGAGCGCTCGTCGTCGGAACGAAAGCGGGCTCCGACATCACGGTCGCCGGTCCCACGTCGGGAACGGCGCGCCTCATCGGCAACGGCTCGACCCAGCTCATGACGACCGACCCCGATCTCGTCGGCGGCGTGTCCGTGACGGTCCAGGACCTCACGCTCCAGGGCGGCCGCGACAGCGTGGTCGGCGGCGGGGCGATCATCGCCGGCTCCACGCTCACGAGCGCCGGCGATGCGCTCACCGTGCGCCGATCGGTGTTCACCGACAACCGGTCGTCCGCCCCGGCGGGCCCGGGCGGCGCGATCCAGTTCATGGGCGGATCGCTCACGATCGAGGACTCGACCTTCAGCGGCAACGACAGCGGCACCTCGTCGGGCGGCGCGGTCTCGTACCTGGCCACCGGCGCACCCGGAGAGAAGCTCACCGTCACCGGCTCGCGGTTCCTGACGAACACCGCCCAGACCGCGCACGGCCTTGCCGGCGGCGGAGCGGCGATCGCCTACTCGGTCGACTGGGGGGCCACGGCATCCATCCAGATCTCCGGCAACACCTTCGACGGCAACACCGTTGCGACGGCGGATGCCTCGCCCGCGCGGGGCGGCGCGATCTGGCAGCAGGGCGGCACCGCGACGGTCACACGGAACGTCTTCACGTCGAACGCAGCCGGCACGGGAAGCGCGATCGACGCCACCGGCGGGTCGGTCGACGCGAACTTCAACGTGTTCTTCGGCAACACCGCGCCCGCGTTCGCGACCGACGCTGCCGTCACCGCGGATGCGACCGAGAACTGGTGGGGGTGTGCGACGGGCGCGGGAACCGCCGGATGCGATGTCGCCGCGACGACGGGGGCGACGCAGCCGTACCTCACGCTGACCACGAGCGCGTCTCCCTCGACCGTGGCCTCCGGCGGCACCTCCACGCTGACGGCATCGCTCCTCACCGACTCGGCGGGCGCCGCGGTCGCGGCATCCGACCTCACCGCCTTCGCCGGCCTCCCGGTCACCTGGACCGGCGCCGCCCCTGCCGGCTCGACCGTGACGTCGCCCTCGAGCTTCGGCTCGGGCGTCGCGTCGTCGACCTTCACGGCGGGATCGACGGGCGGGGCAGGAGGGGCCGCGGCGACGTTCCAGAACGCGAGCATCCCGGTCACCGTCGACGTGCAGCGGGTGGGCGTGAAGCCCGCCTTCACCAGCGTCGACACGGCGACCTTCACCGTGGGGACGGCCGGGTCGTTCATCCCGGCGGTCGATCCCGGCTTCCCCGCTGCGGCGACGCTCAGCCTGACCGGGACGCTGCCCTCGGGCGTCGTCTTCACCCCTGGCGCTCCGGGCACCGCACAACTTTCGGGGACGCCGGATGCCGGGGCGGGAGGGTCGTATCCTCTTCAGTTGATCGCGACGAACGCCACCGGCTCGACGACCCAGGCGTTCACGCTCGTCGTGGACGAGGCACCGGCCGTGACGGCATCACCGTCGGCTGCTTCCGTGCTCGCCGGCGACCCGGTGACGCTGACCGCCGCCGCGAGCGGCCACCCCGCTCCGACCGTGCAGTGGCAGCGCTCCGACGGCGGCCCCTGGACGGACGTGCCGGGCGCGACCTCGACGACCCTCGGGTTCACGGCAGCGCTCGCCGACGACGGCGCATCCTTCCGCGCGGTCTTCACGAACGTCGCGGGGTCTGCGACATCGACGGCGGCCACGATCACGGTGTCGACCGAGCCCGCGATCGCTCCGATCTCCCCGGTCACCGTGCTGCCGGGAGCCGTGCGCACCATCGACATCACCGCCTCCGGCCACCCGACCCCCGCCATCACGGCGACCGGCCTCCCGTCCTGGCTCACGCTCACGGACAACGGCGACGGCACGGCGACCCTGCACGGGACGCCCGCAGTCGCAGACCACGGGGCCAGCACGATCATGGTCACCGCGACGAACTCGGCCGGATCGTTCCTCACGACGGTGACGGTGACGGTCGCGTTGCGGGTGTCGCTGCCGGCCACGGTCCCGTCGGGCGACGGGCCCCTCACCCTGACGCCGGCGCAGGTGGCGGCCGGTGGGGCGATCGCGGTGTCCGGAACGGGATTCCTCCCCGGCACCACGGTCGAGATCGGGATGTACTCGACACCGACCGCGCTGGGGTCGGCGGTCGTCGATGCGGGCGGCGCATTCTCCGCCAGTGTGACGATCCCCGCCGATGCACCGGTCGGGGCGCACACTGTCGTGGCGATCGGCGTGTCCGCGACGGGCGGGACGCGCACGCTGACCGCTCCGCTCACGGTGCTGGCGCCGGCCGCGGGCTCCGGCTCGGCGTCCGGCCCCGGTTCGACCACCGCTTCGGGATCCGGCGAGCTGGGCCCCACCGGCGGGACCGTGCCGATCGAGCTGATCGTCGGCGGACTGCTGGCGCTGGTGGTCGGACCCCTCCTCGTGTGGCGGGTGCGCCGCGCGCGCAAGTCGTACTGACTCGACCGTCGCCGGGCGTCGTATCGACGCCCGGCACGTACGTGGGGGCGGACCCGGACGGCGTGCTCGCCGAACGCGGAGAGCTACTCGATCGACCAGTCGCCGCTCTTGCCGCCGGACTTCGCCAGCACCTTCACATCCGTGATGACCGCGCGGTTGTCGACGGCCTTGATCATGTCGTAGAGGGTCAGCGCCGCGATGCTCGCGGCCGTCAGCGCCTCCATCTCGACGCCGGTCACGCCGTCGGTCACGGCCGTCGCGACGATCCGGACGCGGTCGTCACCGGGCTCGAGATCGACCGCCAGCTTCGTGAGGGGAAGCGGGTGGCACAGCGGGATGAGGTTCGACGTCTGCTTCGCCCCCATGATGCCGGCCAGGCGCGCGGTGCCGAGGGCCTCGCCCTTGGGCAGGGTGCCGTCGGCGATGGCCGCGACGACCTCAGGGGTCGTGATCAGCACGGCCTGGGCGCGCGCCTCGCGGCGGGTCACCGCCTTGTCGGTCACATCGACCATGTGCGCCGAGCCATCGGCGCGCAGGTGGGTCAGCTGCGGGTCCCGCGGCTCCGCCGTCTCAGTCATCGATCCTCCAGATCTCGACCTCCGCGCCGGTGGGGAGGGACTCCACGCCGACCGGGAGGTGCACGAACACGTTCGCCAGCGCGTAGGCGTGCAGCAGGTGCGAGCTCGGCGCCCCGACCTCGACGGTGCCGTCCGCGCGCAGCGTCGCCCGGCGCACCTGGTGCCGCGCGGCGGGCGATGACACGGGATGCGCCAGCACGGCGCGCTCCACAGGCCGACGTGTCGGCAGGCCCGCGAGGCCGCGCAGCACCGGCCGCAGGAAGAGCTCGAACGACACGAGGGCCGAGACCGGGTTTCCCGGGAAGGCGACGACCGGCACCGAGCGTCCGCTCGGCAGTGCGGCGGTCCCCAGTCCCTGCGGACCGCCGGGCTGCATCGCGACCGGCCCGAACTCGACGCCGAGCGGCGCCAGCGCGTCGCGGACGACCTCGAAGGCTCCCGCGCTCACGCCCCCGGTCGTGACGACGAGGTCGGCCTCGGGGTGCGCCTCGAGCACGGCGACGACCGCAGCCGCGTCGTCGGGGGCGGCATCCGTCACCGCGACGGCGCCCGCATCGGCGATCGCCGCGGCGAGCATCGTCGAGTTCGCGTCGTAGATCGCGCCGCTGTCGGCGTCGGGATCGAAGGCGACGCCCGGGTCCCGCAGCTCCTGTCCCGTCGAGAGCACGAGCACGCGCGCGCGCGGCCGCACGGGCACCTCGACCACGCCGGAGGCGGAGAGCGAGCCGAGCTGAGCCGCGCCGAGACGGGTGCCGGCACGCAGCAGCACGTCGCCCTCAGCGATGTCGGTGCCGATGTCGCGGATGAAGGTGCCGGGTGCGACGGGGGCGGTGAAGGCCACCGCCGTGCCGGCCGGAGCGTCGTGCGTGCCGGCGCCGATGCCGATGAACCGCGGTGGATCGGCCCGCTCGATCGGCACCACCGCGTCGGCGCCGTGCGGCACCGCCGCGCCGGTCATGACGGGGGCGGCGGTGCCCGCATCCATCGTCGCGATCGGATCTCCCGCCGCGCTGGTGCGGCCGACCGGCAGGCGCACGGGGGATTCGGGGGATGCCGATGCCAGGTCGGCCGAGCGGACCGCGTAGCCGTCCATCTGCGAGTTCGCGAAGCGCGGCAGCGAGGTCGGCGACGCGATGTCGGTGGACAGGATGCGTCCGGGGGCCGCGCCCACCGGGACGACCTCGGCGACAGCCGGGTCCGCGAGGTGCTCGGCGAGGGGCGCGAGCAGAGCTGCCGCCGCATCCTGATGCTCGAGATGGGTGCGCACGCGTCACCCTCCCGCGAAGGGAGGGAGGACGTCGACGCTCGCACCGAGCGGTGTCGACGGCGAGCGTCGGACGATGCCGTCGACGAGGAACGAGCCCGAGCGCAGGACGCGCTCCATCGCGGTGCCGTAGCGCTCGAGCAGAAGCTCGCGGAGGATCAGCACGGTCGCGTCGGGTCCGAGCTCGAGCTGCTCCTGTTCGCGCCCCGCCGCGTCCGCCGCAGCGGCGAAGTACCGCACCGTGACCGTCGCCATAGGCCCATGATACCCAGGATGCGGAAGCGCGCATCCGTAAAGCGGAAAAGAAAGTCCGCCATGCGGAGCGGTCGGCGTAGAATCGCAGGCATGAGTCCGCTCGTCGAGCCGGGTCCGCCGCTGGATGCCGACCGCATCGCCCGCTACAGCCGCCAGCTTATGCTCCCCGGCTTCGGCGAGGACGCGCAGCGGCGCCTCGGTGCGGCCCGTGTGCTCGTGATCGGCGCCGGCGGCCTCGGCAGCGCCGTCGTCCCCGCGCTCGCCGCGGCCGGTGTCGGCACCATCGGAATCATCGACGACGACGTGGTCGAGGCATCCAATCTGCACCGCCAGCTCAGCCACGGCGTCGCCGACATCGGGCGCGCGAAGGTCGACTCGCTCGCCGAGACGGTGGCCGCGATCGCGCCGGGATGCCGCATCCACGCGCACGCGGTGCGGGCGACGAGCGCGAACCTGCCGGAGCTGCTCGCCGGCTACGACCTGCTCATCGACGGCAGCGACAACTTCCCCACGCGCTACCTGGCCAACGACGCGGCGGTGCTCGCCGGCATCCCGCTCGTGTGGGGTGCGATCCTGCGCTTCCACGGGCAGGTGGGCATCTCGTGGCACGGCCACGGGCCGACGTACCGCGACCTCTTCCCCGTGCCGCCGGCCCCGGACGAGGCTCTGTCGTGCGAGCTCGGCGGCGTGCTGCCGACCCTGTGCACGGCGGTCGGCTCCTTCCTGGCGACCGAGGCGATCAAGCTCATCACGGGCATCGGCGAGCCGCTGCTCGGCCGCGTGCTCGTCTACGACGCCCTCACCGCGCGCACCCGCGAGATCGGCTACGGCGTCTCGGACGAGACGCCGGAGATCACCGAGCTCGTCGACTACGAGCTGTTCTGCGGCCTCGACGCGGGAGACGATCTCGAGGCCGTCTCGGCGGCCGACCTCATGCGACGGATGCGCGCGGGTGAGGGGATGCGGCTGCTCGACGTGCGCGAGCCGCACGAGGCGCGGGCGCGCCGCATCCCGGACAGCGTCCTGATGCCGATCGGCGAGCTCCGCGACGGCGCTCTCCCCGAGCGCACCGCCGTGCCGCTCGTCGTGTACTGCGAGCAGGATCCCCGCGCGCGGCAGGCGGCGCGCATCCTCCGTGACGCCGGCGTCGCCGACGTCGTCTACCTCGCCGGGGGCATCCAGGCGTTCGCGGCCGTCGGCGGCGAGACCGTCTCCGACCCCCCATCCGCTGACTTGCCCTAGATGCACGGCACGCCGGGCGTGTCGCGCGCACGTCAGGCAAGTCAGCGGGGTTTGCGCACCTCAAGAAAGGCGTTCCATGACCGCTACGTACGCACTCGTCTCCGAGCAGCCGCTCGACGAGGCGGCCATCCGCCGTGCGGTCGAGGCCGACGCCAGCGGAGCCGTCGTCATGTTCTGCGGCGTCGTGCGCGACCACGACGGGGGCAAGGCCGTGCGCTCCCTCGACTACCGCGCGCACCCGGAGGCCGAGCGGTTCCTCGCCGAATGCGTCGAGCGCATCCATGCCGAGACCGGGCTCGCGCTCGCGGCGGCCCACCGCGTGGGCGACCTTCGCATCGGAGATGTCGCGCTGTTCGCCGCCGCATCCGCCCCTCATCGCGCCGAGGCGTTCGACGCGTGCGAGCGGCTCGTCGAGCTCATCAAGCGCGAGGTGCCGATCTGGAAGCGCCAGCACTACGACGACGGCGTCTCGGAGTGGGTCGGCCTGTAAGCCGGTCCGGCGGTCAGCCGCCGATGTACGACATCTCGACGCGCTTGCGGTGCTCGCGCAGCTCGGGTGTGAGGCCGGAGCGGATCTCGGAGTAGCGGTCGTCGCGCGCTCCCCAGATGGATGCCATGGCCCCGGCGAGCTCGTCATCCGTGGCGCCGCCGCGCAGCAGCGCACGCAGGTCGTGCCCCTCCGACGCGAAGAGGCACGTGAAGAGCTTGCCCTCGGTGGAGATGCGGGCGCGGTTGCAGGTGCCGCAGAACGCGTTCGTGACGCTCGAGATCAGGCCGATCTCGCCGCCGCCGTCGACGTACCGCCAGCGCTGCGCGGTCTCACCCGGGACGATGGCTCCGACGGGCTCGAGCGGATGCACGGCAGAGATCCGGTCGACGACCTCGGCTGAGGAGACGACGTCGTCGAGCGTCCAGCCGTTGGTGTTGCCGACGTCCATGTACTCGATGAACCGCAGGGTGTACGGCGTGCCCTTGAAGTGCTCGGCCATCGCGACGACCTCGTGGTCGTTGAGGCCGCGCTTGACGACCATGTTGATGCGGATGGGCGCGAGCCCCGCGTCGTGGGCCGCATCGATGCCGTCGAGCACCCGGCTCACGGGGAAGCGCACGTCGTTCATGCGCTGGAACAGGTCGTCGTCCAGCGAGTCGACGGAGACGGTGACGCGCGTGAGCCCCGCCTCCTTGAGTGCGGCGGCCTTCACGGCGAGCGCGGATCCGTTGGTGGTGAGCGCGATGTCGAGCGGCTCGCCGTCCGGCGTGCGGAGCGCGGCGAGCTGCGAGATCAGCTCCTCGACCCCGCGCCGCAGCAGCGGCTCCCCGCCGGTCAGCCGGATCTTGTGAACGCCGTGGGCGGCGGCGACCCTCGCGATACGCGTGATCTCTTCGAACGAGAGCAGCTCGTCACGGTCGAGGAACGCGTAGTCACGCCCGAAGACGGCCTTCGGCATGCAGTACACGCAGCGGAAGTTGCAGCGATCGGTGATCGAGATCCGCAGGTCGCGCAGCGGCCGGCGATACACGTCGACGAGCCCGGCGGGCATGCCGGTCGACGCCAGTCGCCGCGCCCCGTCGGGCGCACCGAGCCGCGTGATCGTCATCGGTCACCCCCTTACGGATCGTCAACCGTAGCACCGGAGCCTCCACGTTGGATCCGAAAACAAGCTACCGCATTGCGGAAACGCGTATGGAGACGTCGTCGGCGTGGATCGTGAAGCCGAGACGGATGCCGGGCGCCACCCCGTTCGCGACGGCGATGGTCGACGGGCAGTCGATCGCGATGGCGGGATGCTCGGCGGTCCGCAGCCGCATGCCTCCCGGCAGGGGCTCGAGGGTGGCGACCGTTCCGGTCCACGAGTTCGGCGCCGATGTCAGTTCGCCGGCACCGCTCGAGCCGCCGATACCGTTCGGTCCGCCGATACCGTGCAGCCGCACAGAGCTCGGGGCGAAGACGACGGTCGCGTCCGCTCCCTGGGGGATCGCATCCCCCACGCCCGTCCACTCGATGCCGGCGACCCGGACCGTTCCGTCCGCGGTGCCGGCGCCCGCGAGGAGGTTCACGCCGGCGAGCGCGGCCACGAACGGCGAGCGCGGGTGGCCGAGCACCTCGGCGGTCGGGCCCTGCTGGATGATGCGGCCCTCCTGGACGATCGCGGTCCGGGAGGCCAGCAGCACGGCGTCGAGCGGATCGTGCGTCACCATGACGATCGGGATGCCGGCCGCATCCCGCTGTTCGGCCACCAGCTGTCGCGCGAGCGACGCGGTCTCGACGTCGAGCGCCGCGAACGGCTCGTCCAGCAGCAGCGCCGCCGGCCGCGCCGCCAGCGCGCGGGCGAGTGCGACGCGCTGCTGCTGACCGCCGGACAGCTGGGCCGGCCGTCGCTGGGCGAACGCGCCGACGCCGAGGCGGTCGAGCCAGGCCGCCGCATCGGCCCGAGCGTGAGCGCGCGACACACCGCGTGCGCGCGGGCCGAACGCGACGTTCTCCAGCGCGGACAGATGCGGGAACAGCAGGGGGCGCTGGCCGAGCAGGCCGACGCGGCGCTCGGCGGGGCGGACGCGGACGGAGGGTCCGTTCGCGCCGACGTCGTCGAGGACGCGACCGTCCAGCGAGATCGCCCCGGTCTCGAGCGGCAGGAGCCCGGCGAGGGCGGCCAGAAGCGTCGACTTGCCCGACCCGTTCGGGCCGAGCACCGCGAGCACCTCGCCGTCGTCGGCCGAGAGCGCGGCCTCGACGACGAAGGCGCCGGCGCGCGTGCGGAGGTCGGCCTGCAGAGTCATCGGACGGCATCCGCTCGCCAGCCGCGCATCAGCACGAGCACCGCGATCGCGACGAGGATCAGCATGAGCGACAGCGCGATGGCCGTGTCCTCGCCGACCCCCGCGCCGTTGAAGGCCGTGTAGATCGCGAGCGGCATCGTGCGGGTCACACCGGCGGCGTTGCCGGCGAACAGCGCCGTCGCACCGAACTCGCCGAGCGCGCGCGCGAAGCACAGCACCGTGCCGGCGAGGAGCCCGGGCGCGACGAGCGGCAGCGTCACCCGGCGGAAGACGGTGAACGGCCGCGCGCCGAGGGTCGCTGCGACGGCCTCGTGCGCGGTTCCGCCGGTGCGCAGCGACCCCTCGACCGAGATCACGAGGAAGGGCATCGCCACGAACGTCTGCGCGATGACGACCGCGGGGGTCGTGAAGGGGATGTGGATGCCGACCTGCCCGAGCAGCCCGCCGAGCAGGCTCTGGCGTCCGAGGAGCGCGAGGAGCGCGATGCCTCCGACGAGGGGCGGCAGGATGAGCGGCAGCGTCGTGAACGTCCGCAGCACCGCGGCGAGCCAGCGCGGCGCGCGGGCGATGAGCACGGCGAGCGGCACGCCGAGCAGCAGGCAGACGATGGTGGCGGCCGTCGCCGTCATGAGCGACAGGCCGAGCGCCTGCAGCGCCTGCGGTGAGCTGATCGCCGTGGGGACGCTGACCCAGTCGAGCTGCGCGAGGAGTGCGACGAACGGCAGGACGAGCAGTGCCGCCCCGACGGCGGCCGGGACGACGAGCCAGACCGGCAGCCCCGCGGACGGGGCTGCCCCGGCCCCCGCGAGGGGCGCGGCGGGCGCATCCGTCATGGGGCTCCGAAGCCGAAGGTCTTCAGCACCGCCTGGCCCTGCGGGCCGGTCACGAAGGCGACGAATGCGGCCGCGGCCGCGGGGTTCGGAGCGTTGGTCAGTTCCGCGATCGGGTAGACGTTGGTGGCGGCATCCGCCCCCTCGATCGGCACGCCGGTGATCGAGGACCCCGCCGCTTTCACGTCGGTGACGTACACCATGCCGGCGTCGGCATCCCCCGATCTCACCTTCGTCAGCACCGCCGTGACGTTCTGCTCCTCGCTCGCGGGGGTCAGCGCGACCTTCGCGTGCTGGAGCAGCGTCTGCGCGGCGCTGCCGCACGGCACGGCGGGGGCGCACAGCACGACGGTCGGGGCGACGCCCTTCGAGGTGGGCTTGGCGAGGGATGCGAGGCCCGTCAGTCCGAGCGGGTTGCCCGGAGCGGTGGCGATCTCCATGACGTTGGTCGCGAAGTCCGTGGGCTTCGAGGCCAGCTTCGCGTCCGTGACCTTCTGCATGTTCTTCTGGTCGGCCGAGGCGAACACGTCGGCCTGGGCGCCGCCGGTGATCTGGATCGCGAGAGTGGACGATCCGTCGTAGGTGATCGGCTTCACGGTGACGCCGGGATGCGCCGCCCCGAACTCCTTCGCGAGCTCGTCGAAGGCGCCCGAGAGGGATGCGGCGGCGTAGATCGTGAGCTCGCCGCTCAGTGCGTCGGCGCTCCCGGTCGACGGCCCCGCGGGCGCGGTGCTCGCGCAGCCGGTGAGCGTCAGGGCCGCGGTGATCGCGAGGGCGATCGCTGCGAGTCGGGGCTTCACGGTCACGACTCCCTGCTGGGGGTCTCGATGATGACCGTGGTGGCCTTGACCACGGCGACGCCGCGGTCGCCGACCTCGAGCCGGAGGTCGCGCGCCGCCTCGGCCGACATGAGCGACACGATGCGGAACGGCCCGCACTGCAGCTCGACCTGGGCCATGAGCCCCTCGATCTCGACCTTCGTCACGAGGCCGACGAACCTGTTGCGGGCGCTGGTGCGCACGCCCGCGGCATCCGTCGCGCCGGACGCCAGGGCCTGGGCACGCGCGGCGAGCTCGTCACCGCGGACGACCTGCCGGCCGGCGCTGTCGCGAGACACGGAGAGGACGCCGTCGTGCACCCATCGACGGAGGGTGTCGTCGCTCACGCCGAGAAGATCGGCTGCCTCGGCGATCCGATAATGCGTCATGAATGCCACGTTAGAGCAGTAGATGCGGAACTTCAATCGTGGATACCACGATGCGGAAGTGACATTCCGAATTCTCTGGACGGAAGGACGGTTCGTTGTTATGCTCGGACCGTCCCGCATCCACACCGATGCCCGGCAAAGAAGCACACCCTAGCGGTTCGACGTATATCTCGTGGAACGATCCGATCCGGGTCCGACCCGATAAGCCGTATCACTGCGACGACAGCAAGGAAGCTCTTCGTCATGAATCACGTCATGAGCAGCTCTGCCACGCCTGCAACCGCACCGCAGCCCGGCCCGGCGGAGTACCTCGCCCGAGCGGTGCAGATCGCCGTGGACAACGTCCACAACTCGGGCGGCCCGTTCGGCGCCATCGTCGTCTCGGCCGACGGGCAGGTCTTCGAGGGGGTGAACCGGGTCACCGCCAACCTCGATCCGTCCGCGCACGCCGAGGTCACCGCCATCCGGAACGCCTGCCAGGGCCTCGGCACGTTCGATCTCTCGGGCGCGACGCTCTACACGAGCTGCGAGCCCTGCCCGATGTGCCTCGCGACCTCGCTCTGGGCGCGCATCGACCGCGTCTACTACGCGGCCAGCCGCGACGACGCGGCCGACGCGGGCTTCGACGACGCACTGTTCTACCGCTACTTCGAGGGCGAGGCCGCCGACCGGCTGATCATGCCGGTGGCCGACATCGTCCTCAGCGACGAAGAGCGCGTGGCGCCGTTCACCGCCTGGAGCCTCAACCCCACCCGAACCGAATACTGAAACCCACCCGAACCGGACACTGGAAAACTGGAGCCGATGATGTCTTCGCAACCACCCGCAGCCGACGGCGACGCGACGCCGCCGTCCTCGTCCTCACCGTTCTCGCGCAGCTCGGAGACCCTCCCGCCGCTCGCGACCGGTACCACCACCACCGTCGACGCGAAACCCAAGAACGCGTTCGACAAGTTCTTCGAGATCACGCGCCGCGGCTCGACCGTCGGCCGTGAGTTCCGCGGCGGCATCGTCACCTTCGTCACGATGGCGTACATCGTCATCCTGAACCCGCTGATCCTCGGCGGCGCGAAGGACATCGCGGGCAACACCCTGAACCCCGCCGAGATCGCCGCATCCACCGGCCTCACCGCCGGTGTCATGACGATCCTCTTCGGCCTGATCGCCCGGCTGCCGTTCGCGATCGCGGCCGGCCTGGGCATCAACTCCTTCCTGGCCGTCTCGGTGGTCCAGCAGGTCACGTGGCCCGAGGCCATGGGTCTCGTGGTGATCAACGGCCTGTTCATCGTGCTGTTCGGTGCCACCGGCATCCGGACCGCGATCTTCAAGGCGGTGCCGCAGCAGCTGAAGGCCGCGATCACGGTCGGCATCGGCCTGTTCATCGCCTTCATCGGCTTCGTGGACTCCGGGTTCGTGAACCGCACCCCGGGCGGCCCGCCCGTGCAGCTGGGCGACGGCGGCTCGATCACCTCGGTGCCGACGCTCATCTTCGTCTTCGCTCTGGTGCTCATCGGCGTGCTGGTCGCGCGGAAGGTTCCGGGCGGCATCCTGATCGGCATCCTGGTCTCCACCGTCGTCGCGATCATCGCCCAGGCGATCCTGCAGCTCGGCTCGGCGGCCAAGGACCCCAACGGCTGGCACATGACGATCCCGCAGCTGCCGACGCAATGGGTCACGATCCCGAACTTCGGGCTCGTGGGGCAGTTCGACCTGTTCGGCGCCTTCTCTCAGGTCGGCGTGCTGTCGGCGACGATGCTCGTCTTCACGCTGGTGTTCTCGAACTTCTTCGACGCGATGGGCACGATGACGGGTCTCGCCAAGAACGCGGGCCTCGCCTACAAGGACGGCACGTTCCCGCGGCTGCGCTCCGCGTTCGTCGTCGAGGGCCTCGGCGCCGTCGCCGGCGGTGCCACCTCGTCGTCGTCGAACACGGTGTACGTCGACAGTGCGTCGGGCATCGGCGAGGGTGCCCGCTCGGGCGTGGCATCCCTCGTCGTCGGCGGCTTGTTCCTGCTGTCGATGTTCTTCACGCCCCTGACCCTGGTGGTGCCGATTGAGGTCGGCTCCGCGGCCCTGGTCGTCGTCGGTGCGATGATGATGGCCCAGATCAAGGCGATCAAGTTCGACAACTTCGCGATCGCGCTGCCGGTGTTCCTGACCATCGTCACGATGCCGCTGACCTACTCGATCGCGAACGGCATCGGCGTCGGCTTCATCTCCTGGACGCTCATCAACGCCCTGTCCGGACGGGCGCGCAAGGTCCACTGGCTGATGTGGGTCGTCTCCGCCGGCTTCCTCCTCTACTTCGTGCGAGGGCCGATCGAAATCGTGCTCGGGCATTAGCCGCCCGCTCAACGGGAAGACCCCGGCTCCTCAGGGAGTCGGGGCCTTTCCGCATCCTTCGCATCCTTCGCCACTACCCGCCCCTACCCGCGAGCCCGCATCCGATTCCCGAACCCGCACGCAATTCGTGCCGATTGAATGCGGGTTCGCGAAATGAATGCGGGCTCGCGGGAACCGCGGGAATGGCGGGAGGAATGGCGTAGGGAACGGCGCAGGGAATGGCGCAGGGAATGGCGCAGGGAACGGCGCTATTCGGATGCGACGGGCGCGGCCTCTTCGACGAGCTGCAGCAGTCGGGCCACCACGCTCACCGCGATGACGGCGGGCTGCTTTCCGGAGACCTCGGGGATGCCGATCGGCGTCGTCACGCGCTCGAGCTCGGCGGGCGTGTGCCCCGCCTCGGTGAGCTTCGCGCGGAAGCGCGCCCACTTCGACGCCGAGCCGATGAGGCCGATCGTGCCCACGCCGGCGGTGCGCAGCGCCTGGTCGACGACGGCGAGATCCTCGACGTGGTCGTGGGTCATGACGAGCACGTGCGCGCCGGCCGGCAGCGAGGCCAGCACCGACTCGGGCACGGGCGCGTGGTGCACCTGGATGCGGGCGACCGCGTCGGCGAGCGCGGGCCGGAGGCGCTCGGCATCCAGCATCTCGGCGCGGGAGTCGACCAGGTGCACATCCAATTCGTGACGGGAGAGGATGCGGGCGAGCTCCAGCCCGACGTGACCGAGACCGAACACGGCCACGGTGGGGACGACCCGGACGGGTTCGAGCAGCATGGTGACTTCGCCTCCGCAGCACTGCACGCCGTATTCGGTGGTGGCCTTGTCGCTGAGCGTGAGCGTCAGCAGGTCGGGCTCAGCGGTGCCGGCGGCGAGCATCACCCGCGCGCGGTCCACGGCCGTGGCCTCGAGGTTGCCGCCGCCCACGGTGCCGAATACGGCATCGGGGGAGACGACCATCTTGGCGCCGCCGTTGCGCGGCGCGTGGCCGCGCACCATGGCGAGCGTGACGATCACCGCGGGTGTGCGCGATTCGCGCAGATCGCGCAGGGCGTCCAGCCAGTCCATGATGTGCGCGCCTTGGGGCTCAGACCGAGGCGAGCTCGGGCTCGGCGCCAGGCTCGGCCGCCGGTGCCGGCTCGGTCGACGGGCTCGCGGCGTCCCGCGCGGCCTCGATCGCCCAGTACACGGCCTCGGGGGTCGCGGGCGAGCCGAGCTCGACGCTGTGCCCGGAGGGGCCGAAGGCGCCCACGGCCTCGCGCAGCGCCTCGCGGGCGCTGAAGGCCAGCATGAACGGGGGCTCGCCGACGGCCTTGGAGCCGTAGACGGCGCCGCCCTCGCGGGCGTTCTCGAACAGCCGCACGTGGAACTGCGTCGGCATCTCCGAGAAGCTCGGCAGCTTGTAGGTCGAGGCGGACTGGGTCTGCAGGCGCCCGCGGTGCGGGCCGTCGCTCGTGTCCCAGCGCAGCTCCTCGAGGGTGAGCCACCCGACGCCCTGCACGTAGGCGCCCTCGATCTGCCCGATGTCGAGCATCGGTGACAGCGAGTCGCCCACGTCGTGGATGATGTCGACGCGGCGCAGCGTGTACGCGCCGGTGAAGCCGTCGACCTCGACCTCGGTCGCCGCGCATCCATACGCGAAGTACTTGAACGGCGAGCCCTGCATGCGATCGGGGTTCCAGTGCAGGCCCTCGGTGCGGTAGTAGCCCGCGGCGAACAGCTGCACGCGCTGCAGGTACGCGGCCTCGGCGACCTCGGCGAATGTGAAGCGCTGGTCGATGTTGCCGAGGCCCGTGACCCAGCCGCCCGAGAAGCGCACGTCACGCTCGTCGACGCCGAGCATGCGCCCGGCGACCTTGGCCATGCGGTCGCGGATCTGCTCGCACGCGTTCTTGACGGCACCGCCGTTGAGGTCGGCGCCGGAGGATGCGGCGGTCGCCGACGTGTTCGGCACCTTGTCGGTGCGCGTCGGTGCGAGGCGCACCTGGTGCAGCTCGAGCCCCAGAGCGGTCGCGGCGACCTGCATCATCTTCGTGTGCAGGCCCTGGCCCATCTCGGTGCCGCCGTGGTTGATCAGCACCGAGCCGTCCTTGTAGACGTGCACGAGTGCGCCGGCCTGGTTGAACGCGGCGAAGTTGAACGAGATGCCGAACTTGATCGGCGTCATCGCGATCGCGCGCTTGACGTCGGCGTGGGCGGCGTTGAACGCCGCCACCTCGGTGCGGCGGGCGTCGAGGTCGGACTCGTCGCGCAGCTGGTTCCAGATCGTGGGGAGGCGCTCGGCATCCTTCACGAGCTGTCCGTACGGAGTGGACTGACCCGGGCGGTAGAAGTTGCGCTGCCGCAGCTCGACCGGATCGATGCCGAGCGCGGGCGCGACGCGGCCCAGGATGTCCTCGATGAGGAAGACGCCCTGCGGGCCGCCGAAGCCGCGGAAAGCGGTGTTCGACGTCTTGTTGGTCTTCGCGATGCGGCCGTGGGCGCGGACGTTCGGGATCCAGTAGGCGTTGTCGATGTGGCACAGCGCCCGGCCGAGCACCGGCTCGGACAGGTCGATGCTCCAGCCGCCGTCGGCGGTCAGGGTCGCCTCGAGGGCCTGCAGGTAGCCCGCGTCGTCGAAGCCGACGGTCCACGAGATGTGGAACGGATGCCGCTTGCCGGTCATCGTGATGTCCTGCGTGCGGTTCAGCCGCAGGCGCACCGGTTGGCCCGTGAGCTTGGCACCGAGCGCGGCGATGGCCGCGAACCCGTGCGGCTGCATCTCCTTGCCGCCGAAGCCGCCGCCCATCCGCAGCTGCTGCACCGTGACCTGGTTCGACGAGATGCCGAGCACGTGCGCGACGATCTCCTGCGTCTCGGTGGGGTGCTGCGTCGAGCACTGCACGAAGTACTGCCCCTCGGAGTCGACCAGGGCGAGGGATGCGTGGGTCTCGAGGTAGAAGTGCTCCTGGCCGCCGAACTCCGTGACGCCCTGGAAGACGTGGGCCGAGCCGGCGAGGCCGGCCGCGGCATCCCCCCGCTCGACGGTGCGGGCGATGCCCTGATACGACTCGGCGGCGATGGCGTCCTGCACGGTGATGAGCGACGGGAGGGGCTCGTAGTCGACCTTCACGGCGGCAGCGCCGAGGCGCGCGGCCTCCTGCGTCTCGCCGAGCACCCAGACGAGTGCGTGCCCGTAGAACATCGCCTCGGAGGGGAAGAGCGGCTCGTCGTGCTTGATGCCGGCGTCGTTGATGCCGGGCACGTCGTCGGCGGTGAGCACGCGCACGACTCCCGGCACGTCGTACGCCGGCGCGACGTCGACCGTCACGCGGGCGTGCGCGTTGGTGGACTGCACCGGCCACGCGGTCAGCACGCCGTGCGTGTGGGCGGCGATGTCGTCGGTGTACATGGCGGCGCCCGTGACGTGCAGCACGGCACTTTCGTGCGGCGCGCGGATGCCGACGACGGGGTTCGCGGGACGGTCGGCGAGAGCGCTCATGCCGACACCTCCTTCGACTCGATGACGGTCTGGCTGTAGAGCTTCAGCAGCGAGGTGCCGAGCATGTGCGAGCGGTAGTCCGAGCTCGCGCGGTGGTCGGACATCGGCGTGCCCTCCGCCTGGAGGATCTTCGACGCGGCCTTGACCACGGCGACGTTCCACGCCTTGCCGACGAGCGCCTCTTCGGTGGCGTACGCCCGGAGGGGGGTGGCGGCGACGCCGCCGAGCCCGATGCGGGCGGCGGTGACGGTGCCGCCCTCGATGTCGAGCGCGAACGCGACGGCGACCGACGAGATGTCGTCGAAGCGCCGCTTGGCGATCTTGTGGAAGGCGGTGGTGGATGCGAGGGGCAGCGGGATGCGGATCGACTTGATGAGCTCGTCCGTGGCGCGCACCGACTGGCGGTAGCCGGTGAAGTAGTCGGCGAGGTCGACCTCGCGCTCGCCGCGCGCTGAGACCAGGACGACGCTCGCGCCCAGCGCGAGCAGTGCAGGGGGCGTGTCGCCGATGGGCGAGCCGGTGCCGAGGTTGCCGCCGATCGTGCCGCGGTTGCGGATGAGGCGCGACGCGAACTGCGGCAGCAGCTGCGCGAGCAGCGGGATGCGTCCCTCCAGGCGGCGCTCGACGTCGGTCAGCGGCAGCGCCGCGCCGATCTCGACGTACTCGGCGGTCTCGGTGAGTCCGCGCAGCTCGTCGAGCTGGTCGATCGCCACGACGAACGGCGCGCGGCTGCCGCGGATGTTGACCTCGACGCCCCAGTCGGTGGAGCCGGCGACGACGAGGGCTGACGGCTCGTCGCGCAGGAGGCCGAGGGCCTCGTCCAGCGTGGCGGGGCGTACGAACCGCATGCCGTCGACCTCGGCGTCGGTCGCGACGGCCACGGGTGCGGGCTCGCTGAGCCGCTGCTGCAGCGGATCGTCGGCCTCCGGCATCCCGAGCGTGTACGCCGCATCCCGGATCGGACGGTAGCCGGTGCACCGGCAGAGGTTGCCGCTGAGGGCGTGCAGGTCGAAGCCGTTGGGGCCGTGCTCGGCGTCGTGCACGGGGCAGGAGTCATCGGGCGCGGTGCGATCGGCGCGGTAGTACTCGCCGGCCATGCTGCAGGCGAACCCGGGGGTGCAGTAGCCGCACTGCGATCCGCCGGCCTCAGCCAGCTTCTCCTGCACGGGATGCAGCGCCTCGGTCGTGCCGAGTCCCTCGGCGGTGACGATCTCCTGCCCGTTGAGGGCGTACACGGGGACGAGGCACGCGTTGACCGGCGTCCACGCCGTGCCGCCGTCGGTGCTCGGCGTCGCGAGCAGCATCGCGCAGGCGCCGCACTCGCCTTCGGCGCACCCTTCCTTGCTGCCCGAGAGGCCGGTGTCGCGCAGCCAGTCGAGGGCAGTGGCGTGGGCGGCGACGCCGTCGAGGGGGCGTCGGCGTCCGTTGACGGTGACGGCGATGTCGGTCATTCTCGATCTCCTCAGGTCCGGCGTCGTGCGCCATACGGCACGACTCCAACGTGCTTGGGGGATCCCGAGTCCTCGCGCCGCCCTGCGCTCGCATCCGCGGCTGCGTCTGCGTGGTGCGCCGGCGGTGTGCGCGGATGCGGCGAGTCTACGCCGGGCGGGTGCCGCGCCAGAGGCCTCGGAATCGCGGGATGCGTATTCCGTCAGAAGGCGTCAGGCGCCGTGGGCGAACCAGTTGCGCCACGAGAAGGAGCGGATACGGCCGCGATCGGCATCCATGCGCATCGGCGTCTCCTCTCCATCGAGTTCCGCGGTCACAAGTTCCGAGATGCGGAAGGTCAGTTCTGACTCCCGGAAAGAATAGTGGATGCCGCCCTTCCCGGTCAACCCTTGCGGCGCGCGCAGCGGCGAACCCCTCCGCTGACTTGCCCTAGATGCACGGCACGCCGCGCGCGTTGCGTGCACCTAGGGCAAGTCAGCGGCGACGGGATGCCGTGCGGCGCAGGGATGCCGTGCGGCACAGGTGAATCGCGCCTACTCGGCGTTGGCGAGGGCGGAGATCTCGTCGGCGATCTCGTGCAGCACGGGCACGGCCCGCTCGCCGAACGCGTCGTCGACGCGCGTGCGCGGCCCCGAGACCGACACCGCCGTCGGCACCGGCATGTTCGGCACGGCCATCGCGTAGCAGCGGACGCCGATGTCCTGCTCGCCGTCGTCGATGGCGTAGCCGCGGCGGCGGATCTCGTTGAGGTCGGCGATCAGCTTGTCGACGCTGTCGATCGTGTGCTCGGTGGCCCGGGGGAGGCCCGCGCGACTGACGATGTCGCGCACCTCGGCGTCGTCGAGCTGAGCGAGGATCGCCTTGCCGACACCCGAGTTGTGCATGTAGACGCGGCGTCCGACCTCGGTGAACATGCGCATGGCGTGGGGCGAGGGTGCCTGCGAGACGTAGATGACGCGGTCGCCGTCGATCGTGGCGAGGTTGGCGGTCTCGCCGAGGCGCTCGACGAGGTCTTTGAGCTGCGGCATCGCGATGTGACCGAACTGGCGGTTGGCGACCTCGCCTAGCCGCACGAGGCGCGGGCCGAGCGCGTAGCGCCGGTTCTGCAGCTGGCGGGCGTAGCCGAGCGAGACGAGCGTGCGCAGCAGGCGGTGGATCGTCGGAAGGGGCAGGCCCGCGGAGGTCGACAGCTCGCTCAGCGTCACGCTTCCGCCTGCATCCGCGATGAGCTCGAGCAGGTCGAAGACGCGGGCGACGGACTTCACGCCATCGCCGGCAGCTGCTGTCGCCATGTGTGGCCTTCCTCGATGGATGCGGGCAAAGATATCCGCATGGTGGAAAACATCATGCCGTGCCACACTACCCCACGGAAGAGCCGGCTCAGATCGCACTTCGGTGGGTCTTTGCGTTTCCGTATTGCAGACGATAATATCCGTAATGCGAAAACAGGGCGCGTTCGACGAGAACGCCGCCGAGCCGTGGCGTCGTCCGTCGCCGAGGCAGCCCGTGCAGCAGAAGGAGCACTTCTCACATGACCATCGAGATCACCCGACCCGCCCGGGTCGAAGGCGCCGATGAGATCCTCACTGCCGAAGCCCTCGCGTTCGTCGAGGAGCTGCTCCACCGCTTCGCCGGCCGCCGCAACGAGCTGCTCGCCGCCCGCACGGTCAAGCGCGACGAGGTCGCACGGACCGGCACCCTCGACTTCCTCGACGAGACCCGTGACATCCGCGAAGCGGAGTGGCAGGTCGCGCCGGCCCCGGCCGCGCTGATCGACCGCCGTGTCGAGATCACGGGGCCCGCAGCCGACCCCAAGATGGCCATCAATGCGCTGAACTCGGGTGCGAAGGTGTGGCTGGCCGACCTCGAGGATGCGACGAGCCCGACGTGGGAGAACCAGGTCGGCAGCATCCGCATCCTGCGTGACGCGGCCCGCGGAACGCTGACGTACACGTCGCCTCTCGGCAAGCGGTACGCCCTGCGCAGCGACATCGAGCGTCCGACGGTGGTCGCGCGCCCGCGCGGCTGGCACCTGCCCGAGTACCACGTGCTCGTCGACGGCGAGATCGCGGTGGGCGCGCTGGTCGACTTCGGCCTGCATTTCTTCCACGTCGCCAAGCTCCTCATCAAGAACGGCGCGGGCCCCTACTACTACCTGCCCAAGATAGAGAGCCACCGCGAGGCGCGACTGTGGAACGACGTCTTCACCTATGCGCAGGAGGCGCTCGGCATCCCCTACGGCACGATCCGTGCCACGGTGCTCATCGAGACGATCACGGCGGCGTATGAGATGGAGGAGATCCTCTACGAGCTGCGCGACCACGCGTCGGGCCTCAACGCCGGCCGTTGGGACTACCTCTTCAGCTTCATCAAGGTGTTCCGCGACCAGGGTGCGCGGTTCACCGTGCCCGACCGGGCCGACGTCGCGATGACCGCGCCCTTCATGCGGGCGTACACCGACCTGCTCGTCAAGACCTGCCACAAGCGCGGTGCATTCGCCGTCGGCGGCATGGCCGCGTTCATCCCGAGTCGCACCGACCCCGAGGCCGCCGAGGCCGCCTTCACGAAGGTGCGGGCCGACAAGACGCGCGAGGCCGGCGACGGCTTCGACGGCTCGTGGGTCGCGCACCCCGGTCTCGTCGAGGTGTGCCGCGAGGTGTTCGACGGCGTGCTCGGCGACCGGCCGAACCAGCTCGACAAGCAGCGCCCTGAGGTGTCGGTGACCGCCGAACAGCTCATCGTCGTCGCCTCGGCGCCGGGCCGCGTCACCGAGGCGGGCCTGCGCACGAACCTCTACGTCTCGGTCGCGTACATCGCGGTCTGGCTCTCGGGCAACGGCGCGGTCGGCATCCACAATCTGATGGAGGATGCCGCGACCGCCGAGATCTCGCGCTCGCAGGTGTGGCAGCAGCTGCGCAACGGCGTGGTGCTCGAGGACACCGGCGAGGTCGTCACGCCCGAGCTCGTCTCGCGCGTGCTGGCCGAGGAGGTCGAGCGCCTGCGCGGCGAGGTCGACCCGGCCAGGTTCGAGCGCTACTACGTGCCCGCGGCCGCTCTCGTGTCGGACATCTGCCTGAGCGAGGAGTACGTCGACTTCCTGACGCTCCCCGCGTACGAGCTGCTCGACTCGATCGAACTCGAGGATGCCGCTCTGTGATGCTCACACCCGATGACCTCGCGCGGATCGACGCGAAGCTCGCCGCCACCGACGAGCTGCTCGAGACCGCCTACCCGGGCGACAGCGGCGCCCGTCAGCCCGTGCACACCGTGTATGTGCCCGCAGACCGCTACACGCCTGACCTGCCCGCGCGCTGGGCCGCCGACGCGCTCGCGGCGGTCGATGCCGCGGGCGGCATGGAGTCGCTCGCCCAGCGCGTCGGCATCGCCCCCGAGCTCGTCGGTCCGGTCGCCGCCCGTGCCGCGGCGAAGCTCGCGGCCGAGCCGATCGAGGATCTGCGGATCGACTTCGAAGACGGCTACGGCGACCGGGGGGATGCCGAGGACACCGAGGCCCTCCGTGCCGCGCAGCTGGTGGCGCAGGCCGTCGCCTCCGGCCAGGCGCCGCCGTTCATCGGCATCCGGTTCAAGTGCTTCGAGCGCGCGACGCGCGCCCGCGGCCTGCGCACGCTCGACCTCTTCATCGGGGGACTGATGGATGCCGGCGGCCTGCCCGACGGTCTCGTCCTCACGCTGCCGAAGGTGTCGACCGTGGAGCAGGTCGAGGCGATGGCGGATGCTGCGGCCGCGCTCGAGCGCGGGCACGGCCTGCCCGAGGGGCGCATCCGGTTCGAGGTGCAGGTCGAGACGCCGCAGCTGATCCTCGGCGCGAACGGCCGGTCGCCGCTCGCCGAGCTGCCGACGGCCGTGCCCGGCCGCATCTCGTCGTTCCACTACGGCACCTACGACTACAGCGCCTCGCTCGGGATCGCCGCCGGCTACCAGTCGATGGAGCACCCGGTGGCCGACCTCGCCAAGGGCGTGATGCAGCTGGCCGTGGCCGGGACCGGCATCCATCTGTCCGATGGGTCGACCAACATCCTGCCGATCGGCGACCGCACCGAGGAGACGTGGGCGCTGCACGCGCGACTCGTGCGGCGCTCGCTCGAGCGCGGCTTCTACCAGGGCTGGGACCTCCACGCCCACCAGCTGCCGACGCGGTATCTCGCGACGTATGCGTTCTACCGCGAGGGCTGGCCCGAGGCGGCGTCGCGCCTGCGCGCGTATCTCGAGCAGACGCCCGGTGCCGTGCTCGACGAGCCGGCGACCGCCCGCGCCCTGGCGTGGTTCGTCGCCCGCGGCGTACAGTGCGGAGCCATCGGCACGGACGACGTCGCCGACGGCATCGGCATCACCGAGAGCGCACTGCTGGCGCTCGCGCACCCGCGTCGCGCGGCCTGACACCCGAAGGGACACCATGGGTTACTACACCCCCGCGGGCGGACTGCCCCCGCAGACCGACCTGCTCACCGACCGCGCGGTCGTCAAGCTGGCGTACACGTTCATCCCCAAGGGCGTGCTGCGCGACATCGTCACCTCGAGCCTCCCGGGGTTCACCGACACCCGTGCGTGGATTCTCGCCCGGCCGACGCCGAGCTCGGCGACGACCTTCTCGCAGCTGATCGTCGAGATCGCCCCCGGTGGGGGTGCGCAGAAGCCCGAGGTTGAGGCGGGCGTCGAAGGCGTCCTGTTCGTCACGACCGGCGCGCTGACGTTGACGCTCGACGGTGAGCGGCACGTGCTCGAGGAGGGCGGCTACGCCTTCCTCGCCCCGGGGGCGGAGTGGTCGCTCGCCAACGAGGGGAGCGAGCTGACGAGCTTCCACTGGATCCGCAAGGCGTATGAGTTCCTGGACGGCGTTCCGGCCCCGGCATCCTTCGTCACGCGCGATCAGGATGTCGAGCCCGTCGCGATGCCCGACACCGATGGCGTCTGGGCCACGACCCGGTTCTCGGATGCGTCGGACATGGCGCACGACATGCAGGTGAACATCGTGACGTTCCAGCCGGGCGGGTCGATCCCGTTCGCCGAGACGCACGTGATGGAGCACGGCCTGTTCGTGCTGCAGGGCAAGGCCGTCTATCGCCTGAACGACGACTGGGTCGAGTGCGAGGCCGGCGACTACATGCTGCTGCGCGCCTTCTGCCCGCAGGCCTGCTACGCCGGCGGCCCCGAGCCTTTCCGTTACCTGCTCTACAAGGACATGAACCGCCAGATCCGCCTGACCTGAGCTTCGGCGGCTGCGGAGCGCAACTGATCAGTGCGGTCGGCGCTCGGCGATGCGTTCTCCCGCGCCGCACATGCTCATGCCGGCGACGACTGCCGTCACATCGGACCGCTATGGTCGCCGACCTGCGGGTGAGCGGGGGCGGGCGTCATCCTGGCTGCGTCAGCGTCGGCCCGGATCGCCCACGGACGCTGGCTGTAGAACTGCAGCAGCTGGGCGCCCACACCGAAGAAGACCATCGCGAGCCACACCAGGATGTTGAGCCACGGAATCTGCAGGGCCGTGATCAGGATCAGCCCTCCGACCAGCGATTGCAGCGCAGGATGCACCGAGCCGCGCAGCACCAGCCGCCCGAGGTAGAACGCTCCGTACACGAACGTGGCAAGCGTCACGACCACCCAGATCAGGATTCCCGCCAGCGCCAACGGCGCGCCGACGATGGTGATCAGCAGGCACAGCAATCCGATGGGCACGACGATGGATGCCACGAAGCCCACCAGCAGCGCCTTCCACGGCGACGGCACGAGGTGGTCTGTCACCCGGCGCAGCCAGCGCGGAATGAGGAGGCCGGCAACCACGGCGACCAGGCTCAGCGCGACGAGAGCGTAGAGCAACCCGAAGAACCAACCGAGCACCGCCAACCACGGCGACAGCTGGACCGTACGCGTCGGCGACGGCGCTGGCTTGATGTGCTGGACGGTACCCGACACCGCTCCACTCGCGATATGCGCGGTGTTGTCGCTGTAGTACGTGACGTCTCCGCCGACGGACCCGTCGATGCTGAGGCGCTGGACGCTGGCGACCAGATCACGGCCGACCTTGCCTGCGATCCCGATATCGCCTGCTCCGGCCACCACATCCTCGCCGAACGATCCCGTGTCGCTGACGCTGACGGTCCCGGCGAACAGGGTGCCGCTGCGCCCGACGGTGCCGGTGATGCTGACGTCCTGCCCAGCGAGTCGCACATTGCCCTCGACGGTGCCCGTGATCGTGACGGTCTGAGCCGCGGCGATCACGTCGCCGGTGACGTCGCCGCTGATCGTCACGCTCTGTCCGGCAGCGTAGACGTCTCCATCGATGTTGCCCGTGACGTCGACGAACGTGCCGGCGTAGAACTGGGGGCCTGTGCGATCCTCGGCCGCGGCCGCAGGTCGCCCGACGGACTCTGCGGTCGGCGACGCGCCGACCGCGCCCGTGGCTGAACCGAGCACCAGAATGCCCGCCAGGAGGGCCGCACCAGCCCCCGCGAACCTGCGACCGCGTGTCCATGCGCTCATGGCAATGCCTCTCGTCCGCTGTGGCGAATCACCAGAAGTACCGGCGCTGCTCAGTGGCCGCCCGTCGCAGTGACCGCTCGACTCACTGTGCGCGGCGTCGCCAGCCGGCGGCAGGGCCGAAAGTCCCGCCGACCGGCCTGTTGCCGTCGGCCCAGAGGCGAGGGCGAAGCGGGTGCTGCTGCCTTCTGCCCGCGGGCCTTCTGCGTGGGGGGACTGAAACCCCTGCTCCCCGCTTGCTGTCGAAGGACATGAATCGCCAGATCTGATTGACCTGAGGGGTAGGGATGCGGCGCGGCCGGCGCCCATCGCGGGAGCCGGGGCATTGTCATAACCGCGTTGCAGTTGTCGCCCGGTCGCCGGGCATTGCCCTGGGCCGGTCTTACGTGCGCGCCGACGCCGTACATGCTCGGGGCTCTGCTCACACCGGCGTCCGCGCGGTGCCGGACCGCTCATCGAACCCTGGAGCCGGTAGCGACGGCGACGGTTGCGCTCATGTATTCACACCGTTCGGGTGGTGTATCGCGGGGACGCATCGTCCAGTGAACGCGGGAGGAGTATGGGCGACGAAGCCCCTGAGTAGGGGTGCGGCCTCGAGTGCACGTGCACCGGACCGTCACGCACCCCGACTCCTGTCACGCTGAGCGGGCCTAGCCCCGGCCCAGCATCCGGCCCGCCTCTCATGGATGTCGCGAGCAACCATGCGGGGTCCGTGCATCTCATCGACCGGCCTGCATCCCCGCGGGGGTTTTCAAGATGGGAGACTCGTCGGCGCACCGCAACCCTAGGGACGGCGAGGTTCCCGTCCATGCGGTCGCTCTTGACGGCTTCCAGATCGAGGTGACGGCGGTCACCAACGGGAGCTTCGCGCGCTTCGTCGATGCGACTGGCTTCGTGACCGATGCGGAGCGGTGGGGTTCCTCCGCAGTCTTCCACCTCGCACTTGCGGCGCCCGCTGAGGATGTCGTGGGCCAAGTGGGTGGAACGCCATGGTGGCTGGGAGTGCGTGGCGCCGACTGGCGGCATCCGCCTGGGCGAGGCTCCGGCATCGAGGAGCTGGAGGACCACCGGTCGTTCATGTGAGCTGGAATGACGCCGCGTGTCGGCGGCGTACTGTTCGTGGGCCCGGTGCCGGCTGCCCACCGAGGCGGAGTGGGAGCGCGCCTCGCGCGGCGGCCTCGATGGTGCGAGGTATCCGTGGGGCGATCAAGGGGTGGACGCCGGGGGCTGGCGCGCGAACATCTGGCGGGGGTCGTTCCCCACGATGAACACGCGTGAGGACGGCTGGCTGACGACGGCGCCGGTGCGCACCTTCGCCCCCAACGGGTTCGGACTCTGGCAGACCAGCAACATCTGGGAGTGGTGCAGACTGGATGACCCGCGATTCTATGGGCGATCTCCCGTGGAATCTCCCACCGGCCCGTCGATCGGATGACGCGGATCCTCCGCGGCGGCTCGTACCTCTGCCAAATCTCGTACTGCAATCGCTATCGCGACTCCGCCCGCTCGTCCAACACGCGTGACTCGTCGATGGGGAATGCGGGATTCCGGACCGCTGCCGCGTAGGGATCGCGACCGCTCCGGTGGCCCCGCCACGGCGTCGTGGCCGAACGCTCACAGTGGGGCGGTTTCCGTCGCATATTCACACCGTTCGGGTGGTGTGCCACGCGGGCCCATCGTCAAGTATGGACACCAAGTCGCACGAAGGGAGGCGCTCGTGGAGCGACCGCTCGCCGGATTGACGCGCCGCAACTTCGTCAGGGAGGTGCTCGCAGGAATCACCCTGATCGCGATCGCGATCCCGCTGAACATCGGCTACGCGCAGATCGCCGGGCTCCCGCCGACCGCAGGCCTCTACGCGCTGATCGTGCCCACCGCGATATATGCGATCGTTGTCTCGTCCCGCCAGCTCGTGGCATCCCCCGATGCAGCTGCCGCCGCGTTGGTCGCGTCATCGGTCGGTGGCCTGGCCGTCGCGGGGTCGGCCGATTACGCCACCCTGGCCTTGGCGCAGGCGATCATCTGCGGCGTCCTGTTTCTGCTGCTCGCGGTGTTCAAGCTGGGGTTCCTCGCGAACTTTTTGTCCAAGCCGATCCTGGTCGGCTTCGTCGGTGGGCTCGCGCTGGACATCCTGGTGAGCCAGATCGCCAAGATGCTCGGAATCACCATCGATTCCGGCGGCGACTTCGTGGCAAAGCTGACAGGACTTGTCACCGGACTTGCAACCATCAATTGGGTATCGACAGCCATCTCGGGGTGCTCGATCGCCATCCTCCTTCTCGGCAAGCGCTACGCGCGGATCATCCCGTGGGCACTCGTCGTGCTGGTGATTTCCACAATCGCGGTAAGCATCGGCAGTCTCCAACAGCATGGTGTCGCGGTGCTGGGACCCGTGCCACCCGGGCCTCCTTCACTGACGTGGCCGATTCTTGACTGGACGCTCTGGGCGGCCCTGATTCCATCGGCAATAGCCCTCACGATGGTGGCCATGGCGGAGGGCCTGCTGGTTTCGCGCGCCTACGGCGAGAAGAACCACTATCCGACGAGCCCGAACCGCGACCTGCTCGCCTTCGGGCTGGTCAACATCGCGGCCGGCGCACAGGGCAGCTTCAGCGTGGGGTCCTCAACGTCTCGGACCGCAGCAATGGACCAAGCCGGCTCTCGCACCCAGCTGCCATCTCTCGTGCTGGCGGGCGGCACACTGCTGCTGCTGCTGTTCGGCACGGAGCTTCTGGCCGGGATTCCGTCCCCTGCCATCGGGGCGATCGTCGCGGTCGCAATTATCCCGTTACTCGGGGTCGGCGAGTTCCGGACGCTGTGGCGTCTAGATCGCTTCGAGTTCGCTATTGGTACGGTGTGCTTCCTGGTGACGCTGTTCATCGGGTCGATTCCGGGCATCCTGCTGGCGTTCGTGCTGTCGCTCGTCAATCTCGCTCGGCGGGCCGCGAACCCGGCGATCGACGTCCTTGCCGCCGACGATGATCCCGAGCGCTCGCTCCTGGAGGACGCCCCTGCGGGAGCGCTCACCGCCCCCGGGCTCATCGTCGTGCGGTTCGCTGCGCCACTCTTCTTCGCGAACGGGGATGTCTTCCTGGAGGCTGTCAAGAAGGCCGTGCGCGCGCTGCCCGAGCGTGCCGTGCAGAATGTCGTGATCGACTTGGAGGCGGTCACCGATGTGGACGTGACCGGCGCCGAGTCGTTCTCTGCGCTTAAGACGTGGCTCGCCGAGCAACGCATAGCCATGGCGGTGAGTCGGGTCCGTCCCCCCGTCGAAGCGAGGCTCCGCCATCTGGGGGTTCTCGAGAACGAGGAGATCTTCTCAACGAATCGCGACGCCGTCCGCGCCCTCACGGCACGCGAGCCAGAGTGACGTACACGAATCGATGGCTCGAAACATGGCGACGGGCGCCTTACCGGACCGGGGGTCGCTGGTCGGTTGCTAGATGCGCCGACGGCGTCCCGGCGTCACTGCCGCGCCGACGACCGCCGCCTTCGCGACAGGGGACGGACCGGGGCGGACAGCCGCGGTGACGACCGCAGCCTTCGCGACGGGCGCTCCGATGACGCCGACCCGTCCAACGCGTGCTCGCCTGAGGGGCATGTCAGTCTCCTGTCGTTTCGAGGGATTCATCTGCCTCGATCGAGGCGATGATCGCTTGGGTGGGGATGCGCCCGTTGGCAATCAGCTGACCGCCGGCCCGACGTGCCGCGGAGGCGAACGGACCGGCCCAGGTGTTCTCGTACACGAGTACCCCCGCGACGCTGCCGGGATCCATAGCGTGGGCGAGATGCTCGACATCCTCCTCCGCCAGCAGCTCAGCGAGTTCGGCCTCGAGCTCAGCAAGCTGACCGAGGTCTCCGACGTCAGACAGCTCAATGGCGTCCACACTGCCGTCCTCGGCTTTGGTGATGATGATCGCATCGATGACTCGGATGGTGCCGGCATCCACGAGCTTGAGCAGCTCCTCGGCCATCCCACCGGTGAAGTTCTGTTGTCCGGGCGGGAAGTCGATGACCAGATAGTCCACAGGACCCAGCGTCGTAAGGTCTCGCTCGTCCATTTTCTTCCCCGTTCTCGTCGGTTCGAGATGAGTTATCTCTAGAACCGACGTTCGTCCAACTCGATGAGTACCGCATCATCTGTTCTGGGTGAATCGCGTTCAGGCAGGTTGCGGACGGTAGTTGAAGATCAGGATGAGGATGCTGACCGCGAGCACCCAGGCGGGAAAGATAAATGTCACCCACAGGCTCAGGCTGGTCACGAACAACAGGACGAGTGCAACCGCGTAGGTGACGACCGCGAGCCACTTGGGCATCACGCCTGTTCGCAGCCACATGGTGCCGAGTGAGATCAGCAGCACACCGGCCATTCTCAGCGCGTAGATGTTGCTGACCTGCAGCATCATCGCTCGGCTGACGTTCGCGACCTCCGCGCGGGCCGCTTCGTTGCTCACAGTGGGCATGGTGGCGATGATGCTGCCGGCGACGGCGGCGGAAACGAAGATCATCGCGAGGAACAGGAGGCCGCTTCCGATGAGGACCGATGAGAACAGCTGGTCTTCGGTGTCCTTGAACCGGTCGCGAACCACCCCCATGAACCAGAGGAAGGCCACCCCCGCAAACGGCATCAGCCCCAGGCCGACGGTAATGCGTGCCGTCGTGGCGTCGTCGAGGCTCCCGTCCACCGTGGCTTGTTCGGGCAGAGACGTCTGGATCAGGATGATCGATGCGGTGAAGAGCACGGCGAACAGGACACCGGCCAACGCGGCCGAGCGTGGGGAGGTCAACGGTCGTGGCGACCGCGCAGCCGGGGTCTCAGCCATCGGATGTCGCTTTCTCCACGACCGTCCCGCCCTGCCCGGGCGGAGCGGTCGTGATCACATGCCAGCGCCGCACCATCGGTCGATGCATCACGGCGTCAGTCGAGCAGGAACCACCCCCGCACTTCGGACTCGTGGTCGACGTAGCGCTCACCCGACACATCTACGACGACCTTGTCGATCTTCCCGCCGGTGAACCGGTATGGCGCCGTGTAGGCGGGGGTCACCGGGGAGGCGTCGTCACGTCCGACGCACAGGCCGTCGCCGACAGCGCAGAACAGGCCGGGCTGGGTGACGATCTCACCCGAACCCACGACGTCGCCGTCGATGTACAGCGAGAGCGTGCCGCGCGCCCCAGGCATCGCGGGGTCGGCGTTGCGTCCACTCGCGGTGAACTCGGCGGTGACCACGCGCGCACCGGGAGCGAGATCCCGGTCGGCGGTGATGACCTGCAGAGCGGTGCCCAGCCAGTTGAACGCGTAGGTGACCCGGTGGCCCTGCACGTACAGGCTGTGACCGCCGGCGACACCGCCATGCGCGAAGAGCACGCCCTCAGCATCCGCCCCCGCCTCCACGCCCGCAGCGATCGTGTAGGAGCGGCCCGGGATCGAGACCGCTGATTGCTCAGGCACCGACGCGCAGTTCGGGTAGTACACGTACCGTTCTCGCTTCGGTGAGCCGCTCGGGCGCTCGGCGAGGGTCTGCTCGAGCGCGGTGCGGTCGTCGAGCGGCATGCCGTTGTACTGCTCGGCGAGTTCGAACCAGCGGGCGATCATCGCCTGCAGCCGGTCGGGCTCGGCGTCGGCGACGTTGGTGGACTGCGAGCGGTCGGTCTCGACGTGGTAGAGCTCCCACACGTCCAGGTCGAACTTCCCCCAGCCGCTGAGCGGCGGGTGGAGGGTCGCTGCGAGCCATCCGTCCTCATACAGCGCACGCTGACCGAGCATCGCATAGAACTGCCTGCTCTTGGCCGGCGCGTCGATGTCGGTGAGGGATGCCGCGAAGCTCTCGCCCTCGATCGGGCTCTGCGTGAAGCCGTTGAGCGTGTCGGGCGGGGTGATGCCGATCAGGTCGTAGATGGTGGGGACGACGTCGACGGCGTGGACGTACTGGGGACGCGGGCTGGTGGACGGCTCGATCTTGGCGGGCCACGACATGATGCACATGTCGGCGATCCCGCCCTCGTAGCCGGCCCAGCGCTTCCAGTACGGGAACGGGGTGTCGAAGGCCCACGCCCACCCGGTGTTGTAGTGGTTGTACGAGGCCGGCGAGCCGAGCTCGTCGATGTGCTGGAAGGTCAGCTCGGTCGGCGTCGGCGCACCGTTGAAGAAGCGCCACTCGTTGAAGGTGCCGTTCGGCCCGCCCTCACCGCTCGCGCCGTTGTCGGAGACGACGACGATGATCGTGTTGTCGAGCTGTCCGGAGCTCTCGAGGAAATCGACGACGCGGCCGACCTGGTCGTCGGTGTACTCGACGTACCCGGCGAAGACCTCGGCCATGCGGGCGAACAGCTTCTTCTCGTCGTCATTGAGTGCGGCCCAGGGGCGCACGGTGTCGAGCATCGGCCACGGCTGCCCGTCAGGACCGGTCACACCGGGCTCGCCGTGCGGGTTGATGCCCGACAGTTCGGTGTCGTCCGGGAGAAGCCCCAGCTCCTTCTGGCGGGCAAGGATGCCGGCGCGGATTGCCTCGTAGCCCTCGTCGAATGTGCCCTTGTACTTGTCGGCCCACTCCTTTAAGACGTGGTGGGGCGCGTGTGCGGCATCCAGTGAGAAATACAGGAAGAACGGCTTGTCGGGATCGACCGACTTTGCATCCTGGATGAACTCGATCGCCCGATCGGACAGGTCTTTCGCGATGTGGTACCCCTCGTCGGGCGTCGCGGGCGGGTCTACGGGGTGGTTGTCATGAATGAGGTCGGGGTACCAGCCGCTGGACTCGCCCCCCAGGAATCCATAGAAGCGCTCGAACCCGCGGCCGAGTGGCCAGCGCTTCTTCCAGGCCGCCATCCCGGTCTCCTCACCCGGCGTGAGGTGCCACTTGCCGACGCAGTAGGTGTTGTAGCCGTTCTCCACCAGAACTTCCGAGATGAAGCCGTTCTCGAACGGGATGCGCGTAGAGATCCCCGGGAATCCCGACGAGAACTCGGCGATCGTGGCCATGCCGTTCGAGGTCGCGTTGCGGCCCGTCAGCAGTGAGGCACGGGTGGGCGAGCACAGTGCCGTCGTATGGAAATTGGCGTACTTCACGCCTTGAGCCGCGATGCGGGTCATCGTGGGCGTGCGCACCGGGCCGCCGAAGCTGTCCATCGTGCCGTAACCCACGTCGTCCCACACGATGAAGACGACATTGGGCGCCTCGGTCGGCGCCTTCGGAGCCAGGAAGGGCTCCCAGTCGGGAACAGAGTCACGGATGTCGACTGCGATCTTGCCAGCGAATTCGTTGGCCATGATGAACATCCCTTCACAAACGCCCCGGCGCATCTGCGGGGCAGGATCGATGACTGTCCGACGATCTGCGGACAGCGGGTGCGGCCTCGACAGCGGGGAAGCTCCAGCTTCCGTCCAGGACCGGAGGCCGGGGGCGGTAGAGCCGGACGGTGTAGTTCCACCCCTCCATGAGCCGCAGGCAGTTGGACTGTCCGTCGGAACAGCCGCCGAGGTTGACCACGACCGAGCCGTCTTGCTCGGGCACGGCCGTGAACTGGTTGATGCTGCAGCCGCCGTCCTCACTGTCCTCGAAGAAGCCATCTGCGTTGTAGAGGGAGATAGACCAGAATCCGTCGACGGGTACGTCGCGGATGACGATTCGGTACTCGCCCACCGGCAGCCCGGGACTCACCGTGGCGTAGAACGCTTCACTCTCAGGGAGGCCACCCCAGCCCATGGCTGTGCCGATGAGGTGATGCACGGGGTCGACGTCATCGACGGTGCCGAACATGCCAGTGGCACCCCGCAGCGTGCTGCCGAGTGTCAGCAGCGCGGTATTCACGACATCGAACGAATCTTGGTCGTACACAGGCGTGAGCATCGGTTCTGCGGAGTCGGCGCGGACGGACAGCGCGTCCTGCACCTGGTGTGCTCCGGAAAGGTCCACCGGTTCCGCCGGGTCTGCCAGAACCCGGGCGGCGAGGGTAACGTAACGGGTACCGTGCTCGGCGACGTCGAGGCGGTACTCCCCCGGAGCGTGGAAGATCTTGTTCGTGTAATGGTCCTGGTTGATCACCGCGACGGACAGGTACCGACCCCCCGCGTCCGGAACGGCGAGGATCGCGCCGGCGGCGAGGTCGACGACTGCGAAACTGTACAGGGTGTCGCGGTTCATGCGGATGACCGTCTGCTGGTCCAGCGGTGTCGGCACCCGGTTGTGATGGAACCGGTTGAGACCGTCGGCCTGAGCAGCGAGGGCCGACATCATCTTCGCGGTGGCCGCGCGCACGAAGTTGTCGACATCGACCCTCGTCGTGTCCGTCATGGCGCTGATTCCCAGGGATCAAGATTGCCGACGCCGGCGATCAGGCCCTGATACATGTCCGCCAGGTCATCGGGGACGATGTTCGCCACTCCGGTCGTGGTGATCGTCAGGTCCTGTGGGATCGTGACCGCTCGGAACGTCCAGCCATCCGGCAGGTTGAGTCGTTCGCCCAGCGAAGACAGAACTGCCTCGGTGAGGTCGCTCGCCACGTGGTTGGTATAGGTCTGCATCACCCAGGTGACCGCGTCGGGCGAGCGCAGCAGATACACGGGCCGTCCGCCCGCGAACTCATAGACGTTCACTCGGTGGATCTGAGTCGGCCGGTATGCGAGCGCGGATTGGTCCATGCTCGGGTCGAAACCGGCTGGCATGTGCATCGTCGCCACGAGGTTGAATGGTACGCCGCCGATGTCGGCCGGCTCGCCGACCAGGTCGATGGTCAGCGCGTCCATCATCCAGAACCTGCGGGGGTTCTTCCACACCAGGTCACAGCCATAGTCGGCGGCCACCTCTGCGGTGTCGATCGCCGCGAATGCCTCGTCGGGGCACGGCCCCCGCCCGGTCGTGTTGTAGACCAGTGCGTCGAAGCCGTCCGCGGTCTTCGTCAGGAGGAACAACTCACCCTGCGGATAGTTGCGCATCCCCTCGACTCGTATCGTCTTTACGCTCATGGGCCGACGGTAGGACGTGCGGGAGAGCGGCGCATTATCCGATCTGGGTGATTCTTCGGGGCAGTGGCGCTCACCCAGCCACGAGTCCGAGTCGCCGCGAGACACGAACGGCTTCCGAGCGGGAGCCGACCCCCAGCTTTCGATAAACGGAGGACGCGTGCGATTTCACCGTGTTGCGCGAGATGTGCAGGCTGGACGCGATCTCTATGTAGCTCGCGTGACTGGGCAGCAGGTTGAGTACTCGCGCCTCTGCCGGGGTTATGAGGTCGAACCCCAAGGGGGCACGATCCCGCTGTTCGATGATGGCAGCCATCACCGTGTCCGCATCGTTGCGGAGGTTCTCGCCGTCGGGGAGCAGCTGCAACAGCTCCTGCACCTCGCACACGGCGGAGCGCGCCGCCTCGAGAGCCCCGAGTACGATCTGCGTCCGAGCGATCGCAAGCCGCACGCGGACCGCGAGATGCGGGTTAGCCTGCCCGACCGTTGACAGCAGGTCAGTCGCCGCCTCAACGGCTTCGACAGCGTCGACACGTCGGCCTTCGCGGGCGACCGACAGTGCAAGGATCGCGTAGCCGAGCGCAGCGTGCGCGCAAAGTTCTTGGCTCGATCGGTCCGAAGACGGCCAGGAAGCGGGCGCGTCCGAGGGGCGGGTAATCGTGGTCAGGGATCGAAGTGCGATCCTTGTCGCACGTTTTCGATCGGCGGCCGTGGCGGTGAAGTCGGTTATCGGTCGGTGCACTCTGTGTGCGCTCACGTCAACCCCCCCAATCAATCCATCACCCGAAGTGTGAACGCGAAGGCGGCTGAGGATGAGAGTCGAAAGTCCCCTAGTCGTGCTCGGAAGATACTGCGGTTCGGGTGATGTGTCCTCGCGGGCGCCGGTCTACCGTGGGTGCTCTCGCCGGCCTTTCGGCATTCGGCCTCTGGTCGCCGGGGGCCGATCTTCAGATCACGAGAAACGGGGTACCGATGGAGTCAGTACTCGCGGCGCTTAGCCTCGTCGTGCTGGGCTGGGCTGTCCTCTCCAATCGCCTCGCTCGATGGAACATCACGGGTCCGCTCGTTTTCACGGTCGCCGGCTTCCTGCTCGGGAACCCTGTGTGGGGTCCGGTTGCAGTCGATATCGAGGCGCCCTCGGTGCACGTGCTCGCCGAGTTGACCCTTGCGCTCCTCCTCTTCGCAGACGCATCAAGAGTCAACTTCTCGACACTCCGTCGTGACATCGGGTTTCCCGCACGGCTCCTGGGGATCGGGCTCCCGCTATCTGTGGCCCTCGGTTCCGTTCTCGCGGCTCTGCTGTTCCGCGATTTCGTATGGGCGCTCGCGGTCTTCGTCGGCGCCGCCCTGGCGCCGACCGACGCCGCGCTCAGTGCTCAAGTCATCAACGACGAGCGAGTGCCCACGCGTCTGCGACGCGCGCTCAACATCGAAAGCGGACTCAACGACGGGATCGTCACACCCGTAGTCGTGTTCGCCCTCGCCGTCGCCGGGAGCAGCCTCGGTGGTTCCGGGGCGGGAGAAAGCGAGCTCGGCGCAGTGCTCGAGCTCGTGATCGGCATGTCCGTCGGGCTGGTGCTGGGCTTCATCAGCGCGAAGCTGATCGCCTTCGCCTCCCGCCGGGGGTGGATCCTCCCTGGCGGTCGTCGCCTCGGTGCGCTCGCGACGGCGGTGGGGGGTTACGCGCTCGCCACGAGCCTGGGCGGCAACGGCTTCATCGCGGCGTTCATGGCAGGAATCGCGTTCGGCGCGGCGTTCCCCCGCGACATCGCCGAGGTGTCTGAGGTCGGGGAGCTGCCGGAGCTGCTCGGCGAAGTCTTGGCGCTTGGAGTGTGGTTCCTGTTCGGTGCAGCACTCGTCCCGGTCGTCTTCGAGTACTCCTCCCTTTCCACCTTTCTCTACGCGGCCCTCAGCCTCACCGTCATCCGGATGCTGCCTGTCGCCGTCGGCCTGATTGGAGCAGGGTTCGATCGCGCGACGGTTCTGTTCGTCGGGTGGTTCGGACCACGCGGACTCGCTTCCGTCGTGTTTGCTCTTCTCGCCATCGAACAACTGCCCCTGTCGGATGTCGTCGGGCAAGCGGTCTCAGTCGTTGCCGTCACCGTGCTGATCAGCGTGATCGCCCACGGGGTATCGGCCGCGCCGCTAGGACGTCGGTATGCCGTGACTCACGGTGACGCGGATTCCAGCGGCGGTGCCGAGCTGCGGGCCCGCCGCAGCAGTGTGTGAGCACTCTTGATGACCGTCGGCGCGTCCTGCCGGGGACGCACCCCGACGAGGCCGCTGCAGTCAGGAATTGACTGGTTCGATGATCTTCTCGTCGCCTTCGGTGACGGCCTTCACGACGGGTTGTAGTCGCCTTTGTCGCGCGTCGCCGATCTTGTTCGTCGCCTGTTCGAATGCTTCGTCAACACGGTCAAGTAGAGATCGTCGACGACCGCGACGATGGCTGAAGCGTCGGCCGGCAGCCATTCCTGCACGTCAACGCCGATCTTCTTCTCGTCGTAGTGCAAGGCGATCGCCCCGACGCCCGCGCCGGCGACGCCCGACAGTAGCAAGGGCGCCGCGAGAAGACTGACTCATCGAGTCCGCCGACGGCGCCGACTGCCGTACCTATGCGGACGAGTCCGCCGCCGTGCTGCTGCACTCCGACCCGGCCCGCCGCGTCACGCGAGAGAACCACCGCGGCGACGACGCTCACGTCGTCGAGGTCCTTGATGGTGGCGAAGTCAGCGGCCGCGGATGCCTCGTCGTCGTATGCGGCGACGAGGAGCGAGTCGTTGCGCCTCTCCGCCGTCCGCTCGATCGGTCCTCAACTCGGGTCTGCACGCAACAGAAAATGCGAAAGGCTCCTGCAATCAGCAGGAGCCTTTCGTGTTATTCGACTCTGTCCCTTTGCGAGGTTCAGAAGCATCAAGGCACGCAAGCCCCCGCCAACGTGCAACGCACGAATAGGGATGGCGTCCGGCCGGCGCCGGCTCGCAAGACCCCCGGCCTCAGGGGCGGCGTTTGTGCTCCTGTTCCTTCTTGCCCAGGCCTAGATTGCTCCCATGGATCCCGCAGTTGGAGCAGTGATCATCACCGGCCTGTTCGCACACGTTCTTCATCGATAACACCGAAGCATCCGTCTGGTACGGACTGGGTGTGCTGACCGGCTCGATCGCACACGCTCGGTTGGCACACGACCGCGCGCTGCACGTGCGCTGCTTCAGGGGCGACCCGGCCTCTCATTGCGCCTGCGGGTCGAGGGCCGCACCCCGCGTGCGCGCCCAGAAGTCGACCGCGTCGACAAGCTAGATTCCACACATGTGGATTGCAGTCATCGTCGGGTTGCTGGTCGCGCTCGCGATCTGGAACCGCCGCAAGGTGCGCGCTCGTCCAGTGAAGGGCTCGCGCAAGGGTCCTGAGCGATAGTCGCGCCGACGCGCCGCGTCGGGTCGATGTCGAATCGGGCGACCTGGCTCAACCTCGGGGATCTCCGCAAGCAGCTCACACAACGGTCCATCTGCACGACCCGGCACACTATGCAGTACGTCGTACGCCCACCGCTATCGCCCCATGACCGGCGACAGCTGAATAGCCAACGGTTCCTTGGGCCAGCGAGCACTATCGACGGTTCAGATCGAAGAAGGTCAAGCTGCCGCCGAGCGCGCGAGGCCACCCGCTGTACCGCGGGGCAGCCTCCCTCCAGCGCGCAAGGCCCGCCTCAGGATGGAGTCTGATCGATGGCTGGATCTGTGCGGCTCATGCCCCGTTTCTCAGCGCCGCGATCAGAACGGCGGGCTCCTTGATCGTGGTCGTGGCAGCATCCTGCAGGTCGCGGTCGAATGCTCTGCGTACCGAATTTCCCGAGAGGTCCTCGAGTCGAGTGTCGATGCGGAGGTGCCATTGATCGATGGGTGCGATAGCCGCGTGTGGGGCGTGCGCTCGAAACCTCCACTGCGTCGAATCCGCATTCTGGGCGCGAGTTCCGGGCACTGGACGACCGTTCCTATCGACCAAGGTCACATAGCGTGCCACGAGGGTGCGGTCGAGTGGTCGATCGAAGTTCACCACCAGGTCGGATGCCGGATCGCTCGGCCAGTGGACGTGCCACGTGCGGGGATCTACCCGAGTGCGAACGGCGGCGGTGACGCGGTAGGTGCGCTGGGCGCCCGCGACGAGAGGCGCGCCGCGTGAGTCCTTCACCCGTGGCTCGATCACGAGGGTGATCGAGGTCCCTTCGCGGATCGGCGCGCCGGCCTCACGGTTGGGGCGGAGACCGCGCTTGATGCGACCAGGCTCGAGGAGCACCGTGAGGCGCCGCCGATCACTGTCCCAGAGTTCCGGCGTCATCGAGAAGAGCGCGCCCGGAATCTCCTGACCGCTCTCGTCGCGGAGGACGACGTGTCCGTCGGCGGAGCCTTCCGCCATCGGCTCCGAGAAAGTGACGGTGAAGCGCAGCAGGTTGCTGGGCACCTCGCCGACGGCGGGGTCGATGCGTTCCACAGTAGTGCCCCTTAACGTGGTGTAGCCCGCGGTGGCCGAGCTCGTCGCTTGCGATGTGAGCGCGGTCACCGTGTGATCCTTCGAGGAAACTCTCACATCCCACTCGAAAGGCATCATCACGA
>NZ_JBWAXO010000008.1:0-211924 GCF_056135325.1 Microbacterium sp. sgz311019 | reverse complement strand
GACACGATCCGCCGCTCCCGCCGCGTCGACAACTGGCTGGGCGAGTGCTCCGGACGCGAGGACCGGTCCGTCAGCGGCTGCCCCGCCCGATACCGTCGCGCCCACCGAGACGCGGTCGCGGGCGAAACCTGGAACCGTTCCGCCGCTCTTCTGACAGCCCAACCGTCATCGACGATCAGTGAAGCGAGTCGGCGACGCCCTTCCGGCGTCAAGGGCGCGTTAGCGTGAGACACGAAGACCTCCGTGGAGCGGATGTGAGGGTGGTACCCACATCGTCCCGGAGGTCTTCGCCTCACCTCACACGATCACAACGTGTCGAGGAAGAACAGCTAGTTCCCAACCAGGGACCGGCAAGCGGCGCTGTCCGACAAGTCGCCAATCGGTCGAGCGACAGACTGGTAGCCTCACGTGAAGACATGTACCTGAGCTGCAAGGACGCTGCATCGTGCGAGGAGAACCGGGGTGGCGCCCAGCAGAGAGTGCTCGATGAGCGATGACGCGCTGATTCCTCTGACAGTCGACCGATTGCAGCGCGGGCCGCGGATGCGTCCTGCAACGATCCTGGCCGCCTACGACGACCGCGAATGGGAGTCGTTCATCGAAGAATGGGCGACCACGAGGGAGCCGCACTACCTGTCGGTCCACCGCTTCGGTGGAAGCGGTGATCGCGGCATCGACATCGCGGGGTTCGTGAGCGAGCTCGGATTCGAGGGGGTCTGGGACGGGTTTCAGGCTAAGCACTACGTCCACAGCCTCGGGCCCGCCGCGGCGTGGCCCGAGGTCCTCAAGGTGATTCTGCTCCGCGTCGATACGCCGTCATACACGGTGCCGCGGAAGTACGTCTTCCTCGCGCCACGAGGAGTGACAACGAAGCTTGCGCACCTTCTGCACTCACCTAGTGAAATGCGAACGGCGTTCCTAGCCCAGCTCGATGACCCTACGTCCGAGCCATTTCGAGTGCTTTCCGATGAGCGACGCGCTGCGGTGCGGGAGCTCGCAGCTGAACTCGACTTCGCTATCTTCGACTCCTACGAGGCTGTGCAGCTGGTAAACGACGTTCGCGGGACACCGTCCTTCGCTGTCAGGTTCGGTGGGCCACTCCCCGACCGGGCGCGGGATTGGACGGTGCCCGCCGCCGTGCAATCTGGCGAGTCCGAGTATGTGGCCGCGCTGCTTGAGGCCTATCAGGAGAGGTTTCCGGGGGAGATATCTGACATAAGCAGTGTGGTGACGCATGGAGTCTCCGCGCCACATTTTAGACGCCAGCGCGAGTCCTTCTTTCGAGCGGAGTCTCTACGGGAGTTCGCGCGGGATTCAGTCCCGCTGGGAACCTACGAGGGCCTCCAGGAGGAGATCTACGACGCCGTCGTAGAGACAGTGGAATCTGATCATGCCGATGGCCTGGCGCGCCTTCGCAGCGTGCTGGATGCTGCTGTGCAAGCCCAGCTCACTTCCAACGCGCTCATCACCGTCCTTGAGCCCGGTGACCGAAAGGGCGTCTGTCACCAGTTGGCTAATGGCAAGCGAGTGAGATGGGTGAGATGACTCCTCGATCGTTGCTGAACTCGCCACTTGAGATTGGAATTCGGTGCGTGGCCATCTTGGTCGCGCTCTACCCGCGCTCAGCTGACGTTTCACGCCTGGTCCTTCTCGACCATGTGCTCCTGCACACAGCGGACTTTGGCGGCGCCCCGTCAATCCACCCGCCGGTGCCAGGCAGAGGGGGGCAGATCGGGATGAAGCGCGGCTTGATCAATGACGGACTGATACTCGTTGGATCCCGTGGCCTGGTCGAGCGAGTCGTCGGCAGTGAGGGCATCTCGTACGCGGCCGGCGAAGATGCGAATCCGTTTCTGGAATCGTTGGAGTCACTGTATTTGGCCGACCTGCGGGAGCGTTGCGAGTGGGTCGCGCGAACGTTCGGTGATGTCAGCGAGGATCAACTCAGAGGAGTGTTGATTGAAGTCGTCGGACAATGGCGGGAGGAGTTCGGCGATGAGGCTTAAAAGCAACGGGCGTCGCCTTGTGCTGGCGTACATCACCGTGGTGGGTGTCAACGTGGAGCCCGCCTCGATCGACTTCGGAGCGCACCTCACCGTCGTCCATGGCGCTTCTGACACCGGCAAGTCTCACATCCTCGAGCTTCTGGAGTACTGCCTCGGACTCCGACAGAAGATCGTTATGCCGCCGGAAGGCGACGGCTATCAGTATGCGATGCTCGGGCTGACGACTCCGGCCGCGGGCGAGGTGACGCTGGTTCGAGACCTTCACGGGGGAAAGATCGGTCTTTACCCGGGCCATCTGCGGTGGCTCCCCGTCGACCCGGCCCCTGAGTACGTGAAACCGAATCACACATCCAACGACCCGAGGTCTATATCTCGGTTGTTGCTCCGCGAACTCGGCTTGGATGAGTTGTTCGTGCGTCGAAATCAAAACAACGTGCTGCGCATGTTGGAGTTTCGTGATGTATTCAGACTCGCCGCGGTTGACGAGCAGAAGATAATTGCGAAGCGCTCTCCGATTGAGTTCGGGCAGTTTCAGGACCGGCCTGTCGAGTCCGCAGTCTTCCGACTCCTAATCCAGGGCGAGGATGATTCAGGCCTCGTCGAGATTCCCAAGGTTGCAGCGTTGAAGGAGGCCGCAACCAACAAGATTGCGGTCGTCGATCAGCTGATCGCGCGGCTCGAGGCTCAGCTTGTTGGTGTGCCCGAGCCAGCGGATCTGCAAGATCAGGATGCACGGCTGAGCAGGACGATCTCTTCTTCTACAGATGCCCTTGAAGTGGTCTCGGCGGGCAGAGACGAACTCATCGCCGAGAGGTCGGCGATCTCGCGGCGTATCGACGAATCGACGGGTCGGCTGGGCGAGATTTCCAGTCTCCACGCGCGATTCAGTCTCCTTCAGGACCAGTATGAATCTGACCTGAGCCGCCTCGAGGTGCTTCGTCAGGTGGGTGACGTGTTCCAGCCTCGCGACGGCTCGCCGTGTCCCTTCTGTGGTGCTGACTCGCATCACCAGGACTGGGGAGACGGCGGAGATGACGACGCAGGAGACATGCGGTCAGCGATCGACGCTGAAGCTGCAAAGATCTATGTTCTCAGGGGAGATCTCGCCGTTGCGTTGGCCGAAATGGTTCAGGAGCGCCAAACTCTTGCCGTTGCCGTCGGTCAACTCGACGACCGTAGGCACGAGCTGTCGCTGGAGATCGCCAGCCTTGACCGCGACATTTCTGCTCCTGCGAGGAGCCTTCAAGAGGTCGTTCGCCTGCAAGCCGACGTCCGCAAGAAGTTGGATCTCCTCGGGCAGCTGTCAGAGCTCGTTACGCTTCGTCAGGAACTTGCGACATTCGAGAAGCCGAAGACAGACGCCAGGGTCCCGATCAACTCGAGTGACCTCATAAGGTTCGACGCTGTCGCGTCTGACGTGCTCCGTGCATGGGCCTTCTCAACCGGTGAACCTGAAGTCCGATACTCGACCGAAGATCGTGATCTCGAAATCGACCGACGTACTCGTATTGAGCGAGGTAAGGGCGTGCGCTCAATCCTTCACGCGTTGTTCAACGTCTCCTTGGCCGAGTACTGCGCCAGCAGGGACATCCCTCATCCGGGGTTCGTGGTTCTGGACTCTCCTGTCGTTTCTTACCGTCATCCTGGTGAGTCCACTCCGACAGGCGAAGATGAGACAGTCTTGCTGAGCGTTGTCGACGCGTTCTATGCCTACCTGCAGGGGGCCTTCTCAGGGCAAGCCATCGTGCTGGAGAACAAGTCGCCAGTGTCACCGCTGCCCCCGGGCGCCACGGAGTACTTCTTCCGGGGGGTCGGTCAAACGGGAGGTCGTGAGGGCTTCTACCCGACCAGGCCTTGACTCGCCGCGTGACTGAGGAGCGGCTGTACCGCATGTGACTCGTCGGCCGGAGGTCGCCTTGCAGTGGACAGAAGTTCTCAATGGCGCTGCCGCTGTGCGCGAGGCGGGGCCCCGATTCGCTAGCTGACATCGGGTTGCGCGATAGCACGCCTTGTGAGCGGTGAAGGTGCTCACGACGCCCCCCAAACGTTCGACGCGCGGATAGGGATCGGATCAGGTCACGGGTGTGGCCAGTGCGTCGAATGCGGGTCGCAGTCGTCGCGCCCGGTCGGGGTCGGTCTTGGTGACCTCGTCAAGAAGCAATCGGGTCAGCGTGATGCGAGCACGGTCGAGATCGTCGGCGACGAGCTGGGCGGTCAGCGTCGCTTCCAGCCGGGCAAGGTCGTCCGCGGGCAGGCGGTCGATCTCGCGACCATGCCACGCAATGAGCCCGACTCGTGCGCACATGAGAGCGAGCACCTGACTGCGCAGTCCATCGAGCATCGACGTCGCCTGCCAGAGCTTGCCCCGCGCAATCGCCGAACGCGCATGCAGTGCGTACAACCAGCCCATCCCGACCATCGCCGACGCATCGGACGGAGCCGGCTTGGTGGCCGCGTTGGGTGCGCCGAACAGGACCCGGAAGCCCGGTTCGGTGGCGCGGAACTTGTCCCGCGGCCAGAACGACACATCGATCTGCAGCGAGTTGGTGAGGAGAAACACCCGATAGCGGGCACCAGCGGCCCACACATCGTGTGTGTCGGATAGGCCGTGCTCGTCGTTGATCGCCTGGGTCCACTCGTGGACCAGCCGCTCCTCGTCGACGCCATCGTCGAGCTGGAGAGCGAGGTCGATGTCAGACCAGTCGTCCTGGGACCCGCGCGCCGCCGATCCGACCAGTGCCGCGCCGATGACACGCTGATCGGCCTGCGCTCGCTCAATCAAGCCCGACTGGATCGTCGCCCGCTCCGTTGCAGAGAACATGGCACAACCCTTGCACGGACGCGGAACCTCTCACGTCCGTTGTCGCACCGACCGCGCCCGGCACGCCCCACCAGCGGCCAATGCCCGTTTACGGATCGGTGTGATCCCCGCGGGCGGGTTCCGGCTGGGAGACGGGGCGACGCGCGTTGGCGGGGCCGAAGTCGTGAGCCCTGAAACCGAGCGCATGGTTGAGCCAACTGGCAAGGTCTCGCTCGAGGCTTTCGGGAGTGCTCTCGCTAAGCCTCGATCCACCGACGAGCTTGGGGTGGCCGGGGCGGCGTGGTCGCTGCGGGGGTGACGTTGTCTTGGGCAGGGCTGAGTTCCGGGCGTCGCATCCCGGTCGTCCACTGGATTCTCGGTCGTGCCGCGGTCGCGGCGATGGTCAGTTGGCCATCGTTGGTGGTGGTGCGTGCGTGGCTGTGAAGAGCCGGTCGAACGCGGCCTGCCAGGGCCATGCTGCCGGGAGGTGCAGTGTGGTCCGGCGCGCGGACCTGGCCAGCCGTGCGGGCACTGCGATGAGGGTGCGGCGGATCGTCGCGGTCGTCGCTCTGGCGAGCCGTCCGGCGCGGTCGGCGATGAGTCCGGCAGCGCGGGTGAGGTTGAACGCGATCACGGCGAGCACGAGCCAGGCGCTGTTCGCGGTGAACACACCGGAAGGCAGGTGAGCGAGTGGCCCGTTCTTCAGGTCGGCGTGGACTTGCTCGATGATCGCGTGACCGCGGTGGGTCTTGTCCGCGACCACCGTGTCCATCACGTCAGGGTCGGTGGTGGTGAAGAACGCGTGGTGCCGGAACACGTCGAACAGCGTCGGCTGTTCCACCCGCGTCGGGTTGAGGTCAGGGATGCGCCGCACCACGAGCCGCCCCGGCATGCGCTCGGCCATCTTCCTCGACCGGAACGCGGTGAACGCCACCTCGGCGACTTCGGCTTTCGAGATCCATCGGCCGGTGGTCTCGTCGCGGATCGCGTCGGTGTATTCGATCGTCGTCCACGCGTCATCCGGGATGGTCGCGATCGCTGCTTTCACGGCGGGGTCCATCCGGACGGTGACCGACACGTCCGCGCCCGCGCGGATCGCGGTGCCGATGGTGGCGTGGCCGTAGAAGGCAGAGTCAGCGCGCAGCAGCGGCTGCGCCCCATTGCTGACGCCGGTGCGGCGGAGGGTGGCGAGGGCGTCGCCGACGATCCGGGCGGCGCCTTTCGGGGAGCCGGTCTTGCCCTGCCGCAGCCGCTGCCCGAGGATCACCGGCGCCGACGACGAGGTGCTGGCTGTCGCGATCAGGGCGTTCAGTCCGCGGACCCCGGAGTACCCGAACCCGGCGCCCTGCTTCTTGTATCCGTGGACCTCGATGATCGTGTCGTCCAGATCCACCATCACCCGCTCACCCGGACGGAGCTGCAGGAGCGGCGCCTGGCCGGCGAGGTTCTGCAGGACCCGGGTCGCGACCGCGTCGAGCTGGCGGACGTGCCCGAACCGGAACGCGCGCAGGAACGACCCCAGCGTGGATGGCGCATACGTCCGATCGAACAGACGACCCATGCCGCCGTGACGGAGCAGGTTCATGTCGTCGATCGAGTCCGCACCCGCGAGCATCCCCGCGACCAGCGCCATCACCTTCGACCCGGCGTTGGAGCCCTTGTCCGTCGGGACGCTCAACCGGGACTGCGCGAGCTTGTCGAGCCCTGCCTGCTGCGCGAGCCGGAGCATCGGGACCAGGCCCGCCACCGACACGAGATTCGGATCATCGAAGACCGCGGACAGCGCGGCCGGGGCATGCTTGAATTGCACCTACGAGATGCCTCTCGCTTCAGACAAATAGGACCTTAGACAAGCTCTATTTTCCCTGATCCGAGGGGCATTTCCGCGTTACCACGCCCGATCGGCACCGTGGCTCATCGGTGGATCGAGGCTAAGGATGCGAGATCGAAACACCCCTGCCAGGCTCGGGCTGCGTGTTTCGAGCCGTGCGTGGATCTCGTGGCCGAGCATCATTGCGATCTCGAACAGCGCGTTGGCGCGGGCTGTCTGAGTTCCGTCGCCTTCGGGTTCACGCTGAATCGCCGTGAGCAGTTCGCGGGCACCCACATGCCGGGACCGTTCCTGTTCGTGCGCGAACTCGCCGAGAGCCCGAACGAGGGGGCTCAACCCTTTCCAGCCGGCCGCTTCCACCCACCTTTGGGGAGTTGTGTTTTGGCCGCGCTGTTCCAGCTTGTCGGCTCGTTGAGGTTTGATCCGGTGTGTCCGTACTCGCGCCACCGACTCGAGCACCGTCCGCATGCAGGTGAGTGACTCGTCGACGTCCTGCAGCCACAGGATCCAGGAGGACTCGAGGGCAGATGCGGCCGCCCGGAGACCGTCCCGCTCGACTCCGTCCTCCTCGTCCGCGACGAGATGCGCCATCTCCGTGATCAGCTGGTACTGAAGCAGCGTTGCTGTAACGCTCACGGTATCGAACTGATTTCCGCGCTGGATCGCCTCCAACTCGAAAGCTCCGCGGGCCTCGTCAATCGCGCGAACCCAACGCTCCTCGATCGCCATCCACGAATCGAACGGCTCAAGACCGAGTGGCTGCGTTATGCGGCGGGCGATGCCCCGCCGGTACTTCTCGCCCCAGGTCGTATAGCGCGTGGCGTCAGCCGACATCACAAATGGGAAATCGAGCGGCTCCATGAAGACTTCCAGGAACTTGGGCGGATCCGCCGGCCGGGGGAGATCTATCACGCGAGCTTGAAGCGCCGCATACGAAGCGTCATCGAGGTTCCCGTGGTCCTGGGCGTACGAGGTGATCACGCCGCGAACCTGACGTAGCGGGATCTCCGCAGCCCGCACGATGAAGTTGTGCACACGTGCTCGCGCCGTGTCGGACATGGAGGCATCGACCGCCAGCGGAGTGCCGGCGACCACCACGGGCCGCCCGTGGAGCAGTTCGGACAACGTCGCCCAGTTCACCGCAACCTTTCCACGGTCGGGCATTTGCGGGTAAACGTCCCACACACATCCGATGTACGCGACGTCATCCTCACCGTCGGTGCGGGTGGTGCCCGTCGAGAACGCGAGGTTCGATGTCCATCTTTCGATATACCGCCTGGTGAGCGCCGCGGCTGCGAGGGTGTACCCGAACCGGAGGTGCCAGCAGATCCGCGCGAACGTATCCAGACCCTCACGCAGTCCACCGAGCCCGCGTTCTTCCATTGATGAATCACTGTCCGTACGGAACCACGGAGCGCCGTGCCTTTCAAGAACCACGTCAGCTGCCGCGATCGCGTAGCCCACCCGCCACCCGAAGCTCGAGAGCAGGTGTGGCTGCGCGGCGTGCGTGGCTGCCCGCGCCAGACAGCGTGCGTTCACGTGCGTCACGAAGCGGGTCGGATTTGCGATGACTAAGGACTCTAGTTCGGACAGGCCTCTCCCGTCGCCATCGACTTCCTCGGCGGGGAGGCTCGCCGTGAATCGCCGGAGCGTCTCCAGCTGTTGATCCCTGTCTGCCGCGGTCCGCTGTTGCTTCGCGCGACGCCCGGAACCCATCCCCCCAAGGTAGAGCACGCCCGAGTTTGAACCCCAGCACCGCATAACGATGCCAACACGGCGTCGTAGCGAGCTATCGATGGAACATTGTGCGGCGCACCGCCACCGTCCCAGCGGTCGCTGGGACGGGTGCAGCACCAACTTCTCTGCGGAACCGACGGTGACGTCCCGCTGGTTGGTGGAGTTTCTCGACACCGTGCGGGTCAGCTGATGTGATTATGCCGCGGTGAGTTCGGGGATGGCCACCTCCTCTGGTTCGGCGAGGAGGAGGGTCATGGAGTGCTCGGAGAAGTAGCGGCGGTCGGCGCCGTCCCATTCGTCGTGTTGCTCGATGAGGACGTGGCCGGCCAGCCGCAGCAGCGCGGCGGGGTTGGGGAACGTGCCGACCACGTCGGTGCGGCGTTTGAAGCTCTCATGTCAAGAGCTGGGCTCGGTTCGCGTCGCGGATCATGGTGCGGTGGATCGTGTTCGATAGGTGGCGCTTGAGGATGCGCATGGCTTCTCGGCGGGTGTGTCCGCGGCTGATAGCGGATAGGTAGAGCTCTTGGGCGCGTGGTTCGCAGCGCAGCTGGGTCACTGCAGCGCGGTGGAGCGCGGCGTTCAGTCGGCGGTTTCCGCCGCGGCTGAGTCGGTAGCGTCGGGGTCGTCCACCGCCTTCGCCGGAGCTCACCGGGATCGGCGCGGTGCCGTTGAATCGCGCGAAGCCGGCTTCGGTGAATCGACGTGCGTCCCCGACCCTCAAGCAGGATCTCGGCTGCGGTGCGGGCGGCGATCCCTGGGATCGATTGCAGTGTGGATCCGGTTGCAGCGACGAGCTTGGCGAGCTCAGCTCCGGCGACCTTGTCCTGGTCGAGGACGTCTTTGAGCATCGTGATCCGGTGACGGATGAGCTTCAGGCGCAGCCGTTGCACGGGGTCGGCGGGTCGTAGATGACCGAGTGCGGCGATCGCCGTGATCCGAGCACGTGCGGTGACGCGTTCGGGGAGTCGTGCCCGGAGTTGTTCGGGGAGGTCTTGGATGAGGGCGTCGAGTTCTCCGATCAGGTCGGTCCTGGCGTATCGCAGGGCACGGAGGTAGCGCCTCTTTGCAACGGTCCCGCAGGCTGGACTTGACTGCGTCCCGAAGTCACGTCCCGCCGTCGGTTCGGTGACGTCCCCTGGGGTGGTGTAGATCTCGGGCTCGAGGTTGGCCTTTCGGGCGCGGCGCGGACAGGGATGGCGACTGAGCGCGCCCAGCCGTACGCGAGGTCCCGCCATCGGGCAATGCTCGCTTACGGATCCTCACGGGGCGTCAGCAAGGTCTCGCACTGACCTTCCGCGAAGGCTCCTCGCCCCCGGGATGGCTACCCACCACCGCGGCGACCTGAGCCGAGTGCGACAGAGCTACATGCGCTGGTCGAGCAGTAGTTGCGCGCGCTCCGACGAGTCGTTCATCCCACCTCGAAGGAGCCTGTGACCGGCGGGTGGTTGCGGTCGCTCCTCGCGGCTGGTAGCCCTGCTCTATGCTGGACCGCTTCCTGCGACGATTCGCCATCGTGATGCTCGTCGGCTACACCTTGCAGTTCGTCCTCGGGATGACGCTCAACCTCTTCGTGAAGATTCCGGACGCTCACCCGGGGACTTCCGGTGAAGAGTACTTCAGTCGGTCGTTCACCAGTCTTGGCTGGGCACTGTCTGGAGCAGGCGGGCCAGCGCTGTTCACTCATGCGCTTCTCGGGGCCGTGCTCTTCACGGGTGCAGTCACCCTCTTTGTCATCTGCCTTGCCCGCCAAGCCCGCGGCTGGCGATGGCTCACTGGGATTGCCACCTTCTTCACGTTCGGTGCGTTCTTCAACGGAATGAGCTTTCTCGACTACGGCGAGGACTTCAGTTCAGCGATCATGGCGGGGTGCTGGCTGATTTCGACAGGTGCCATCGTCGTCGTACTCATCCGCCGTCAGCCGCACCAGGCTGACGCGCCGGTTGACTCCGCCGGCTAGGGCGTGTCTCCCAATAGTCGTGTCCAGGTGAGGATGGCGCAGAGGGCGACTCCGGCGCGGTAGGTGATCGCGAGCTTGTCGAACCTCGTGGCGATGCCGCGCCATTGCTTGGCGAGCGCGAAGCATCGCTCGATGACGTTCCGGTCTCGGTATGCGTGGGCGTCGAAGCCCGGAGGCCGCCCGCCGCGGCTGCCACGCCGCTTGCGGGCGGCGATCTGGTCTCGCTTGTCCGGGATGACGGCCTTGACCTTGCGGCGGCGAAGCTCGCTGCGGATGACGCCCGTCGCGTAGGCGCGGTCCGCTATCACAGCGTCCGGTCGGGTCCGCGGGCGACCCGGACCCAGCCGGGGAACGTGGATCTGGGCGAGCACGTGGGCAAGCATCACACCGTCGTTGCGCTGGCCTCCGGTGACGATCATCGCGAGCGGGCGGCCGTGCCCGTCGACGGCCTGGTGGATCTTCGTCGTCAGACCGCCGCGGGAGCGGCCGATGCCGTGACCAGGCGGCTCAATCTCGTGCCAGGGCAGATTCTTGTGATTCGATCCAGCCCCCCGTGTCCTGCTCGGGACGGGTGGTGTTCGTCGCGTGCTGATGCGCACGCGCGATCGTCGCGTCGATTGATACCGCCCAGTCGATCTTGCCGACCGCGTCGGCCTCAGCCAGGATCTGCGTCAGCACGCGATCCCACGTGCCGTCGCCCGCATACCGGCGGTGACGCTTCCACACCGTCTGCCACGGGCCGAACGGCTCGCGGGGAAGATCACGCCACGGGATCCCGGTGCGAAACCGGTACGCGATACCCTCCACGACCCGCCGGTTCTCGCCGAACGGGTGACCGCGGCGCCCCGAGTTCGAGGGCAATAACGGCTCGATCCGCTCCCACTGCTCGTCCGTGAACACCCGATACCGCGAACCCGTCGACCTCACCCAGCCAGCATCCCGCGAGCCCCACCGACAATATGGGAGACACGCCCTAGACTGCGGCTGGCTGCTGACTTCTCGGGAATGTCACGGTGATGTCCAGTCCCCCTGTCTGGGGTGCCACCGTTTCTACGGTCGCGGCGTGCGCGTGTCGGGCACCCCGTACACGTCGGCGTGCTTTGGAGACAGGGGCGTATTCGATGAGTCAGGCCCGCTGGACGCCGGTGAAGCGTCCGAGAATCGCTGCATCCTGCATCGTGTAAACCTCATCGCGCAGAACAGGATTTGCGATGTACGACGTCTGCAGGGTCACCCGCTGCGCCCTACGCGATGAGGCCGGGGCGCGCGCCCCGGCCTCATCGCCCGTTCGGTGTGCGTCAGTGCCTCGTCAGCCCCGGGAGGGCCTTCGTCCCCTCGGCGGTCACCGCGGTCAGTGCCTTCGGGTCGAGCCCGAGGGCCGACAGGATCGTAGGCGCGACCTGGGTGGTCTCCACGGCGGCGGACTGGACCTGCGCCGGGACGCCCGGGCCGTTCACGAGCATCAGCACGTGCTGGTCGCCCGGGTTCATGCCGCCGTGCTCGGCGAGCTTGGTCGGCTTCGCGTAGACGACGCCCTCCTGCACCTTGCCGAAGACGTCCGGGTACCGGCCGTCGTCCACGGCGACGCCGAAGAAGTTCGCGGCGGCGCTTCCGGCCCAGATCTCCGCGAGGCCGGAGTGCTGCACGGTCACCGGCTTCTTGTCGACGTCGTAGCCCTGGGCCGTGTGATTCCACAGGTAGGACTTCACGAAGTCGGCCGCGGCCTGCGATGTGTCGGAGAGGTACGACTGCCACAGGTCGTCGTCCGTCCCTGCGACGATGAGGCCTGTGTTCGCGGGGTGTGTCTTCGCCCATTCGGCGTTGATCGCGCTGATGATCGGGCCGTCCTGGATCGTGACGAGCTTGTTCGGATCCTGCGGAGACTGGCCGTGCTTCGCCGTCACGATGATCGTGGTCGAACCGGTGAGCCCCGCCTTGTGGATCGAGCGCACCATGCGGCCGAGCTGCGCGTCCACGTAGTCGAGCGCGCTCGAGAGCACGGGACCGGGAACCAGCTCGCCGCCGACCCACTGGTAGCCGCCGGCCTCGGGAGCGCTGGTCGTGTAGCTGCCGTCGGCGTTCTTGATCAGGGTGGTCGGCGTCGAGCGGATCTTCTGCGCCACCGAAACCGTCTGGAAGTTCATGCCGAAGATCGCGGGTGTTCCGACGTGGCTCTTGCCGGAGTGGTCGAGCCCGTCGATCTCGTTCACGACGGCCTGCACCTTGTATCCGTCGTACTGCTTGGTGGCAGCGTCGATGTGGGCCCAGTCGTCGTCCTGCGGGTACGGCACACCGTTCGGCATGACGGCCTGCGAGTCGATCTCGGGCGAGAACAGGTCGTCGATGCTCCGCCCGTTCGAGCCGGGTCCGTTGAAGGATGCGTAGACCTCGTGCTTGTCGGACCACGCGGTGCGCAGGCCCGCGTGGTGGATGACCTGGAAGATCGTGTTGTCGCCGAGGTAGTCCCAGGGCGTGATCGGCTGGCAGGTCTCGGGGTCCACCGGGAACGTCGCGGGGTTCAGCGACGTCGCGGGGTCGAATGTCAGGTTCATGATCGCGGCCGGGTTCTTGTCGACCCCCCGGGCGAACACGGACCCGTTCTCGTCGAACGACGGGAAGGTTCCGCTGGACGGGTCGATGAGGTCGGGCACGGATGCGAGCGCGTCGTCCGGCGAGTCGTAGATGACGTCGCCTCCCGTCGCCGCGCGGCCGGGCGTGCATGCCGCGCCGGCCTCGTCGACCTTGTGACTGTACTCGACGTCGTAGTACACGCCGGTCGTCCTCGGGTTGCCACCCGTCATGATTGCCGTGCCGCCCGGATCGGAGTCCGACGGATTGGAGGTCGACGCATTGGTGTACTCGCTGCCGCCATGCGTGAGCTTCGCGAGGGTCGAGTCCGGATGCTTCGCGATGTACCAATCGAGATCGCCCTGATGCATCCCGTCGACCGAGATCAGCAGGACGTGGTGCGATCGCCCGGCGGGGGCCGGCCGATCCGACGCCGAGGCGCTGCTCGCGGTCGTCGCGCTCGCGAGCGCGACGACCAGAGCCGCGACTCCGGTCGCGGCGACTGCCGCGCGGGTTCTCGCTGTACCGTTCATGGATTTCCTCCGTCACCGGCCCGAGCGCCGACGCCTGTGGGACGCCGTGGGGGTCACACGGGCACGGTGAAACGCTCATTCGCCGATGTGAACGTGGCCTGACGCCCGTATGACATCTGAATGAACCGCGAGCCCTCCTATGTTCGTGCTGTGGATGCCCTCTCGCGGGACTGTGGGCGGCCTTTTCCCGCACCGCCGACACGCGAAAGCGCCGATTCCTCTCTGAAGGCACGCGCACGTGAAGACCTGCAGCGGATTGGACGCAGCGCCACGGAAGTCTCATCGATCACGCCGGCGGGGTCATGGCCCGTCGCGGGCAACACCACGAGCCAGAACAGCCGCGGGGGCTCGCTCGCGCCGGCGTGGTTCGAGACGAGGATCAGGCCGCGCGGCAATGTCACCAGTCCGCAAAAAGTCCGCAGAATCCTCTCCGCAGCTCATTCCGCGCCATTCGAAGACAACCCGACTTCCGCGTAATTCCGCGGTTCTCGCCCTTGCCCGATGCCCGACAAACTGCCGGATGCCGTTCGTCAACTACCGCTGACACGAGCCCCTGACCTGGCGTTTCAGTCCGCACGGAGTCCACGTTCTGCGTCGATCTTCGAGTAACCGGGGTGAGGAACGGGGATGCGGACGCAAGCGATTGTCCACGCCGAGAATGGGCTCGTGGACCTCGACGGCGTAACACAGCCGCCGGCTGAACCCGCTGCTCCCCTCATGGCAACCGGGCTCATCTTCATCGCCAGGGAACCTGGCCTTCACATCCATACCGGCATCAACAGAGGCCCCGTCGTCCTCGATCTCGAGTTCCTCGAGACGCCGCCTGAAATACATGACGAAACGGAGGCGTGGGAGGACGTCGCGGAGTTCACGGCGGCTCACATCCCGGGCGATGCTGTGGCTGTGCACGGAGCGACGGAGTTTCCACCCGACGGTGCAAGCGTCAGTGTGGCCGGTGCGCCCTCCTTTGTGCGTCTGCGTGTCTCCGCGATGGGCCGCATGCTTGCTTTCGACGTGGTCGTCAGCGAACCCTGCGAGCGCTACCTGCTGCAGATCTGGCCCGTCTCAGACAGCGAGCAGCGCGTCGTCTCTTCGATCACTTCCACACGACTCATCCCGTCGAGACTGGATCCCCTTCCACCAGACAGTGCTGTGGTGATCGATACACCCCGACGCATCGGGTAGCTTCGCCGGCCCCTCGCGCGGTGGACCTGTTGTCGTCGTCGACGACAGATTCGCCGTGGCGGATGGGAGACATCGGGACTTGCTGTCGCGTCCCGGCTGGCGTCCCGCAGTTAGACGATCCTTCGCCGTCGGAGGACTGCCGATGCGATTCCCGTCGAGATCAAACCCAGCACAAGCAGACATGCAACGCCACATAGCGTCGATATCAGCAGGTTGCCGACCGTGACCCCGCTGCCGCTTCCAGCGAAAGCGATGCAGACAAGGATCACCACAAATACCGCCCCGGTGGCGGAGACGAGCAGAGCGAACGCGCGCGGTGTGTCGTGATCCCGGCCTGAGATATGGCGAACGGCAGCAGCGCCGGCGACCGCCGTTCCAGCCACCAGGAGCACAAGCATCGACGTGATCGCCGAATTGCTCAGAACCACTCTCCCCGTGCCCGAGCAGACGCCGGCGAGGGCGGCTACCTCGTTGTCAGCAACGCTGCGGCACCCTCCGAGGAAGAAGAACACCATGGCCGTCACACCGATGATGACGGAGAGGCCGTACACGGCGACTAACCAGAGCCATCCCGCAGTGATCGTAGTCAGCCGTCGCATGCGTCCTCATCCCTTCATTCGCCCTGGTTGCACGGCCATGTAATTGGTGCGACTGCCCCGTAGTTCAGTGACGACCAACATGCGTTTGGGCCCACCCAACCGCGCGAGTATGCGAGGACGTTCCTGCTGCTACCAGGTCCGGGCCAGAGGCATGGAGTGGAGCGTTTCATAGCTCAAGCGTTCGACCGCGTCTCGACGTACTTCGGTATTCGAGCACGGATTCCCTCTTCAGTTCATTTCATCCACGAATGTACTCACCTCTCTCGCGCCCGCGAGCCTCCCGGGTGGACGTGTTGTCGTCGTCGACGACAGATTCGCCGTGGCGGATGGGATACATCGTGCATGAATGTCTACTGCTAGATAAGCTAGCTACCAGCTAAGCGAGCGAAGGAAGACATCATGGCGCAGGGAACCCCGCAGTCGGCGCGATCGTCACGATGGGCGGGGCTGGTCTTCATCAGCCTCGCGGTGTCGCTGATCATCGTCGACTCGACGATCGTCAACGTGGCCGTGCCGCAGATCGTCGACGAGCTCTCGCTGTCGTCCACGCAGGTGCAATGGGTCCAGGAGGCCTACACCCTGGTGTTCGCCTCGCTGCTGCTCGCATTCGGATCGCTCGCCGACCGAGTCGGACGCCGACGGATGCTCGTAATCGGCACAGCGATCTTCACCGTGTCCTCTCTCTTCGCCGCGCTCGCCCCCACCGGAGAGCTGCTCATCGCCGCGCGCGTGCTTCAAGGAGTGGGGGGCGCGATGATGCTTCCCACCACGCTCGCGCTGATCAACGCGACCTTCCACGGCCGCGAGCGCGGTCTGGCGTTCGCGGTGTGGGGATCGACGATCGGCGGAATGGCCGCCGTCGGCCCGCTCCTGGGCGGATGGCTGACGACCGCGTACTCGTGGCGTCTCGCGTTCGGTATCAACATCCCCCTGGGGATCATCATCGCGATCGGCGTCCTCGTCACGGTGAAGGAGTCGAAGGACCCGGACGCGCGGCGCGTCGATGTGGTCGCCGCCATCCTCTCCGTCATCACGTTCGCCTCGCTCGTCTTCGGACTCATCGAGGGGCGCACACTCGGCTGGTGGCTCTCCGACAAGCCGTTCACAGTCGGACAGTGGACCTGGCCCTGGGAGCTGTCGCCCGTTCCGGTCGCCTTCCTCATCTCGGCGATCGCTGCGGCCGCGTTCATCGTGCGCGGCCTGCGCCGACAGAAGGCCGGCAAGCCGACGATGCTCGCCTTCAACCTGTTCCGCACCCCGAGCTTCCGCAACGGCAATCTGGTCGCGATGATCGTCTCGCTCGGCGAGTTCGGGATCATCCTCGCGCTGCCGCTCTGGCTTCAGTTCGTGCTCGGCTTCGAGGCCGTGCAGACCGGCCTCATCCTGCTGGCGCTCGCTGGAGGATCGTTCGCGGCGAGTGCGCTCACGGCGCCGCTGAGCGGCCGCATCCCTCCCTTGACGCTTGTGCGCTGGGGGCTGGTCGCTGAGATCGTCGGGATCGTGGGCCTCGGGGTGATGATCCACCCGGACGCCAACTGGGTCACGCTGCTGCCCGGCCTCTTCGTCTACGGCCTCGGAGTGGGGCTGGCGACCGCGCAGCTGACGGGCGTCGTGCTCACCGATGTGCCTGTCGCGCAGAGCGGCCAGGGGTCGGGAACGCAGTCGACGGCTCGCCAGGTCGGATCGGCGCTCGGAATCGCCATCCTCGGCACCATCCTCTTCTCCGTGACAGGCGGGATCCTGGCGGCCGACCTCGCGGACAAGGGCCTGCCCGCCCAACAGGCGAAGCAGGTCGTCTCGGCCGTCGTGGACAGCGCCGGCGCAGCCATTCCGGCGCTGCGCAACTCGCCCGCGACCGCGCCGCTCGCGGCTGCGGCGGAAGACGCCTTCTCGACCGGCACCCGGCTGGCGGCATTCTCGGCGGCGGCGTTCCTCACGGTCGGCCTGCTGGCGACCGGGTCGCTTCGCACGAGGCGGCCCGGGGCGCCCGAGCGGGATGACGTCGGCTCTGAGCAGGTGCGCACGACGGAGTGACACCCCCGTCGCAGCTCATGTTGCCCTCAGGTGTGATCACTAGCTAAACTAGCTACATCGTAAGCTAGCGAAATCGTCGGAAATAAGACGGACGGTTCAGTCCTTGAACATCTCCACAACCGACCAGCGCCCGCACCGAACGCGAGGAGAGGCAATGCTGACATTGCGCGAAGGCCGAGGAACGACCGCTGCAGCGAGCATCCGTACCGCCGTCACCGTTCCGATACGCTTCCCCGACGGCTATGCGACGGTCGCGCGGGTCCTGACCTTCGAAGGGCTGGAGGACGGACGGGAGCACCTTCTGCTCGCGTTCGGCGATGCGTGGAGTGAAGACGGGGCCGTGGATCCCCGTCCGTCTCCCCTGGTCAGGCTTCACAGCGAATGCCTCACCGGCGACGTGTTCGGGTCGGAGCGGTGCGACTGCGGACCTCAGCTTCGGGAGGCCGTCGAAGTGCTGGAGCGCGAGGGCGGACTGCTCCTCTACCTGCGCCAGGAAGGTCGCGGGATCGGCCTGTACTCGAAGCTGGACGCCTACGCGCTGCAGGATGCGGGGCTCGACACCTACGAGGCGAACCTCGCGCTCGGTCACGACGCGGATGAGCGGGACTACACGTGCGCGGCACAGATGCTGGCCGCCGTCGGCGTCGAGAGTGTGCGCCTGTTCACCAACAACCCGGACAAGTCGGGCCAGCTGCGCGATCTGGGCATCGGCGTGGACGCCGTCATCCCGACCGCGGTGCATCTGACGCCGGCGAACGCGCGCTACCTGCAGGCCAAGCGCGATCGCACGGGGCACCACCTCGACCTGCCGGCCGCTTGAGGCCCGCGAAGCTGCGCCCGAGCCCCTGAACCCCCGACCCGCGATCGGTCACTGCAGAGTGTCGAGCACGCCCTCCAGCATCTCCACCGAGGTGAGGGGGTTCACGATTGCGAACCGCAGCACAGGCTCGCCGCGGAACGAGCTCGGCACCACGAACGCGCGCTGCTCGTCGAGGAGTCGGTCCGACCACGCCTGATAGTCGTCCTGTGACCAGCCCACGCGCTGGAAGACGACGACGGAGAGGTCGGGCTCGCGCACCAGCGACAGGTGCGGTCGCTCGCGGATCTCGTCCGCGATGAGCGACGCCATGCGCATACCGTGCTCGATGGCTTCCCGGTACGCATCGGTGCCGTGGGTGGCGACCGAGAACCAGAGCGGAAGCCCACGGGCGCGCCGGGTGAGCTGGATGCCGAGATCCGAAGGATTCCAGTCGGTGGATTGGGTGAGGGTGTCGAGGTACTCGGCGTGCTGCGTGTGCGCGCGGAATCCGTCCGCCGGGTCCCGATAGAGCAGCGCACACGCATCGAACGGTGCGAAGAGCCACTTGTGCGGGTCCACGATCAGCGAGTCCGCGCGCTCCACGCCCGCGAACAGCGGACGAACGCTGTCGACGAGCATGGCCGCCAAGCCGTAGGCGCCGTCGATGTGCAGCCAGATGCCGCGCGACTTCGTCGCCTCGGCGACCGAGGCGATGTCGTCGACGATCCCGAAGTTCGTCGTGCCGGCGGTCGCGACCACGGCGAACACGGCATCCCCCGCCGATTCGAGCACGGGATGCAGCGCATCCCCCCCGCATCCGCCCTTCCCCGTCCACGGGCACGGTGACGACGTCCACGTCCATCACGTCGGCCGCCGATCGCACCGACGAATGCGCCTCCGCACTGCACACGACCACCCAGCGTGCGGGAGCGGGATGCTGTGCGGCGGCGAGGCGCCGGCGCGCCGCGGCTCGCGCGGCGACCAGGGCCGACAGGTTGCCGATCGTGCCGCCCTGCAGGAAGACCCCGCCGGCGCTCTCGGGCAGTCCGAACTCGTGGGCGAGCCAGCCCAGCACCTCGTTCTCGGCGTAGACCGCGCCGGACCCCTCCATCCAGGAGCCGCCGTAGATGGACGATGCCGATACGGCGAGGTCGAACGCGGTCGCCGCCTTGCTCGGTGCCGACGGGATGAACGACAGGTAGGCCGGGTGGTCGGTGGACAGACAGGCCGGCGCGAGCACGTTCTCCCACAGGGCGGCCGCGCGGTGCGCGCCGATGCCCGAGCGGGAGATGGAGCCGGACGCGAGCCGAGCGAGCTCGAAGTGCTCCAGCGGCTTGTCGAGCGGCACCGATTCGAACAGCACCCGGCGGCGTGCGTAGTCCAGGACGGTGTCGACGACAGCGGTGGTGTGCTCGCCGATCGAGTGCATTTCCTGGGCGGTGACGATCGTCGGCATTCTGGCTCCTTCGCAGGCGAATCGGGATGACGAGCCGGGAGAAATGCTTCCCGAGCGTATGTAATGTACGTTACATTTGTCTCAATCGGTTACCAAAGTGTATCTTCCGTTTCGAAGGAGAAGCGATGCATCGATCACTCGTCCACGCCCTCACCGGGGCCGTCGCCACGGCGACGCTCCTGGCGGGAGCGCCCGCATCCGCGGCCACCGGTCACACGCACGCCGCAGCACAGGCCCCCTCCCCCTCCGTCGTCCTCATCGGAGGGAACCTGAAGGAGAACGCCGAGATCCTCCAGAAGATCGTGGATCTCGCAGACCCCGACGGTGCCGGACCGGCCAAGGCGCGAATTGCGATCTTCACAGCTGCGGCCACCCCCGCGAAGAGCGCAGCCGATGCCGCCGACCCGGACAACAACAACGCCGCAGCGAACGCGCTCTACTACTCGGAGCTCTTCGCGAAGTACGGCGCCGAGAGCTACTCCGTGCCGATCGACACCTCCGTCGACTACCCGGGCGACCCGTTCACGCCGGCCAACGCGTCGAGCGCCGACGTGGCCGCCGAGGTGCGGTCATCGACCGGAGTGTTCTTCGGCGGCGGCGACCAGATGGACTACGTGCGCACGCTCTTCACGTGTGCCGCGGCGCCACAGGACGCGTTCACCTCCTGCACCGACACCCCGGTCATGACCGCTGTCCGCGACGTGGCCGCGCGCGGCGTCGTCGCCGGCGTGAGCGCAGGCCTCACGATCCAGCAGGGCGCCGACATGGTCACCGGCGGCGAGTCGTACCAGTCGTGGCGAGACGGAGCACAGGCCGGCTACCTCGACGATGCGTCGGCTCTCGGCTATCTGCCCTCCGGCGGCTTCGGCTTCGTGGATTCGGCGCTCATCGACAGCCACTTCGCCACGTGGGGTCGCGAGGGTCGCGCCGTGAAGCTCGCTCTCGCGACGCACCACCCCTACGTGCTGGGAGTGGATGAGACCACGGCCGTGGTGCTCGATCGGCGCACCGGCAAGGGCACCGTCATCGGCGAGCACGGCGCCTCCCTCATCGATGTGCGGCATGCCGTCACGACGGCGACCGGTGTCCGGGGAGTCCGCTGGAGCTATCTGAACGCGGGAGACTCCCTCGCCCTGCGCCGCAATGCCGCGGTGGACCCGGGCGAGGGTGCGAAGAAGGCCGCCCGCTCGGGCGCCACCCCGCCCGTGCAGCGCGACGTGTGGGACTCGATCGACGGCCCCGGCGGCACCTACTCACTGCGCGACCTCGCCCAGGAGACCGCGACCTCTCGCGCCGGCGTGGGCACCGGCCTCTCCTTCGAGACCGGCCCGCAGTTCGCGACGACGGTCGCGCGGGACCGCGACACCGCGGTGTGGACGACGGCCGGTGGGAAGATCTCCTTCGCGGGCCTGACGATGGCGATCGACCGGCTCCCCTGACCCTCGACCACGAAATGCCCGGTCCGTCCAGGACCGGGCATTTCGTCGGACAGGGGCAGTCAGTACAGGCCGAGCTCCTCCGCCGTACGATCGGCGCCCTCCATGCGCTTGGTGGCCGCGTCGCCCAGGAGGTCGAAGCATCCCGCCACCACCGTCTCGATGAGGGCGAGCACGGGGGTCATCGCGTCGAACGGCGAGGGCGCCGGAGTCTCGCTGGCCAGCACCACCTCGGCATCCGAGGCGATCGGCGAGAGCCACGCATCGGTGAACAGGACGATGGCAGCGCGCCGGGAACGGGCGCGGCGGGCGAGGCGCTGCGTCGCATCCTCGTAGCGCCGGAAGTCGAACAGCACCACGACGTCGCGACGGGTGAGGTCCTCCATCATGGCGGCGCGCGAGGACGGCTCATCGGGAAGCATCGTCACGTGCGACCGCAGCTGCTGCAGGTGAAGGGCGAGCAGGCGCGCCAGGAGGGTGCTGTAGCGGCCGCCGGCGATGACGACGGATCCGGATGCGCGCGCGAGCAGCTCGACCGCGCGGGTGAGGTCGTGCGCGGTGATCGACTCGAAGGTGCGCGTCAACGTGTCGACGGCGATGGCGGCAGCCCGCTCCCGGAGGGTGCCCTCGACGTCCGGAGCGCCCGTCGACACTCGGTCCTCGTAGATGCGCAGCGGGGAGGCCGAGCGCACGTCCAGGTCGTGGCGCAGCGCCTCCTGGAAGTCGGGGAAGCCGCGATAGCCGAGCCGATTCACGAACCGGATGACGGTGGGTCCGCTGACACCGGAGCGTTCGGCGAGTCGCGCGACCGTCTCGAAGCCTGCGGACGGATAGGCCGCGAGCAGCACCCGCGCCACCTTCCGCTCCGCCGGCGAGCAGTCGCCCATCCCCCGGCGGATCGCATCGGCGACGCTGGCTTCGGCCATCTGGGTCACCTCCGACTCCGACAGTACTCAGTCCTCCGCGATGCGGACGACCAGACGCGCGAGCAGGGCGGCCCGCTCGGGCACGCTCGCCAGATCCAGCCATTCGGACTCGGCGTGGTCGTCGCCGCCGATGGGGCCGAGCCCGTCGAGCACCGGCACGCCCGTGGCAGCGGCGAAGTTCGCGTCGGAGACACCACCCGTGCGCGACCCTCGGATCTCGATGCCGAGGTCGGCGCCGGCGCCGGCGGCGAGGGCGAGGAGGCGCTGGGATGCCGCCGGCTCCAGCGGCGGGCACAGCTCCTGCCGTTCGACGCGGATCTCCACGCCGGCCACGAGCGCCTCGGCGGCACGGGCGTCGATCGCGTCGAGGGTGGCGTCGAGGTCGGCGAGCGTCCAGGCCCGCACCTCGCCGCTGAGACGGGCGTGCGCCGGGATGATGTTGCGCTTGTCGCCGGCATTCACCGTGCCGACGTTGACCGTCACGCCGCGGCTCGCGTCGTTGAGGGACTGCAGGAACAGGAGCAGGTGGGCGGCTTCGACAGCGGCGTTCGCCCCGCGGTCGGGCTCGATCCCGGAGTGCGCGGCCCGGCCGCGCACGTCGATGACGACATCGGCGATGCCCTTGCGGGCGGAGACGAGATCACCGTTCTCGCGGGCGCACTCCAGGCACAGCGCGGCATCCGCCTGTGCCGCCAGCTCGCGCAGCAGGGCGCCGGATGCCGGTGATCCCACCTCTTCGTCCGGGGTGAAGGCGACCACGAGCTCGCCGAACCCGTCGTAGCCGGCATCCCGCAGCAGACGCATCACGAGAAGCGCGGTGGCGGCTCCGCCCTTGTCGTCGGACACCCCCGGGCCGTAGGCTCGGCCGCCCTCTTCCCGGTAGGGCCGGGCGCCGGCGGTCCCCTTCTCGAACACGGTGTCGAGGTGGGCGAAGAGCAGGATGCGGCTCGTGCCTCTGCCGCCGCGCCGTGCGACCATCGCGCTGCCGTAGCGGATACCGTCCACCAGGGGCATCGGGATCAGCTCGGTTGTGAAGCCCAGCTCGACGAAGCGCTCCGCACTCCAGCGCGCGGCGGCATCAACGTCAGCCGCATCCAGCGATCCGGAGTCGATGGAGACGAGCTCCGCCAGCTCGCGGCGGAACTGCTCCAGTCCTGCCTCCGCACGCCGGCGAAGGGATGCCGCGGTGGGCGGAGCATCCACGCCCAGAGCCGACGGCATCACAGCACCTTGGCGAGGAAGGCCCGGGTCCGCTCCTCGCGGGGGCTTCCGAGCACGTCGGCCGGCGTGCCCTGCTCGACGACCACTCCGCCGTCCATGAAGACGACGAGGTCGCCGACCTCACGGGCGAAGCCGATCTCGTGGGTCACGACGATCATGGTCATCCCGGACGCGGCGAGGTCGCGCATGACGTCGAGGACGTCGCCGACGAGCTCCGGGTCGAGCGCAGACGTCGGCTCGTCGAACAGCATCACCTCGGGGTCCATCGCGAGCGCCCGGGCGATCGCGACGCGCTGCTGCTGTCCGCCGGAGAGCGCATTGGGGTACGCCCCGGCCTTGTCGGCGAGGCCCACACGGTCGAGCAGCTCGAGCGCCCGCGCGCGGGCCGCCACCCGTCCGAGGCGTCTCACCTGCGTCGGCGCCTCGACGATGTTCTCGAGCGCGGTCATGTGCGGGAACAGGTTGAAGCGCTGGAACACCATCCCGATGCCACGGCGCTGGCGGGCGACATCCTTCTCGCGCAGCTCGTGCAGACGTCCGCCGCGGTCTTCGTAGCCGACCGTCGTGCCCGCGACGCGGATGGAGCCGCCGTCGATCTTCTCCAGGTGGTTGATGCAGCGCAGGAACGTGGACTTGCCCGATCCCGACGGGCCGAGCAGGCAGGCGACCTGGCCCTTCTCGACCTGCAGGCTGATGCCCTGCAGGACGTGCAGCGGGCCGAAGCGCTTGTGGACGTCTCGGGCGTCGATGATCGCCGTCGAGCCGGTCTCGGCGGATGACGTGTCGGTGGGGGTCATGAGCGTGGTCACTTCTGTCCGGCCTTCCAGGCGCGCATGAGGCGCGTCACGAATCCCTCGCGGGCGCCTGTGACGCCCCGTCCGTAGCGGTGCTCGAGCCAGGCCTGCGGCACGGCGAGGATGCTCGTGAGGATGAGGTACCAGATCGCGGCGACGATGAGCAGCGGGATGATCTTGAAGTTCTGGGCGTAGGCCGCCTGCAGGTTCGACATGAGGTCGTGCCCGGCGATCACCGAGACGAGCGCGGAGGTCTTCAGCATCGTGATCACCTCGTTCCCCATCGGCGGCACGATGACCCGCATCGCCTGGGGCAGCACGATCCTGAGCATCGTGCGCGAGGGGGTCATCCCGAGCGAGTGCGCCGCCTCGGTCTGACCGCGATCGACCGATTGGATGCCGGCACGCACGATCTCCGACGCGTATGCCATCTCGTTGAGGCCGAGCGCGAGCAGAGCGGCGACCACCGCGGGGATGAGGTCGCTCGTGCGCGCCGACCAGAACACGACGTCGGTGAAGGGGACGCCGAGGACGATCTTCGGGATGAAGGCGCCGATGAAGCCCCAGAAGATCAGCTGCAGCAGGACCGGGGTGCCGCGGAAGACCCACACGAACAGCCCGCTGACCACGCGCAGAACGGGGTTCGGCGACAGGCGCATGATCGCGACGACGATGCCGCCCCCCAGGCCGATGACCATCGCCGCGGCGGTGAGGGAGATCGTCGTGGTCAGACCCTGCAGCGTGAGGGGTGCGAAGAGGTACGCCCAGACCGTCGGCCAATCCAGGTTGGGGTTCTGCGCGAACGCGGCGATCACCGCAGCGGCGCCGAGGCCCACCAGGATTCCCGAGATCCAGCGGCCGGGGTGCCGGAGCGGCACCGGGGCGGCACCGGCGTGCGCGCCGGCGCCGATGCGGACATCGCTGTCCTGTCTGATCGCAGTCATTGGTTCCTCACTGAGGTCGAGCCGAAGAAGACGGGAGGGAGGGCGCGGCCGACGCGCGGCCGCGCCCCGCGCCTCAGCTGTTGGCAGCGCCGTTGATGGTCGCCTTCGTCACACCGATGCCGGCGACGCCGTAGTGGTCGAGGATCTTCGCGTAGGTGCCGTCATCCATCAGCGACTGCAGAGCGCCCTGGATCGCCTTGGCGAGCTCGGTCTGGTCCTTGAGCACGCCGATGCCGTTGAGCGTCGCCTTGTAGCCGGTGGGGGCGGCGGGGTCTTCGACCACCATGAAGGTCTTGCCGCTGTTGGTGGTCTTGGCCACGAAACCGGCGCTCGGCTTCGTCATGAGAGAGGCCACGGCCTTGCCCGCGGTGATCGACAGTTGCGCGTCGGAGTCGGAGGGGTACTCGCTCAGGTGGATCGCGTCGTGGCCGGCCGCCTTGCACTCGGCCTGCCACGTGTTGTTCACCAGGTCGGCCTGGCTGGTCGCCTTCTGGACGGCCACGTTCTTGCCGCAGAGGTCGAGGTACGTCTTGATGTGGTCGGGGTTGCCGGTGCGGGTCAGGATGCCGGTGCCCGAGGCCGAGTAGTCGACGAACGTGAGGACGTCCATGCGGGCGACGCTCGAGGTCATGGCGGACATCGCGACGTCATAGTTGCCGGCTTGCAGGGCGGGGATGATGCCGTCGAAGCTCTGCTGCGCGAAGTCGAAGGTGATGCCGAGCTTGGCGCCGATGGCGTGGCCGAGCTCGACGTCGACGCCGGTGAGGTCCTTCGAACCCTCGGAGACGAACATCTCGAAGGGAGCGTACGGGGCATCGGTGGCGACCTTGACAGCGCCCGCCTGACGGATGTCGGCCGGCAACGACGCGTTGAGCGTGTCGTCCACGGAGATCTTCGTGCCCAAGACCTCGACGCCGGAAGAGGCGGCGTGCGTGGCCTCCTCACCCGCGGCGGGCGACGAGCACCCTGCGAGCAGGAGACCCGCGATGACGAGAGCGGACAGCGGTGCGCCCGCGCGCATCGCGCGGGAGGCAAGCGGGTGGTGCATCTGTGGACCTTTCTCGGTGCCCTCTACGGTGAGCGGCTTGAGAGAGATTCTGTAACAAAAGTTTCAGATTGTCCAATCCAAATGCATTCTGTAATGAACGCCACTTCACCCCTCGATCGACAGGACAGCCTCATCCCCCGCCGAGAGCGTGGCGCGCACGCCGAGCGGGATACTCGGGGCCGCCTTGTCGTGTCCGAAGCCGAGCTGCCAGACGAGCGGGATCCCGAGCGGCACGAGCAGCTCGTCGACGACGGCACGGATCTCGGCGAGGTCGCCGCAGTCCAGCCAGCTGCCGAGCGCGATGCCGACGACACCGTCGAACCAGCCCGCCCGCAGCAGCTTCACCAGGAGGCCGTCGATCCGGTACGGCTCCTCTCCGACGTCCTCGATGAGGGCGATGCGTCCGGTGTGGTCGAATGCAGACCGGTCCTTCGCCCCGAGCGTCATGGCCAGAAGGCTGAGATTGCCGCCGACCAGCACCCCCGACGCCTCGCCGCGCACGAGGGACACCGCATCGGAGGAGGTGTAGCTGCGACCGGGCACCGGTTCGAAGACCGCTCGCCGCAGGCTCTCCGTCGCCTCGGCGTCATCGAGGAGGGCACCCGTCGCAAGCATGGGGGTGAACCACGTGGCGACCCCCAGCCGCTCGCGCCAGAACTCGTGCACCCCCGTGACGTCCGAGCTGCCGAAGAGCGGCTTGGGCCGCGCGCGCCGCAGCGCGTCCACATCGAGCCGATCGAGAAGCCTCACCGAGCCGTAGCCGCCGCGCATGCAGAACACGGCGTCGATGGTCTCGTCGCACCAGGCGGACTGCAGGTCCTCGGCGCGCTGCGCATCCGTTCCCGCAAGATACGGGAGCGTGGGATGCGTCGCCCGCCCGCTCGGGTACACGACCGGGTCGAGCCCCCAGCGGTCGAGCAGGGCGAGGGACTGATCCAGCCGCTCTTCATTGATGGGTCCCGATGTCGCGACCAGCGCGACGCGGTCGCCCGCCTTCAGGGGCGCGAGCGCCATGGTCTCCGTCATCGATCCCCCTCCGGGTCGCTGATGCCGAGGTGACGCCGGAGGAACCGCAGTTCGCGGGCCGCGGCATCCGCCACGGTCGATGCCGCGCGGAACCCGTGCTGCTCTCGTTCGTAGCCGATGTACTCGAATGTCTTCCCCGCTGCAGCGAGTCCGTCGACGAACCGCTGGGTGGTCTCGGGGAGACAGATCCGGTCGTCGAGACCCTGCAGGATGAGCATCGGACCGTGTGCGAGGTGCGGCCGTTCGGCCGGCGATCGCTCACGGTACCGCGCCTCGTCTTCGGGAAGGGATCCGACGAGGCTCACCAGGTACTGCGACTCGAGATCGTGGTTCTCGCCCGACATCCATGCGAGAAGGTCGATGACCGGGTAGCGGATGAGCGCCAGCGCGAACGGCGAGGCGACCGTCATCGCCGCCGCGCTTGTGAAGCCTCCGGCACTGCCGCCTCGCACAACGAGTCGGTTCGGGTCCGCCAGCCCCTCCCGCACGAGCGCCTCGGCCACGTCGATGGTGTCGTGGAGGTCGACGACGCCCCACTGCCGGTCGAGCCTGTGACGCCACGCCCGCCCGAATCCGGTCGAGCCGCCGTACTCCGGCACCGCGACGCCGATGCCCCGCGACGTGAACGCGGCGATCTCGAGGTCGAGGGTGACGCCGTTCTCGCCCGTCGGGCCACCGTGGACGTGCACGACGAACGGAGGACGCTCCCCCACCGGTGCGACCGTGTCCGGATGCGCCGGCGGGTAGACGGTGACGGGGATCTGCGCCCCGTCGCGGCCCTCCACCCACCGGAACTCCGGCTGGGGCAGCCACGCATCGTCGAGCGGTGCGCCTGCGACGACGGGGACGGATGCGTGGGAACCGCGCGTCGCCGTGCCCTCGTCATCCGACCAGGTCACGAGTCGCGGCAGACTGCGCGGCCCGTAGCCTGCCGAGGCGAGCCGGCCGCCGTCGGCGGAGAGAAAGGCGCTCCAGGTGGTGACGAGCCCGTCGTCCGCCGGATCGAGAAGGGTGAGGGTGCCGCGGTTCCCGTCGAGCACGGCCGGCTTGCCGTGCACGAGCACGCCGTACCGGCGGGCTCCGAGCACAGCAAGCCAGCTGGTACCGGGCCGCCACAGCGGCCCGCCCAGCTCCTGTGTGACCTCGAGGACCGGCCCCGCCTCGCCCAGTCGATGGAGGTTCCACCAACCGCTGGTGTCCGAGAGGAAGACGAGCGAGCCGTCCACGTCCCACTCCGCCTGGCAGATCGACTCTCCGCGGCCGCCCGCCACCACGCGGGCGTCGACGAATCGACCCTCACGGATGTCGGCGACCACGAGCTCGGTCTCGTTCCACGGCATGTGCGGGTGGTTCCACCCGATCCAGGATGCACGAAGGCCGTCGGCGGAGACGCGCAGGCAGGAGAGGAATCGATGGTCGCCGCCGAGGAGGCGGATGCGCTCCGGCGACGTAACCCCCGACCCGTCGAGCGGCACCGCCACGAACGTGCGCTGCAGATCGGTCGGCGACGCGCTGAAGAACTCCTCCCGCATCACCCAGACCTCGTCGCCGACGATGAACGGCTCGGCATACCGGTACTGGGCCTCGAACGCGGGGACCGGCGTCAGTGGCCGCACCCCCTCCGCAGTGCCCGTGTAGAGGCGCTGGTCGCTCCACTCGGTGATGACGAAGCCGTCGCCGCCCGCGGCCCAGGGCAGGCCGCCGTACTCGTGGACCCGGTTGCGCACGTTGACGCCCACGGGGGTCAACCGCCGGTGCGATTCGCCGTCGAGGAGGTAGAGCGCCAGGCGCCCGTCGTCGGCGGGGTCGCTCTCGACCCACCACAGCTCTCCCCCGGGCTGACCCACCCAGCTGATCGCCGAGTGCGCCGCGGCGATGTCTTCCGGGCCGATCGGCGAGGACCAGGTCCCGTACGGGCGCTCAGGCACGGACGCCCACGGTCTCCGGCTCGCAGCATCGCGCGCCGTCATCGTCGGACGCATCCTCGCCGTCCACCAGCGCACTGGGCACGACGGACAGCAGCTGCCGGGTGTACTCGTGCTGGGGAGACAGCAGCACCTCCTCGACGGGCCCCTCCTCGATGATGCGTCCCTGCTTCATCACCACGACCCGGTCGGCGATGTTCCAGGCGAGCCCGAGGTCGTGGGTGATGATGAGCGCTCCGAGACCGAGCTCGTACTTGAGCCGCATGAGGAGCGCGAGGATCTCACCGCGCGCGGAGGCGTCGAGACTGGCCACCGGCTCGTCGGCGACGATGAACCGCGGATCCAGGGCGAGGGCGCCGGCGATGACCACCCGCTGCCGCTGTCCGCCGGAGAGCTCCTGCGGGATGGCGTCGAAGAACTGCTCGGGAGGCGACAGCTCTGCCTGCCGGAGCGCGCGCGCGACGCGCTCGTGCTCGTCGCCCGCCAGACGGTGCAGCCTCGGTCCCTCGGCGACGGACTCGTAGACGCTGTGCTTCGGGTTGAGCGAGGCTGTCGGGTCCTGCAGCACGAACTGCACCTGACGGCGGTACTCCTTGAGCGCCCGCTGCGAGCGGCCGAGCGGAGCGCCGCTGAACAGCACCTCTCCGGACGTGGGGCGCTGGAGCCCCAGCACCGTTCGGGCGAGGGTCGTCTTGCCCGAGCCGGACTGACCGACCAGGGCCACGATCTCGCCCGCCCCGCACCGGAGGTCGACATGGTCCACGGCGCGCACCGCGCGGCCGCGGGCCGAGAAGCTCACGCACAGGTCGCGCACCTCGAGCACCGTGTCGTGCGCATCCCGTCCGGCGGGCGTGGGGGTGCCATCCTGCGCGGGAGCATCCGGAGCGGTGTAGCTCGGGAGCCGCTTGCGCGAGGACCAGTCGCCGATGGTCGGGAACGCGGCCGCGAGCGCCTGGGTGTGGGGGTGCTCGGGGGCGCTCATCACGCGGGCGCTCGGGCCCTCCTCCACGATCCGGCCGTTCTGCATGACGATGACGCGCTCGCACGTCGCGGCGAGCACCGAGAGGTCGTGGCTGATCATGACGAGCGAGAGACCGCGATCCCGCACGAGGCCGGTGAGGACGTCGAGAACCTGCGCCTGCACGATGACGTCGAGCGCCGTCGTGGGCTCGTCGGCGATGATGAGCTCCGGATCGCACGCGAGGGCCATCGCGATCATGATCCGCTGTTTCTGGCCGCCGGACAGCTCGTGCGGGTACGACAGCCCCTTGTCGGCGTTCAGATCGACGAGTCGCAGCAGCTCGTCGACGCGCGCGTAGCGCTTCTCCCGCGTCGGATACTCCTTCGCCAGGTGCGTCTCCAGGGCCTCCGCGATCTGGTCGCGCACACGCGTGACGGGGTTGAGGGAGTGCATCGCGCCCTGGAACACGATCGCCGCCTCGGTCCATCGCACCGCGCGCAGTTTGCCCCACGACAGCCCGAGCATGTCCTTGTCGCCGAACCGGATCGCTCCGGTCAGCGTGGCGTTCGGCGGCAGCAGCCGCAGCACCGACATCGCCACCGTCGACTTGCCGGATCCCGATTCGCCCGCGATGCCGAGGGTGCGGCCGGTCTCCAGCGTGAGGCTCACCCCGTCGACCGCGGTCTTGTGGATCGGTCCGTGCTCTCCGGTGACGGTGTAGGTGATGTGCAGGTCTTCGAGCTGCAGTGTGGGCATCAGCGTCCTCGCAGAGTGGGGTTGACGACGGCCTCGGTCGCTCGGCCGACAAGGGTGAAGCACAGCACGACGAGCACGATGGCGATGCCGGGCGGCAGCACGAACCACCAGTAGCCGGCTGTCGCTGCGCCGGTGTCCAGCGCGCTCTTGAGCATGCTCCCCCAGGACATCTGGGTGGGATCGCCGAGGCCCAGGAACGAGAGCGTCGACTCGGCGATGATGGCCGATCCGACGGCGAGCGTCGTGTTGGCCAGCACGAGCGGAAGCACGGCGGGGAGGATGTGACGTCCTAGCACGTGGCCGTGACCTGCGCCGAGCGCCCAGGCGCGTTCGATGTAGGGCCGAGACTCGATGGTCAGCGTCTGCGACCGCACGAGCCGGGCCGTCGCCGCCCAGCTCGTGACGCCGATGGCGATCACGATCGTCAGCACTCCGCGCGAGAGCACGGTGGAGAGCACGATCGCCAGCACGAGCGAGGGCAGGACCAGGAAGAAGTCGATCACGCGCATGAGCACCGCCTGGGTGCCGCCGCCGTAGTGGCCGGCCGACATGCCGACGACGGTGCCGATGACCATCGACACCGCGGTGGCCGCGAAGCCCACCAGGAGAGACACGCGCGTGCCCCACAGGAGCATGACGAGCACCGACCGGCCAGCCGGGTCGGTGCCGAGCGGATATGCCCACGACGGCGGCTGGTTCGGCGGAGCGGTGGCCTTCGTCACGTCGAGCAGTTCGGCGGGCGCGATGAACGGCACGAGGACTGCCACCGCCACGACGAAGACGAGGATGACGAGGCCGATCATCCCGGACCGGTGGCGGCGGAATTCTCCCCACGCTCTGGCGGCGCTCTGGCGGCGGCGGCTGCGGCGCACCGCGTGCGAGGCACTCCGGGGCGACGAGCTCTGGATGGCGGTCACGATGCCTTCAATCGGGGGTCGATGACCCGGTAGACGACCTCGGCGGCGAGGTTCATGATGATGACGATTCCCGAGAACACCACGAAAGTTCCCTGGAGCAGCGGCAGGTCCGGGGCCGTGAGTGCCTGGAAGGTGAGGTAGCCCAGCCCCGGCCATGAGTAGACCGTCTCGACGGTCACTGCGCCGCTGATGAGGCCTCCGATGGTGAGGAAGATGAGCGTGATGGTCGGAAGCAGGGCGTTGGGGATGGCGTGTCGGCGCCGTACGACGTCCTCGCGCAGTCCCTTCGCGCGAGCAGTGACGAGGTAGTCGCTCGTCATCTCCTCGAGCAGCGACGCACGCATCACCATCAGGTACTGCGCATAGACCACGGCGACCATCGTCGCCACGGGGAGGACGAGGTGGCGGGCCACATCCCACACCCCGGTGACGCCGCTCTCGTCGATCCCGGGCGTCGTCATGCCGCCTGTCGGGAACCACTGCAGCCAGCCGCCGAAGACGAGGAGCAGGATGAGCCCGAGCCAGAAAGTGGGCACCGACCAGAACACCAGGGCGACGCTCGTCGCCGAGCGGTCGAAGCCCGAGCCGCGTCGCCAGGCCGCCCGCTGTCCCAGCCAGAGGCCGAGGACGATGGAGATGAGTGCCGCGGTCCCCGTCAGGAGAAGGGTGGGGCCGACGCGCGTCGCGATGAGGTCGGAGACCGGCTGATTGTACGTGTACGAGATGCCGAGATCGCCGTGGAGGAGCCCGACGAGGTAGTTCCAGAACTGCACGAGGAGGGGCTGGTCCAGTCCGAACTGGTGGCGGAGCTGGGCGACCTGCGACGCACTGACACGGCGACCGCGGGTCATCGAGATCGCAGGGTCACCGGGAAGGATGCGGAAGGCGAAGAAGCCGACAGCCACGACCATGATCAGGCTGACGGCCGCCCCGCCTCCCTTGACGGCCAGATACCGGCCCCAGGTGGCGCCGCGAGGAGTCTCCTCCTCGGGCGCCGCCTGGGCCAGTTCTGCCGCTGGAAGCGACATCGTCATCTGCTACTGCCTGTCGTCCGCTGTCGCACGACGCCGACGGACGACGAGGAGGGTCACGACTCCGCCGACCACGATCACGGCCACGACGATCCCGATGATCAGTCCGGGGTTCGGAGCATCCGCGGGCTTCTCCGAGCTCACCGGAACCGCGCTGTACAGACCCCAGTACCCGTTCTGGTTGGTGATGACGCCGTTGCTCGCCGGCTGCTTCTGGAAGCCCGTGAAGCGGTCGGACCGGTAGGCCTCGAGCGCGTCCGCGTACCAGATGACCGTGTTGGTGGCCGCCTTGTACATGGTAGCCATGGCGTCCTTGACCAGATCGGCACGCTTCGCCGGGTCGAGTTCGGTGTGCTGCTGCTGGTAGAGCTTGTCGAACGCGGGGTCGCACCAGTTGTTCTCGCTGGTCGCGCCCGAGCCGTCGGCGTTGGGGCGCGCTGCGCAGATGTTCAGGACCAGCTGCGAGTCGGGGTCGGGGTCGACGCCCCACCCGGTGAAGTACATGTCGTACTTGCCGAGGGTCGAATCGTCGTTGACCTGGTTGTCGCTCTCGGTCGTGAAGGAGGCCTTGACGCCGATCGCCTGCAGCCACGGCACGATGTAGCCGGCCATCTGAGTGTGCAGCGGGTTGCTGCTGCGGCCGAGCAGGCGCAGGTCGAGCGGCTTGCCCGTCGTGTCGAGGCGGATGCCGTCCGCGCCCTTCTTGTACCCGGCGGCGTCGAGCATCTGGTTCGCCTTGGCGGGATCGAACGGGATGGTGTCGGCCTTGTCGATTCCGAAGTACGCCGGGTACACCGGCGGGATCTCCGTCTGACCGAGCGTCCCCAACCCGCCCGCGACCTTCTCGAGCAGCGTCTTCTTGTCGATCGCCATCACGATCGCCGTGCGCAGGGTCTTGTCCTGCAGGGCCGGGTTGCCGTCTCCGAGCACGTCGCCGTTCGCATCCTTGGCCCCGGGGTTGATGGCGAGAGCGGAGTGCCGGCGGCCCACACCGGCGTTCAGGCCGATGTTCTTGACGCCCTTCAGCGACGTGTACTGGGCCGGAAGCAGCCCGCCCACGACGTCGATCTCACCGGTGCGCAGAGCCTGCACCTCGGCGTCGCCGTTCTTGTAGTAGACGTACGTGATGCCGTCGATCTTGGGCGCCCCGCGCCAGAAGGACTTGTTGGAGACGAGCTCCACCGACTGGCTCTGCGCGTAGTGCTTGACGGTGAAGGGACCGGAGCCGACCACATCCGAGTCATTGGCGAACTTCGCCGGGTCCTTCACCTTGCCCCAGATGTGCTGGGGCACGATCGGCACGCTCGCGCCGGGGTTGGGGGCCTGCGGCTCGCTCAGCGTCAGCACGAGGGTCGTGGCGTTCTTCGCCTGCGCCTTGACCACATTGGCGATGTCACCGCCGTGCGCCTGCTGGAGCTCCTTGTCGTCGATGATCGACGTGTAGGTGAACGCGGCGTCCTCGGCCGTCACCGGCTTGCCGTCGGACCATTTGCGGCCCTCGGGGATCGTGAAGGTCCAGGTGAGGCCGTCGCTCGACGTCGACCACTTGGACGCCATGCCGGGGACGATCGCGTTGTCCTTCGCCCCGTACGCGACCAAGGTCTCGTACTCGAGACCGACGATCGACTGGCCCGAGGCCAGGATGGTCGTGAACGGGTTCAGCGTGTCGATGTCGGAATCCGTCGCGATCTTCAGGATGTGCGACGCAGGCGGTGCGGCGGCGATGGCAGGCGACGCCAAGGCCGCGGCGCCCAACGTCATCACCGCGACCGTCGCGGCCGCGCCGACGAGGATCCTCTTTGTCGAATGTGCCCGTTTCGGGCTCGTGGTTCGGGTCACGTAGCAGTCCTTTGCGTGAGATTTACGTGTCGCATAAATCAGGTTGAACATGAGTTTGTGGGTCGGAAGCAAGAAAATCAAGCGTGATTCTGACCAATCTCGTCACGATCTGTGCGAACATGCGAAACGTAACATCGCTGAAACGAAAGGTCGACATGACCGCAGAGGCAACCGGCCCCGTCACCCGGACCCGCATCCAGACCGTTGCCGAGCTGTGCGCCGAACTCATCAGGTTCGACACCACCAACTACGGGAACGGCCGCAGCGAGGGCGAGGGCCGCCTGGCACGTCACATCGCGGACCTCCTCACCGAGGCGGGCTACGACCCGCTGCTGGTGGGTCCCTCGCCCGAGCGCGCAAGCGTGGTGCTGCGGGTGCCCGGCATCGACAGAACGCTCGCCGGCCTCCTGGTGCACGGTCATCTCGACGTCGTGCCTGCCGAGGCCTCCGACTGGACCGTGCCGCCGTTCGCCGGAGTGATCTCCGACGGGTACGTGTGGGGCCGGGGCGCCGCCGACATGAAGGACATGGTCAGCATGATGCTCGCGACCCTCCTGGATTGGGCCGACACCGGGATGCGCCCACGACGCGACATCGTGTTCGCGTTCGTCGCCGACGAGGAGGACCGCGGCGAGCACGGGGCCCAATGGATCGTGCGGGAGCGCCCGGATCTGCTGGCCGGTGTCGGGGCCGCGATCGGAGAGAGCGGTGGCGACGCCACGCAGGCGATCGCCGCAGACGGGACACCGGTGCGGCTGTACCCGATCGCGACGGCGGAGCGCGGGACGATGCATCTGCGCCTGACCGCGACGGGGCCCGCCGGCCACGGATCGCGCCCGACGTCCGAGAACGCCGTCGCCGCCGTCGTCGACGTCGCCCACCGGCTGGCCCATCATGCGTGGCCGGTGCACCTCTCCGACACCGTGCGGGCGCACCTCACCGAGGCCAACGCCGCCCTCGGGTTCGAGGTCGCGCTGGAGACTGAGGACGGCGTGCTGGCCGCGGTCGAGCGCCTCGGCGCGGCAGGAGAGGTCGCGCGCTACACGGTGCGCGCCTCCGCCACTCCCACCGTGCTCAGCGCCGGCTACAAGGTGAACGTCATCCCCACGCTCGCCGCCGCCGAGTTCGACGTTCGATGCCCGCCGGGCTACGAGACCACGATGCTCGCGGAGCTCGAGCAGCTCCTCGGCGACGAGGTCGAGCACGAGTTCCTGTCGCTGCAGCCTCCCGTCGAGGCACCGATCCGCTCCGGCTGGTTCGACGCGATGGCCGCCGCCGTGCGGCGGTTCGATCCGGAGGCCGCAGTCGTGCCGTTCTGCATGGGGGGAGGCACGGACGCGAAGGCCTTCACGCCGCTCGGGATCGCGTGCTACGGATTCGCGCCGCTGGGTCCTGACCCGGACGGTCGCACCGTCGCCGGCGTGCACGGCATCGATGAGCGGATGCCGGTCGCGGCGCTGGAGTCCGGACAGCGCATCCTCGACGACTTCCTCACCACCGTGTGAGGGCGGCGGGCGATCAGGGAAGGCTGGCCCTGATCGCCCGCCCCACATCTGCCATCGTCGCGAGCACGCGGCCGCGGGGATCGTCCTGCGCGCCGTCCCAGTTCGCACCGACCGCGTACGCGATCGCACGCCCTCCGGCGGCTGCGACCCCGACGTCGATGCGAGCGGTGCTGATGGTTCCGGTCTTGTTGCGCAGGAGGACGCCGCGATCGCTGTCCGCATGGGCCAGCGGATCCAGTCCGAACGCCGAAGCGACCATCGACAGGTCGGTGTTCAGCGCGAGCCACGACAGCACGCGGTCCGACACTGCCGGCGAGACGATCTCGCCACGGTGCAGACGCCCCAGCAGCGCAGCCAGTTCGCGACCGGTGCCCCGGGACAGGGTCGGCGGATGCTCCGCAAGACGCTCCTCGCGCACCCGGTCGAGCAGCGCGGAGTCCACGAACCCGAGTGCGCGACTGGTGTCGCCGATCGCATCGATGCCGATGCGACGCACGAGCACGTTCGTCGCCAGGTTGTCGCTCACGGCACCGATCAACGCGCAGACGTCGGCGATCGGCAGCGTCTCGACGACCAGCGTGTGCCAGATGCCCGAGTCGGCGACGATCTCGTCCGGTCTCCGGGTGACGCCCTCTCCCAGATCGAGGATCCCCTCCGCGGCCTGGCGCGCCACCTCGATGAGCAGGAAGATCTTGCCGACGCTCGCGGTCTTGAGAATGCGGTCCGGGTCGTGCTCCCACAGCACGTCTCCGGTGAGCGCGTCGGTGACGGATGCCGTCCAGTGGACTCCGGGCACCCGTTCCAGTTCGGCGGTCAGAGCATCGGCGGGGAAGGTTCGTTGCGCGGGCATTCCGACACGGTAGTGGATGCGGTGCCCCCACGCCAGCTCGAAGATGCAAGATAGGCTCCGTATGTTGTGGCAGAGCTGTTATGAATTCAGCATTGCGATGGGTAACGGTCGTGAGATACGTTCTGTATCTATGACCACCACGACCACCGGCCCAAGGGTCGACGTGCGTCGGATCGAATCCTTCGCCGAGCAGCGCCGCGCCGCGGAGCTGTACCGTTCGGTCTTCGCCTACTCCGACCACGCGTTCGCCGTGAGTCCTCGCCTGATGCGGGGCCTGCTCGACAATGGAGGCACGGTCCTCGGCGCCTTCCTTCCCTCGGGAGACATCGTCGGGTTCTGCTACGGGTTCACGGGTGTCGGCGATGGCGGGGTGTTCCACTACTCGCAGGCCACCGTCGTCGCCGCGAGCGCTCAGGGAGCAGGTATCGGTCGCCGACTGAAGATGGCCCAGGCCCAGGAAGCCCGGGCGACGGGCGCACGGGCGATGCGGTGGACCTTCGACCCGTCCATGGCGCGGAACGCCTCGTTCAACCTGAACGGACTGGGCGCACACGGCATCCGCTTCCTCGCCGACTACTACGACGAGCCGGGCACGGACCGGATGCTCGTGGAGTGGCCCCTCGATCCCGCGGCGATGGAGGCGAACCGGCGCACCGTGGAGCGCCTGCGCGCGGTGGCGGATGACGAGAGCGAAGCGCATCGGCGAGGCCTCGTCCTCGCCCCGGTGGATGCACCGGGGGACGGACTGCGGCGGGCGTTCGAGGCCGGGCTGAATGCACTGGCCTGCCTTCCGCGCTGTGATACTGCTGTCTATGTCTTCGGAAGGACGCCCGATGGAGCGTGACCAGCAGACCAGTCCGAGTCAGCGCTTCGATGCGCGCGTGCAGCGCCGCTCGGCGCTGGTGCTGAAGCGTCGGGTCGTCGAACAGGAGCGCGAGCAGATCCTGCGCGCGCTCGACTGGGCTCGCGACGATTCGTCGTTCGAGCGGATTGCGGCCCTGATCGTCGCCGCCCGGCGGCGGTTCGTGCTCGGCGCGGCGAAGTCGTTCACCTACGCGTCGCTGCTCGCCATGGACCTGAGTGCGGGGCTGGCGAGCGTCACCCTCATCGACGGGACGATCGTTCGCCCCCTCGATGTGCTGACGGATGTCCGCTCCTCCGACGTGCTCGTCGCGATCTCGCTCTCGCGATACCGCAAGTACACGGTCGAGCTGGCCGAGCACTTCAAGAAGGCGGGCGGAACCCTCGTCGTCATCACGGATGCGCCGGACGCACCCCTGGTCGCGCTCGCCGATGAGGCGCTGATCGTCAACACCGCGAGCGCATCCTTCGCGAACTCCCCCACGTCGGTCGCGCTCGTCATCCATATCATCAGCACGCTGACGACGGCGAGCGCCAAGGGAGCCGCCCGTCGGCTCCTCGAAAGAGATCGGCTGAGCGACGAGCTCGGCCTCTATGTGGAGGATTAGTGCGCGTCATCGCAGCCACCGTCGACCGCGTGCGACTTCCGCTGGTCCATGAGTTCCAGACCAGCTCTCACAGCAAGAAGCATCTCGAGCACCTCATCATCCGCCTGGAGGATGAGTCCGGTGCCGTCGCATGGGGCGAGGTCGCGTCGCCGAGCGGCCCGTTCTACGGAGCCGAGACGACGGACACCTGCTGGATCGTCGTCACCCGTCACCTCCTTCCGTCCCTGCTGGGCGTGCACTGGGACACGCCGGCCGAGGCCGCCGCGACGTGGGCGAAGGTCCGGGGCAACAACTTCGCGAAGGCGGGGGTGGATGCCGCGGTGTGGGGTCTGTTCGCATCCATGACGGGTCGGAGCCTGGCAGCGGCCCTGGGCGGAGAGCGCAGCCAGGTTGCGGCGGGCGTCTCCCTCGGCATCGAGCCGTCCGTCGGCGCGCTGCTCGAGCAGGTCGCCGCCCAGATCGAGGCCGGGTACCGCAGGGTGAAGCTGAAGATCGCCCCCGGGTGGGACATCGAGCCGGTCGCCGCGGTGCGGGCCGAGCACCCCGACCTGGATCTCCACGTCGACGCGAACGGCGTGTATCGAGAAGAGGAGGAGCACCTCGACGCCCTCGTCGCGCTCGACGAATTCGGACTGACGATGATCGAGCAGCCGTTCGCGCCGCACGAGCTGCTGGCGCACGCCCGACTGCAGAGGCGACTGTCCACCCCGCTGTGTCTCGACGAATCGGTCGAGACCGTGGCGCAGCTGCGCACCGCTCTGGAGCTCGCAGCGGGCCGGATCCTCAATATCAAGGCGTCGCGGATGGGTGGCCTCTCCCCCGCCCTCGAAGCGCACGCTGTCGCGCGCGAGGCAGGGATGCCGGTGTGGTGCGGCGGCATGCACGAGTTCGGCGTGGGTCGAGCGGCGAACATCGCCCTGTCCAGCCTGCCCGGCTTCGTCCTGCCCTCCGACGTCTCGGGATCCGACAAGTACTACGCGCGCGACATCCTGACCGAGCCGATCCTCGCCGACGGCGGCATGGTGCAGGTTCCGTCGTCGCCGGGCCTCGGCGTAGAGGTCGACGAGCTCTTCCTCCGCGAGCGCAGCGTGCGCCAGGAGGATGTGAGGCTGTGAGTCCGGGATACGCGTCAGCGGCCGCAGCCGCAGCCGAGCACGGCACGCCGGTGTGGGTCTACGACGAGGCCACGATCCTGCACCAGGTGGAGCGTCTGCGCCGGTTCGACACCATTCGCTTCGCACAGAAGGCCTGCTCGAACACGCACATCCTGCGCGTGCTGCGCGAGTCGGGCGTGTCGGTGGATGCCGTGTCCCGCGGCGAGATCCTGCGGGCGCAGCGCGCCGGGTACCCCGCGAGCGGCGAGGGCGATCCGCTCGTGTTCACCGCGGACCTTCTCGATCGGGCCACTCTGGCACTGGTCGTGGATGCGGGCATCACCGTGAACTGCGGATCGCCCCACATGCTCGAGCAGATCGGAGCCGTCTCACCGGGCCACCGCGTGTGGCTGCGGATCAATCCCGGCTTCGGACACGGACACAGCCGCAAGACGAACACCGGAGGCCCGTTCAGCAAGCACGGCATCTGGCACGAGGATCTCGAACAGGCCCTGGCGATCGCTCGACGGCACCGACTCGACGTCGTCGGCCTGCACATGCACATCGGCTCGGGTGCAGACATGGAGCATCTGGCCCGCGTCGCCGGCACGATGGCCGATCTGATCGTCGCGACGGGGCTGGATGTCGAGGCGATGTCCGCCGGGGGCGGACTCCCCGTCCCGTACGGACCGGGTGAGGCCGATGTGGACACCGACGCGTACTTCGACGTCTGGGACGGCGCACGCAACGCCGTGGCCGCCCACCTGGGTCATCCGGTGCGGCTCGAGATCGAACCCGGCCGCTTTCTGGTGGCCGCAGCGGGCTCGCTCGTCGCCGAGGTCCGCGCCTTCAAGCGGATGGGCGAGAATCGCTTCGTCCTCGTCGACACCGGATTCAACGACCTCATGCGACCCGCGATGTATGGCAGCAGCCATCGTGTGACAGCCCTCTCCCCGGACGGCACCCCTCGTCGCGAGGGTGTCGTGGACACGGTGCTCGCGGGCCCCCTGTGCGAATCGGGGGATGTCTTCACCCAGGCCGCCGACGGGACGGTCACGTCGATCCCGTTGCCGGCGGTGGACGTGGGCGACCTCGTCGTCTTCCATGACGCGGGCGCGTACGGGGCGAGCATGTCCTCCACCTACAACACGCGTGGTCTGGCCCCCGAGGTGCTCGTGACGGGTCCCGGCATCAGCCGCGTCATCCGCCGCCGGCAGAGCATCGACGAGCTGCTCGACCTGGAAGAACCAGCCGGCAGCCCCGCCTTCTGAGATCGCGACGCACTGCCGTCAGAGCGAGCGCGCGATGCCGTCCAGCAGCGTCGCGAGCACCGGGGCGGCGGCCACCGTCTCCGCCGGAGCGGTCACCGGGTCCACGGCGAAGACGGTCATGTCGGCGTTTCGACCGATCTCGAGCGTGCCCACACGGTCGCCCCACCCGATGGCGCGTGCCGCGGCGCGCGTGTAGCCCTCGACCGTGTGAGCAGGCGTCAGCGCCTGGCGAGCGAACGTGGTGCCCGACCGCGGCCGGTCGTGCGGGCGGCGCAGCCGAGCGTCCGCGATCACCCCGCGGGGGTCGTAGGGCGCGACCGGCCAGTCGGATCCGAGAGCGACGGTGACCCCGGCATCGACCAGGTCGCGGAATCGGAAGCCGTTCAGCCGCCCCCGTGTCGGTCCGAGGCGCCTGCTCCACTCGTCCTGATGGTCGGGCCAGACGTACAGGGTCGAGTGCGTCGGCTGCATGCTCGCAATCGCCCCGGATGCGACGAAGGCGCGGACGAGCTCGTCGGGCATCGTCTCGATGTGCTCGATGCGGTGCGGGGCGCGGGCCTTCTCGGCATCCGTCAGCGCAGCGATTCCTTCGACGGCGTGGCGGATCGCACGGTCGCCGATGGCGTGGGTCGCCGTCGCGATCCCGAGACGTGCGAGACGGTGCAGGGCGACACGATACCGATCGGGGTCCTGCCAGAGGCTGTGGGACGAGTGGCCGCACGTGTCAGGCTCCTCGAGCCATGCGGTTCCGTTGTCCACCGTGCCGTCGAGCACGAACTTCACGCCCTCGATGCACCATCTCCGACCGGAGACCCCCTGCAGACCGATCACCCGGTCCAGCTCCTCGGCGAACGGCAGCGCGGGATCGAAGACCGGCGAGCACCGCAGGCGGAGGGGCAGGTGGCCCTCCTCCTCCAGCGCTCGGAGGATCGCCAGGGTGCTCTCCTCCAGGTCGAGAAGCGACAGCGTCGTCAGGCCCGTCGCGGCCATCCGCTCCAGCAGGGCGCGGAGGGAGCGCGCCTGGTCCACGGGCGAGAGCGGCGGGATGCGGCGTCGCACCAGCTGCATCGCGTCATCCTCCAGCAGCAGGCCGGTGGGTGACCCGTCGGCATCTGTCGCAACGGTCGCGTTGGAGCCGAATCGCTCGCGTCCGGTCACCCCGCCGCGCTCCAGTGCGGCGCGGTTCGCGATCCCCGAGTGACCGTCGGCCATCTTCAGATAGACCGGTCGATCGGTCCGACCGTCGAGGAAGGCGGAGCCGACGGCGCGGCCGGCGAAGAGGTTGGGATCCAGCGACCAGCCGAGCACCCAGTCGGTGTCCGGCTCGTCCGGCTGCCCCATGACCGTCTCCGCCACCTCCTCCAACGTGGAACAGCGCGAGAGATCCACCCCGCGACGAGCGACTCCTGCCGAGACGGCGTGAGAGTGAGCGTCGATGAAACCCGGGGTGATGGTGGCATCCCCGTAGTCGATGCTCCCCTCGACCGACTCCCAGCCGGCAGCGTCGGAACGCGTGCCGAGTGCCGCCACGCGGCCCTCTCGGACACCGACGGCCTGCACCGGAGCCTGGTGGGCATCGATGCGGATGCGGTCGGCCAGGATGACACGATCAAGGCCTGCGCTGCGCGTCATCTCCTAGCCCTCCTGCCCGGCGCCGACGATCGCGGCATCGACGGGCGCACTCCAGAGGAGGAATGAGTCCGTGAATGCACGGCAGACCGCGACCGCATCCTCGTGCGTGAGGTCGCCGTAATCGACGACGAGGCGCAGCGCGAGACCGTCGAGGAGGGCCGAGAAGGCCTGGACGAACGCGGGGATGTCGAGCGCCCCCGGCAGCTCGCCGCGCTCGATGGCGTACTCGAGCACGTCTCGCAGACGACGCTGCCAGTCCACCTCCAGGGAATGCACGACCTCGCGGACCTCGTCATCGTGGGCGGCCGCCGCCCAGGCCTCGAGCCACAGTGCGAGGTTCGGGTCGCGCTCTCCGATCGGCGTCGCCGCATCCATCAGCCATTCCCAGCGCCCGCGTGCAGTGGGGATCTGCGCGAACGCCTCCTCGGTCCGCTCCCGCAGGTCGTTCTCGACGGTGCGCAGGGCGGCGAGGAACAGCGCCGTCTTGCTCTCGAAGTAGTAGAGCAGGTGCGCGCCCGTCATCCCGATGCTCTCGCCGATGTCGGCGAGCCGTGCATTGTGCAGCCCGTTCTCGCTGAGCGGCTTGATCGCGGCGCGTGCGATGTCCTGCGCCCGACCCTCGCGTCTGCTGGTCATCGTGTCTCCATCCCTGCGAAATCCGGAAGCTGAGGCGATGCGTCGATGAGCTCGCGCGTGTACTCCTCCTGAGGGTGATCGAACAGCAGGTCGACGGGGCCCGACTCCACGATCCTCCCGCCGTTCATCACGATCGCCCGATCGCACAGGTAGCGCACGAGGTTCAGATCGTGCGCGATGGAGATCAGGGTGATGCCCGAGTCGGCTCGCAGCTCCTGCAGGAGCTCGAGCACAGAGGCCTGCACGATGACGTCCAGGGCGCTCGTGGCTTCATCGGCGATCAGGATCTGCGGCTCGAGCGCGAGCGCTCGCGCGATGGCCACGCGCTGCTTCTGGCCGCCGGACAGCTCGCGCGGGTAGGCGCGATACACGGTCGACGGCAGGCGCACCCGATCGAAGAGCTCGCGCACGCGCGCCTGTCGCGACCCGGCAGGCACGATGCGGTGGACCCGCAGGAGCTCCTCGATGGCGTCGCCGACCCGACGAGTCGGGTTGAGCGTCGTCCCGGGGTCCTGGAAGACCATCTGGATCGCGCGGCGGGATGCGGCGGACCGACGGGGACCGAGCACCTCGCCCTCGAAGCGGATCACGCCCTCGTCCACGGGGACGAATCCCATCACGGCCCGCATGATCGTGGTCTTGCCCGATCCCGATTCGCCCACGATGCCGAGGGCCTCTCCCCTGTCGACGCGGAAGGCGGCATCCGAGACCGCGGCCGGTCGTGGGTCTTCCGCTCCGGGGCGGCGACGCCAGACCTGCGCCGCATGCCCGTATCTGATGGTGACGTGATCCAGCTCGAGAAGGGTCATCGGGTCGCGCCTTCGACGGGTGCGGCGATCGCCGCGCGGCGGGAGAGGTTGGCCTCGAGCAAGGCGCGGGTGTACGCGTGCTGCGGCCGGGACAGGACATCCTGTGTCGCACCCTGCTCGAGCAGAGCGCCCTTGTTCATGACGAGGATGCGCTCGCAGACCGAGCTGACGACGGCGAGGTCATGGCTGACGAACACCATCCCGAGACCCCGCTCGCGCACGAGCGTGGCGAGCAGCGCGAGGATCTGGGCCTGGACGCGGACATCCAGGGCGGTCGTCGCCTCGTCGCACAGGAGCAGCTCCGGCTCGGTCGCGAGCGCCGCGGCGATCACGATGCGCTGCTTCATGCCGCCCGACAGCTCGTGCGGCCAGGCCCCGTAGCGGGATTCGGCGTCGCGTATGCCGACATGCGTCATCAGGTCGATGGCGGCGAGACGGGCCTCGCGATCGGAGCAGCCGCGGTGATGACGGCGCCACGTCAGTCGCAAGAGGGTTCCCACGCGCAGCGTCGGGTTCAGCGCCAGCGTCGGCTCCTGGAAGACCATCGCGGCCTTCGGTGCGACGGTGGATGCGCCGCTGATCGAGATCGTCCCGCTGACGGAGAGCGACGGCGGGAGGATGCCCATGACGGCGCGCAGCGTGAGGCTCTTGCCGCTGCCCGATTCGCCGACGATGCCGACGGTCTCGCCGGGCGCGACCTCGAGCGAGAGGCCGTCCACGAGGGGCCGCCCCTGCGCATCCGCGATCCGCAGGTCGGCGATGCTCAGCAGGCTCATCGTCGTCCCTCCGTGTGCAGTGCGTCGCCGATCAGCGCCAGTCCGAGAGCGAGGACCGCGAGCACGAGGCCGGGGGCGATCGTGAGCCAGGGCGCAGGGGCGATGTACTGCTGGGCGGCGGCGATCATGTTTCCCCACTCCGGCGTCGGGGGCTGGACTCCGAGGCCGAGGAAGGAGAACGAGGCGAGTGCCGTGATGGCGAAGATGAGATCGGAGGTGAAGTACACGATGGTCTGCCGCATCGTGTTGGGGAGCACGTGCAGCAGCATGATCCGTGGATGCCGCAGGCCTGCTGCCGTGGCGGCCATGACGTAGTCCGACTGCCGCACGCGAAGGGTCTCGCCACGGGTCAGCCGGGCGTAGACGACCCAGCCGACGGCTGTGAAGGCGATGATGAGCGAGCCGACACTCGGCCCGAGAACGAAGACGAGCACGATCATGAGGATGTACGTCGGGAAGGCCTGCAGCAGGTCAGCGGTGCGCATGACCGCGACATCCACGCCCTTGCCGAAGTAGCCGGCGAGCAGACCGAGCGCCGTTCCCACGGCACACGGCAGGACCGTTCCGAGGAGCGCCACGAGCAGATCGATCCGCGCGGCGACGACCACTCGGCTGAACGCATCGCGGCCGAGCTCGTCCGTGCCGAGGAGGTGCGAGGGCGACGGCGGCTGGAGCGCGTTCGCGACGTCCTGTGCCAGCGGGTCGAAGGGCACCACGAGGGGTCCGATGACGGCGAGCACGATGTAGACGGCGACGATGCCGATCCCGATCCACAGCTGGATGCGGCCGGGGCGTCGTCGGGGCCCTGCCTTCGGCGGGTCGGAAACGACCGCCGGGGGTGCGGTGACGGCGGAGCTCATGCGCTGATCCTCACTCGCGGATCGATGACCGACGTGATCGTGTCCGCGATGAGGAACAGCAGCACGATCAGGATGGCGAACACCAGGGTGTAGCCCTGGACGAGCGGGTAGTCGCGCATGCCGGCGGCGATCACCAGTCCCTGGCCCATGCCCGGAAGGCTGAACGCGACCTCGACGATGACGGTGCCGAAGAGTGCGTAGCCGGCCTGCACAGCCGTCACCGTGATGAGCGGCGGCAGCGCGTTTCTGAGCACGAAGCGTCGCATGAGCCCCGTGCCGTGGAAGCCGAGGGTGCGCCCAGCGAGCACGTACTCGGTCGTCTGCAGCTCTGCGATCGTCGTGCGCAGACTCCGGATCATGGGCGGGCAGATGCTGATCGCGACCACGACCGCCGGCAGGACGATCGCCCGCACGTGGTCGAGCGGCGTGTCGCCGAAACCCGCGACCGGGAACCACCCGGTCGGCAGGGCGACGTACGTGATGAGCATGATCGCGAGCCAGAACGACGGCAGGCCGATCCCGAGCACGCTGAAGCCCCGGACGACGTGGTCGCCGAAGCGACCGCCGCTTCGCGCTGCGAGAGCCGCGAGCGGCACCGAGATGAGCACCGCGAGGAGAACCCCCGCACCGGCGATCATCAGCGTGACCGGAAGCTGCTCGAGGATCTGGCCGCTGACCGATCGACCCGTCTTGAACGACAGACCGAGGTCGCCGTGGAGCGCGCCCAGCAGGTAGGAGACGTAGCGGATCCACATCGGATCGTTGAGTCCCAGCTGCTGCCGAGCGCGCTCCACTTCGGCCTGCGGAGCACGGGGGCCCACCACCAGCCGCGCGGGATCGCCCGGCGTGAGCTCGAGCAGGAGCATCACCACCAGCAGGATCCCCAGGAGCAGAGGGATCAGGCTGGCGATCCGCCGGAAGACGAATGCGTAGCGGTGTGTGGACATCGTGCTCTCGCTACTTGGTCTTCCAGACGTTCTCAAGGGCATACGTGCCCCAGAGGGTCAGCTGGACTCCGCCGATGTCCTTCTGCGCGGCGCCGAGCGACGTGAGGTGGGCGAGGGAGACGAACGGTGCCTGCTGCATGAAGAGGTCCTGGACCGCCGAGATGGCCGCCTTCTTCTTCGCGCTGTCGGATGCCGCCTGGTAGGACGAGATCTGCTGATCGAGCACGGGTGAGGTGAAGCCCGTGAACATGCCGCTCGTGGAGGTGATGTAGGAGATCGGGTCCGACACATCCGGCGAGATCGCGTTGTAGGCGAAGGATGCGAGCTGGTACTTGCCGCTGGTGAGGTTGCTGAAGCGGGCGCCGGCGTCCTGGGCCTGCAGATCGACGGTGATGCCGATCTTCTTCAGGTCCTGTGCGACGATCTGCGCGAGAAGGGTCGCGCTGCCCTGGCTCGTGTAGATGAAGGTCAGTGAGGTCGGAACCTTCTTGCCGACGAGCAGCTGCTTGGCCTTGGCCAGGTTCTGCGTGAAGTACGGGGAACTCGGCGGCGCCCAGTTGGCGAGGCCGGTCGGAAGCGCACCGGTCGGCTGGGATCCGTACGAGCCGTAGACGCTCTTGAGGATGGCCGGGTAGTCCAGCGCGTAGGCGATCGCCTGGCGGACGGCAGGGTCGGAGAGCGCCGGGTCCTGGGTGTTCATCAGCAGGAGGGGCGTGTTGTGCTCCTTGACCGGGAGAACGAGCGACTGGTCGAGCCCGCGCGCGAGCACGGGGCTGATCTCGTCCGCGACGTCGATCTGGCCGGACTTCAGCTGCAGGGAGAGCGAGTTCGAGTCGGAGGCGTAGCTGCTGACGACCTTGTCGAGGTAGGGCTGGCCCTTCTTGTAGTAGTGCGGGTTCTTCACCAGCACGACGTCGCCGGTCGACGACCAGTTCTGGACGGTGAAGGGGCCGGCACCCACGGGCTTCTGCCAGAAGTCTTTGGCGCTGCGGCCGCCGAAGTCGGCGGGAACGACGCCGGCGTTCGCCCACGAGAGGAAGGCGGGCAGCGCCGAGTCCGGTTGCGTGAGATCGAGGCGGATGCTGTGGTCGCCGAGCACCTCGGTGTGGTCGATCACCGCGTAGGTGGCACCGTAGTTCGCGCCCGCCTTCCACGTGTCGACCGAGAACGCCACGTCCTTCGCGGTGACGGGCGTGCCGTCACTGAACTCGGCCTTGGGGTCGAGCTCGAGGGTCAGCTGGGTGTTGTCCGCGTTGAACGTCCAGCTCGACGCGATGCCGGGCTTCAGCTCGGTCCCCTCCGGGTTGGTCCGGATGAGCGGCTCGATGACCGCCTCCGACAGCTGGAAGCTCGCGTTCAGGGTCTCCTGGTCGAGGTCGAAGCCCTCGAACAGATTGCCGCGAGCCACCTTGAGGGTGCCTCCCTTGACGGGGCCGCCGTGGTCGGCGGTGCCGGCCGCTGCGCTGGCGGACGAGCATCCGGCGAGCATGGCGACGGCGATGAGCGGAACGACGGCGCGAAGCGCGCGGGCGCGCCGGCGAGAGGCTGAAGCAGGCAACGTTGTCTCTTCCTTGTGGTTCGGGTTCGGGTGGGCAAGACGAGCTTGAATTGCGTTTGAAATCCGAGTCAAACTAACAGACTCGCGGCGGGAGAACGCCGACGGTGCGGCTTCCTGGCCGTCTGCACGGGCAGTTCTGCACGATGAGCACGACCGGTCGGCCACCATCGGCCAGCGTCTCCGGCACACCCCTCGTCGCAGAATTAGGTTTCACATCTTGGAAGATAACCGCGCGAATGCAAGGATGACAAGCGTCCTAACCAAGTCATTTGTAACGAATGATGCACTCACCCGTGAGGTTGCGAAGTGAACACCGATCTGGATGCAGGCGCCGTGACGGCGTCGAGCGAGCAAGCGATCGACCGCCTCCGGCGGCTCGTGATGGTCGAGACACCCAGCGGGGACGTGCCGGCGCTGACCGCCTTCGCCGATCTCCTGACTGAGCGCTGGGTCGCGATCGGGCTGGTCGTGCGCCGCATCGTGACACCCTCGGGGCCCGTGCTCCTCGGTGATCTGCCCGGAGCGGGTTGGGGCGCGGCGGCGGCACCCGTCCTCCTCATCGGCCACTCGGACACGGTCTGGCCACGCGGGACTCTCGGCTCTCAGATGCCGTGGGAGGAGACCGAGGACATCGTCCGGGGGCCCGGGGTGTTCGACATGAAGTCGGGGCTCGTCGTCATGGAGGAGATCGCGCGGCGTCTCGCGGAGTCACCCGCCCACCCTCCCCTGCGCCTCTATGTCGCGCCGGACGAGGAGACCGGGTCCGTCGACTCTCGCGAGCATCTCGCCGCTGCAGTGGTCGGCTGCCGCGCAGCTCTCGGATTCGAGGCGCCGCACCCGGACGGGGCGCCCAAGGTGGGCCGCTTCGGCAGCGTCCGCGTGCGGCTCGGCGCGTCGGGGCGAGCGGCGCACGCAGCCTTGAACCCGGAGTCCGGCGTCTCGGCCATCGAGGAGCTCGTGGATCAGCTGGCGGACCTCCGTGAGGGCGCCATGCGCCTGAGCACGCCGGAGGAGCCGGTGCTGTTCAACGTCGGCTCCTTCACCGCACCCGGACAGGCGAATGTGGTGCCCGCATCCGCGACGGCCCTGCTGGGCCTGCGCTTCGCCCACCCCGACCAGGAGCGATCGTTCCTCGAGGCGCTGTCGCGACGAGAACCTCGTCGGCCGGGGGCGTCCCTCGCGGTCACGGTGCTGTCCCACCGCCCGACCTGGAAGGCGCGACCTGCGGACATCGAGCTCGCCCGCCGGATCCTCCCCGATCTCGAGCACGCGCGGTCATCACGGGGCGCGGCCGACACGAACCTGCTCGGGCCGACAGGCGTGGCGCGCGTGGACGGTCTCGGCCCCTGCGGCGCCGGGGCGCATGCCGCGCACGAGCACATCATCCGCTCCTCGCTGCAGGAGCGCGTCGACGTGCTCGTGGCCGCCCTGGCCGATCGACGGTTCGGGTTTGGCCAAGACCCGCAGCTGGACGTGAACGTGGAGGACGCGCTCGGCTGATCCGGCCGCGAGAGCAATAGCTAGCCAAACTAGGTATATTTCGCTAGTTTGGCTAGTGAAGCACGGTGTCGTGCTCTCCCGAGAGAAGGGTTTCAGCGATGCGAAAGAAGATCATGATGGCGATCTGTGCCGGCGCTCTGGTCGCCGGCGCGATGATGGCCACGCCGAGCGCCGCGATGGCGGACGGCTACGGCGTGCAGATCAACGACGGATGCGGGGCCACTTACGGCCAGCTCGTCTCGACCGCGCGACAGAGCGGCCACATCACCGGCGGCGTGCACGGGGCGGCTTACTGGATCAACAGCGGCCTGGCCGCCGCCCACGGCTGCAGCTGAGCCAGTCAGCAGCACGCCGGGGGACGCCCGCCGATCGAGCCCCACGCTCTCGGCGGGCGTTTTCCTGCGGGAGCTCGTCGCCCGGGTCAGGTCGAATCGCGCCGGAGGAGATCGGTCGGGAGCTCGATCCTCCGCTCCGCGATGCGCTCCCCACGTCGCAGACGGTCGACCACGTCGATCGCCCTGGCCGCCATCTCGCGGATGGGCTGGTTGATGCTCGTCACCGCCAGCGGCGCACCCGGCGGACGCGGATCGCCGTCGAACCCGACGACACCGACGTCGTCGGGAACCCGCACGCCGGCCCGCAGCAGCGCCGACACGACCGCGTTCGCCATCACGTCGGTGAGCGCGAAGACGCCGATTCGTCCGGCCGCGGCAAGGTCGACGAGCCGGTCGATCGTCGCCCGCGAGACGCGCCCATCCCACCCGACCTCTACGGTGGCCACGTCGGCGACGCCGGCGGTCGACATCGCCCGACGAAAGCCTCGCACCCTGGCTCGGCCATACCGATACTGAACAGGGCTGAGGGCGAGCGCGAAGCGCTCGTAACCCAGGTCGATGAGGTGCCGCCCCGCCTCGAGGCCGCCGCGCTCGTTCGTCGCCGACACCGTCACGAGGTCCCGATGCGGCTCCCCGTGCGGGTCCAGCAGCACCGTCGGGATCGCGAACTCGGCGAGATAGTCGATCTGACTCGCCGTCGGGGTGACCACTGCGGTGATCACCCCGGACGAATGGCGCGCGGCAGCGCGAACGTGCCAGTCATCCGCCGACGTCTCGCGCTCCTGAGTGAGAACGAGGTCGTAGCCGAGGGCGAAGGCCTGCTCGTGCGCGCCGACGACGGCCCGACTCACCCATGCCCCCGTGAGATGACCGAACACCAGCTCGATGATCCGTGCGTCCGGCGGCCGGGGACGACCGCGCTGGGTCGATCCGCGGTCGTACCCGAGAGTCGCCGCCGCATCCAGAACCCGACGCCGCGTCTCGGGAGAGAGCTCGCCGCGACCGGTGAGGGCCCGCGATGCGCTCCCGGGGGACACGCCGGCCAGGGCCGCCACATCCGCCAGCGACACCCTCGAGCGATCGATCACGGATCCATTTTTGCGCACGAGACCTCGCCGCGGAGTTGCCACGTGCCACGATCGACCGAGGAGGTCGAAGATGACTCAGAGACTAGGGGTCGCGCTCATCGGCACGGCGTTCATGGGCCGCGCGCATTCCCACGCGTGGCGTTCGGCGCACCGGTTCTTCCCGTTGCCGCTGGAGCCGGAGCTCGCCGTGCTGGTGGGCTCGGACGCGGACCGGACGCGGGAGCGCGCACAAGTGCTCGGATGGGCCGACTCCGCCACCGATTGGCGGGCGGCGATCACCCGCGACGACATCGACGTCGTCGACATCTGCGTGCCCGGCTACCTGCACGAGGAGATCGCGCTCGCCGCCCTCGACGCGGGCAAGCACGTGCTGTGCGAGAAGCCCCTGGCGAACGACGTCCCGTCGGCGGAGCGCATGACGGAAGCGGCAAAGGATGCGGCGGCCCGCGGCATCCGGTCGATGTGCGGCTTCAGCTACCGGCGCACCCCCGCGCTCGCCCTCGCGAAGCAGTTGATCGATCGCGGCGACCTGGGCGCGATCCGCCATGTGCGCGGCCAGTACCTGCAGGATTGGCTCGCCGACGCGAGCGTGCCGATGAGCTGGCGGCTGGACGCATCCCTCGCCGGATCGGGCGCCCTCGGCGATATCGGCGCGCACAGCATCGACACCGCCCAGTGGCTCACGGGCGAGCGGATCACCGCGGTCTCCGCGACCCTGCGCACCTTCGTCGACGAGCGCCCGCAGGCGGCGGCCGGCGGCGAGCTCGGGGGTGTGGCGGATGCCGACGCGCCGATGGCTCGGGTCACGGTGGACGATGCGGCCGCCTTCACGGCGGAGTTCTCCGGCGGAGCGCTCGGGGTGTTCGAGGCCACGAGGTTCGCGACGGGCCGGCGGAACGCGAACCGGATCGAGATCAACGGCGAGCTCGGATCGATCGCGTTCGACTTCGAGCGGATGAACGAGCTCGAGTACTTCGACGCGCGCGAGCCGCGTGAGACGCAGGGCTTCCACCGCATCCAGGCGACGGATGCCGTGCACCCCTACGCCGAGCACTGGTGGCCCGTCGGGCACGGCCTCGGCTACGACCACCTCTTCACCAATCAGGTCGCCGACTTCGTGACCGCGATCGCGGCCGCGACGCAGCCCGCGCCGAGCTTCGACGAGGCTCTCGACGTGCAGCGGGTGCTGGCGGCCGTCGCCGCGAGCGCGGCGCACTCCTCGACATCGACACCCGTGAACAGAGGCACAGCATGACAGAGAACAGGCACGCACTCGTCGTCCGCGGCGGCTGGGACGGCCACCAGCCGGTCGCCGCCACGGAGCGCTTCCTCCCCTTCCTGAGCGAGAACGGATTCGACGTGCGCGTCGAGGAGTCCACCGCGGTGTACGCGGACGCGGACGTCATGGCCGAGACCGACCTCATCGTGCAGAGCGTGACCATGTCGCAGATCGAACGAGATGAGCTCGCCGGGCTGCGCGCCGCGATCGAGGCGGGCACCGGGTTCACCGGATGGCACGGCGGGATCGCGGACTCGTTCCGCGCGTCCTCCGACTATCTCCAGCTCGTCGGCGGGCAGTTCGCGACGCATCCTGCCGTCGGTCCGGGTGAGACCCGGCTCGAGGGCGAGGAGAACTACCGCGACTACACGGTGAACATCACCGAGCTCGGGCGCACGCATCCCCTCACCGCCGGGCTCGATGATTTCGAGCTGCACACCGAGCAGTACTGGGTTCTCGTCGACGACCTCAACGACGTGCTGGCCACCACCACGCATCCTGCCGAGGACTGGCAGCCCTGGCACCGTCCGCACACCTCTCCTGCGGTGTGGACACGAGAATGGGGCCGCGGCCGCATCGTCGTGACCACCCCGGGACACAGCCTCGACGTCCTCGACAATGCGTCGGTACGGACCATCATCGAAAGGGGAATGCTGTGGGCCGCTCGCACCGCGTAGGCATCGTCGGGCTCGGGGTCATCTCCCGCGCCTACCTCGACACCCTCGTCCCGTCGTCGGAGGTCGAAATCACCGCCGTGGCGGACCTCGACCGCGAGCGTGCCGAGGGAATCGCCGACACCCTGCGCACCGCCCGCGCCGTCACGGTGGATGAGCTCGTGTCCTCCGACGACGTCGACGTCGTGCTCAACCTCACCACGCCCGGCGCCCACGCGGAGGTGTGCCTTGCGGCCATCGCCCACGGCAAGGACGTCTACACCGAGAAGCCCCTCGCGGCCACCCTGGAGGACGCGCAGCGCATCATCAGGGCCGCGGCGGACGCCGGCGTCCGTGTCGGATGCGCCCCGGACACCGTGCTCGGCACCGGGATCCAGACGGCGCGCGCCGTCGTCGACGCCGGAGAGATCGGGATGCCGGTCGCGGCCACCGCGATCATGGCCACGCCCGGACATGAGCGGTGGCACCCGAACCCCGACTTCTACTACCTCCCCGGCGGCGGTCCGCTGCTCGACATGGGTCCGTACTACGTGTCGGCGCTCGTCCAGCTGCTCGGGCCCGTCGTCTCGGTGGTCGGCGCCAGCAGCAGGCTGCGCGCGGAGCGGGTCATCACCAGCGGACTGCGTGCGGGGACGCCGATCCCCGTTGAGGTCGACACCCACGTGTCCGGGATTCTGACGCATGCGTCGGGTGCGCTCTCGACGCTCACCACGAGCTTCGACTCCGTAGGCACCACAGCACCCCCCATCGAAGTGCACGGAACGGATGCGTCGCTGACCGCGCCGGACCCGAACCTCTTCGCCGGCGACGTCACGCTGCGCCGCCTCGGCGACGACGATTGGCGCCTCGTCGCTCCCCGCGCCGGCTACCGCGATTCGGCGCGAGGCATCGGGCTGCTCGACATGATCCGCACGCCCGAGCGTGCCGACGGTCGCGCGTCCGGCGCCATGGGACTGCACGTGCTCGAGGTCATGACGGGCCTGCTCAGGTCCGCGGCATCCGGCACGCGGGTGGACATCGCCTCCGCGGTGGAGCGCCCGACCGCGGTGCCGTACACCTGAAGCGTGGAGACGCCCTACGCGGCGATCTCTCCGTTGGCGACACCCTCGATCCAGTCGATGGCGTCGTCGGGCAAGCCGAGGCGGCCGACCTCGTCGCGCGACCACCAGGATGAGTCGGGGCTGCCGCCGTTCGCGGCGAGCAGGTCCGCGAGGATCGCGGGGGGAAGGGCTTCTCCGTTATGAGCGATGAGCCACTTCCGGGTTTCCGGACGAAGGTGCGGCCACACGGCCTGAAGCTCCATACCCGAATACTCGCACTCGGTTCCGACATTCGACTCGGATCCGCACATCTGGGGCCTCTCACACGTGCAGCGCACGCCGTAGGGTAGAGTGGTGGGGTTGGTTGAGTCGTTGCCGTGTTCCGTATCCGGCGATCTCCCAGTCATATCGGCGCCGATCCTGGCGCCTCACACGAGAATCCGTGTGTCCACCCCTTCTTGCGATGTGCCGACGAAGGCACGCTCCCTGAGTTCAGCGAATCGAAATCTCATCTCCTCATCCATCCTTGGCATGCCGTCGCACGGCGACCTGAGCTGGCTCCAACCGGCCGACGATGTGCACGTCGCGACACACGACGGCGAGTACGCGGGGCACGTCGTGGTCGACGACCGCGGCTTCGCCGTGTTCGGTCCGACCGGACAGACCCTCGGCGGCTCGACGAGCCTCATCGCCGCTCGACGAACGCTGCAGGCGTTCACTGCGCGCGGACACTCCGCATCTCGACCTCCCCATACTCCGCGCCGGCGCCGCCGCGCGCGGTCTCACGGATCACTCCCGTGGTCCCGCACAACGAAGGAATGACGTTATGGCCACCGGCACCGTCAAATGGTTCAACTCCGACAAGGGCTATGGATTCATCGCCCCCGACGACGGGTCCGCCGACCTGTTCGCCCACTTCAGCGCGATCCTCGGATCCGGACACCGCAACCTCGAGGAGAACCAGAAGGTGGAGTACGACGCCGAGCAGGGTCCGAAGGGCCCGCAGGCTGCGAACATCCGCGCGCTCTGATGACACCGAACGGGTGAGCCGGCGTAAGCCGGCTCACCCGTTCGCGGCTCTCACGGCGTTTTGCCGCTGTGCATACAGCTGGCGGCATGTTCGACGGCGTAGCGTCAAAGGTAGCGATCGGCATCCGCCCGTGGCTTCAACCCAGTCGCCCATCCGTGACTGGCCCGACCAAAGGCGTCGATCATCAGCGCTACACCTTCGACGGCACCGACTCTCGGGGCCATCCGACAGACCTATGCCCGCACGGAGGACTTCCCGCCGATCACTCGGGCCTACACTCACGTCTCCAACGTCGTCCGGGAGACCGGGCTTCTACGGCGCGCCCGGTGGTTCTACCTGCTGGTCGCCGCGGCTCTGACAGTCGCGTTCGGCGGCGCGATCACCGGCTTCGTCCTGCTCGGCGCGAGCTGGTTCCAGCTGCTCATCGCGGGGGCGCTCGGCATCCTGTTCACGCAGGTCGCGTTCCTCGCCCACGAGGCTGCACACCGGCAGATCCTCGTCACAGGGCCAGCCAATGACCGACTCGCCCGGGTCCTGGGTGCCATCGTCGGCATGAGCTACTCGTGGTGGGATTCGAAGCACAGCCGCCACCACGCCAACCCGAACCGCGTCGGCAAGGACCCCGACATCGAGATCGACACCATCTCCTTTCTCGACGAGGATGCGGCGAAGGCCCGCGGCCTGCGCCGTCTCATCACGCGCAAGCAGGGATGGCTGTTCTTCCCGCTGCTGACTCTGGAGGGGTTCAACCTCTACTTCCTGAGCTTCCGTCACCTCACCGCCCGCGGACACGTGAAGGGTCGCTGGGCAGAGCTCGGGATGCTCACGCTGCGGTTCGCGATCGTGCTGACCCCCGTGTTCCTGTTCCTGCCGGTCGGGATGGCGTTCGCCTTCGTCGGTGTCATGACCGCCGTCTTCGGCGTGTACATGGGCGCCTCCTTCGCCCCCAACCACAAGGGCATGCCGGTGATCGCACCGGACGCGAAGCTCGACTTCTTCTCCAAGCAGGTCCGCACCTCCCGCAACATCCGCGGTGGCTGGTGGGCGACCTGGCTCATGGGAGGCCTGAACTACCAGGTCGAGCACCACCTTTTCCCCAGCATGGCGCGCCCGCACCTCGCCAAGGCTCGGGAGATCGTCCGCGAATACTGCGCGAGCAACGACGTCCCGTACACGGAGACCTCGCTCGGACGCTCCTACGCCATCGTGATCGAGTACCTCAACCGCGTCGGCCTCGCGGCACGCGACCCGTTCGACTGCCCCCTCGCCTCCGAGCACCGCCGGGTCTGAGGCGGTCCTCACTTCAGATCCGGACTTTTCGATATCGAAATTTCCGGATTCTCATATCTCCGATACCGAGCGATATCGGTACGCTGGTTCGATGGGCGAAGAGCGCCAGGCCAGCCGTGCGAAGATCCACGCACTCATCGACGCCGTGGAGCGGCTTCGGATTGCCCAAGCGCACTCCGGTCGGCGCCGAGCCGACCGTTCCGGCCTGAACAGCACCGACCGCGCCGCCCTGCGATCCATCTGGGAGGGCGGAGACCGCGGCATCGAGGTCACACCAGGCATGCTCGCCGCTCGCCTGCACCTCTCGCCGTCGTCGATCACCACTCTTCTCGACCGGCTCGTCGCCAAGCGGATGATCAGTGTCGAACCCCGGCCGAGCGATCGGCGGAGCAAGCGCGTCCTGGCGTTCGACCGCACGCTTCGGCCCGTCGACGTCGTCGACCCCCTGGCCGCCAGAGTGGAAGAGATCTCGGCGTCTCTATCCTCAGCCGACGCACGAGTCATCACCGCCTACCTCGACGACATCACGCAAGCCCTGCGGGCGCAGACGGCGCGTCTCGCGGACTGATCAGAAGATCGATCGCCACTGAGTCCGGCCCCGCGCACTCGACCCTCAGGGCCGGAGCAACGGGATGCGCGGCATGAGCCAGTCGACCAGGACGACACGCGCTCCCGGGGTCACGGTCACGCCCCAGAGCATGGAGGCCACGGCATCCGTCGGGTAGTGCACGGCGTCGATCGCCACCGCGAGCGCGATTCCGATCACGGCGAGCGCGCCGGCGACGATCCAGACCGGCATCCATCGCGTGTCGCGCAGGATGAACGCGAGTGCGATCACGAACGTCGTCACGAACACCACGTGACCGCTGGGGTACGACGCGTCCAGCTGCGCCGGCGTGAACGGATACGTCAGCAGATGCCCATCCGGTCGCACCCGGTGGACGAAGATCTTCACCACATCCGACGACAGCCACGTCACGGCGACGACGCCCGCGAAGGCTGCCGCGACCGGCAGCCGCCGTGTGACCGCCCAGATGACGCCCGTCACGATGACGGTGAGGACGATCGCGGGCACCGGCCCGATCCCCGAGTACGCGACGCTCGTCGCGATGCCGATCGCGCCCGTGTGCAGCTGGTTGAGCGCGTGCGAGAGCGCCTGGTCGATGTGGTGCGCGCGCAGCACCAGACCGGTCGCGGTCACGAGCGCGGCGCCGAGCACCGCGATGACCACCACGAACACCGGGTGCCTCGAGGGGCGCAGGATGCCGTTGACGGTCGGGGATGCCGGCGCGGAGGTCAGAAAGTCGACGTCGGTGGTCACTGATCGAGCTTCGCAGGTGGATCCTGTGACTCAGGTGAAGCTCCTCCGGCAGCGTGTGGATCGGCCCGCGTTCGTGCGCCGCGTTGTCGATGAACGCCGGATCGATCACGTCACGCCCGCATTGCCGCGGTGAGAGCGCCCTCTTAGAATTGCCGTACTCACAGGGCGGGCGAATTATGGCCGATTCTCCTCCACCGCGCGATCGTCGGCCCGGATGGCCGACATGGGTGAAAGCCACGATCGCCACAGCGGCGACGGCGGTCGTCGTCGGCGTGGCCACCACTGTGCTCGTTCCGGTTCTCAGCAAGCCGGTCAGCGACCTGATCAGGAATGCCACGACGAGCGGACCGCCGATCAAGATCCACGCCCACGTGACCGCCACCACCGACGACGTCGTTCTGCCGACGGGGCAGACCCTGTCGGCCGACGACCTGGCGATGCTGTCGGACCTGTCTCCTCAGGATGCCGTCAACTGGCTGACGACGCACAGATCGGGGATCGTTGCTGCTACCCGCTCGCTGGTCCTCACGATGACCGGCAATCGGCCCGATTCCGTCCGGATCACGGGCGTGGATGTCGCCAGCTCCTGCCGACCGCCGGACCGGGGAACCATGGTCCGGATGCTGGAGGGACGCGGCGGCGGCGTGGACTCGGAGCGCATGCAGATAGACGCCGCAAAGGTGAATCCGACGCCCTACCGCGTCAGTGAAGGGGGCAAGGAGCAGCCCTACTTCCCCTACCGCACCATCGTCCTGAAGAAGGGCGAAACGGAGACCCTGGTGGTCGATGTGAATCCGACGTACGACGCCATGGACGATCCTGCCAATGAGCAGGTCTGCGATGTGCGACTGACCCTCGACCTTCTGCAGGGAGACCAGGAGTCGACCGAGAAGGTGCCCGCGATCGTCCGTGTGATGGGCGCCGAGTCCGAGGCGGCCGACGCGCGCTAAGGGGCTCTGTATCTGGGTACGGGGCTCTGCAAGACCTTCGTCCCTGCGCACCCCGGCTGGCTGTCGGACCTCGGTGCGTCGTGTGGTCCGGGCAACCTGCAGGACCGGTGACCGCGACGCGCGACGCGTGGCGGAAGGCGGGACTTAGGGCCCGCCGACGCGCGAGAGGCGGCACGAGGATACGGATGTCGACCGCGTGTGCAGAGGAAGGGATGCGGATCATGACCATGAAGGCACTCGTCTATCACGGGCCCGGATCGATGTCATGGGAGGAGGTGCCCGAGCCCGTCATCCAGAAGCCGACGGATGCCATCGTCAAGATCGAGCACACCACCATCTGCGGCACCGACCTGCACATCCTCAAGGGCGATGTCCCCGAGGTGGAACCGGGTCGGGTCCTCGGCCACGAGGGCGTCGGAGTGGTGTCCGAGGTCGGCGAGGCCGTCACAGACCTGAGGGTGGGCGACCGCGTGATCATCTCCTGCATCTCGGCGTGCGGCAAGTGCAGCTACTGTCTGAAGGGCATGTATGCGCACTGCCAGGCCGACGAGGGAGAGTCCGGGACGGGATGGATCCTCGGCCACCTCATCGACGGCACGCAGGCGGAGTCCGTGCGCATCCCGTTCGCCGAGACCTCGTTGCACAAGCTTCCCGAGGGCCTCGCTCCCGAGGATGCTGTGCTGATCAGCGACATCCTGCCTACGGGACATGAGATCGGCGTGCGCTACGGAGCCGTGACGGCCGGCGACGTGGTCGCCGTCGTCGGCGCAGGGCCTGTCGGCCTGGCTGTGATCGCCACCGCGAACCTCTACGGTCCGAGCCGCATCATCGCCATCGATGTCGATGCGAACCGTGTCGAACAGGCGCAGCGGTTCGGTGCGACGCACGGAGTGGTGGCGACGGATGCCGACTGGCGCGAGCAGGTGATGGCCCTGACGGATGGACTGGGCGTCGATGTCTCGATCGAGGCGGTGGGCGTGCCGGCCACCTGGGACATGGTGGCGTCGCTCGTGCGGCCGGGTGGGCACGTGGCCAATGTCGGCGTGCACGGCAAGCCCGTCGAGTTCCACCTCGAGGATGCCTGGATCCAGAACATCACCATCACGACAGGTCTGGTGAACACCGACACCGCGCGCACGCTGATCAAGCTCCTCGCACAAGGCCGGATCGACGTCGCCGGCTTCGTCAGCCACCGCTTCGCGCTGAACGAGATCGAGGCTGCCTACGACACATTCGGCCGCGCCGCCGAGACCAAGGCTCTGAAGGTGCTCATGACCGCATAAGGCGAGAGAACGCTGACGGTCGGTTGTCGAGGTGCTGAGAGGGCGCCGCCGGATCCGCGGAATCCCGGCGATTCCCCTTCATCGAGACTGAGGGTGGCCAGCGGTTGCACAGCCGGCCGCTGTTAGCTTCGTGCGAACACCTCGACGAATCTGGAGCCCCCGTGCACGACGACCCCGCCCTCGGCCTCGCCCTCGGCGGCGGCGGCGCGTTCGGCGCGGCGCACGTCGGAGTCCTCCAGGTGCTCGCAGAGCGCGGACTGCGCCCCGGCATCACGACAGGCACCAGCTCGGGCGCGCTCGTCGCCGCGGCCCACGCCGCGGGGTTCGCGCACGGCGACATCGAGCGCGAGGTGCTCGGCTTCCGGTGGACATCGATCGCCAGATGGTCGCTCCGCCCGCGCTGGGGCCTCCTCGACACGCACGCGGTGACCGACGCCGTGCACCGCATCTTCGGCCACGACCCCCACATCGAGAACCTGCCGCGCCGCTTCGCCGCGCTCGCGACCGACCTCCGCACCCGACGGGCCGTGATCCTCGACAACGGGCCGCTGAGCAGTGCGCTCCGCTCGAGCATCGCCGTCCCGGGTCTGCTTCCCCCCGTGCGCCGCAACGGTGCGCTGCTCATGGACGGCGGCATGGTCGACAACGTCCCGGTGTCGGCCGCACGCGCCCTCGGCGCGACGCGCACGATCGTCGTGCGCCTGCACGCCAAGTGGGAGAACGTGCGCATGATGCGCACCGTGACCCGCACCGCCGACCTCGCGGCCGACCCGTCGGTCGTGCTCATCCAGCCCGAGATGGAACGCATGGCGCAGTGGTCCATGGGCGATGTGCCGCGGCTCATCGCCGAAGGCCGTCGGGCCGCAGAAGAGGCTCTGGATGCTGCGCTCCTGCGCGACGATGTCATCCTGACCGCCTGACGCCATTCCGCGGACGGGGAATAGCCCGCGTGCGACTTCGGGTTGCACCCCCGTGTGGCGAACGACATCGGGTTGAGATCAGACAGAGGCGCGATCCTTCTCGCCGTGATGGTGGCCACGGGGCTGGTGGCCATCGACACCACGATCATCGCGACTGCGGTGCCCTCGATCGTCAACGACCTCGGGTCGTTCACGTCGTTCCCGTGGCTGTTCTCGATCTACCTGCTGACCTCGGCGGTCACCGTTCCGGTCTACTCGAAGCTCGCCGACACGATCGGCCGGCGGCCTGTGCTGATGTTCGGGATCGCCGTGTTCCTGGTCGGCTCGATTCTCGCCGGAGTCGCGTGGAGCATGCCCGCGCTGATCGTCGCCCGTGCCATCCAGGGCATCGGCGGAGGCGCCATCCTCCCCCTCTCGATCACCATCGTCGGCGACATCTACACGCTCGAGGAGCGCGCTCGCGTGCAGGGCTACATCGCCAGCGTGTGGGCGATCGCCGCCGTCGTCGGCCCGACGCTCGGCGGGATCTTCGCCCAGCTCGACATGTGGCGCGGCATCTTCCTCGTGAACATCCCGCTGTGCATCGCTGCCGCGTGGCTGCTCCGTCGCAATTTCCGCGAGACCGTGGAGAGGCGTAAGCATCGCATCGACTACGTCGGTGCCGCACTGCTCACAGCGTCGATGACCCTGATCATGCTGGGCGTGCTCGAGGGCGGCACGGCGTGGGCGTGGAACTCCCCCATCGGCATCGGCATCTTCGCCGCAGGTGCGGTGCTGCTCGCGGTGTTCGTGATCGTGGAGAACCGGGTGTCGGAGCCCGTGCTGCCCCTCGCCATCTTCCGCCGCCGGATCATCTCGTCGACGACCGTCCTCGGCTTCGGCATCGGGATGGGGCTCGTGGGCCTCACGGCCTTCATCCCTACCTACCTCGAGGTCGGCACGGGTGCCTCGCCGCTCCTCGCGGGACTCGCGCTGGCCACCTTCACGATCGGCTGGCCGATCGCTGCCGCCCTCGCAGGGCGGTTCTACCTGCGCTGGGGCTTCCGCGCGACCTCGATCGGCGGAGGTGTGCTCGTGCTCGCCGGCACGATCGTGCTGGCTCTGCTCGCGCCGCATCCATCCGTCGCGCTCGTCGCGATCAGCTGCTTCTTCATCGGCGCGGGCTTCGGCTTCGCGGCCGTCCCGAGCCTCGTCGCCGCGCAATCCAGCGTCGACTGGAGCGAGCGCGGCGTGATCACCGGCGCCAACATGTTCGCCCGCTCGTTGGGCCAGGCGCTCGGCGCCGCGATCCTCGGCGCGATCGCGAATGCGATCATCGCGCGCATGGGCGGCGACGCACACGACGCGCACACGATCGTGACGGCATCCGTCGCGGTGTTCATCGGCGTCGCGGTGGTCGCGGTCGGCATCCTCCTGTCTGCGATCTGGATGCCGGCGGTGGTCAAGGTCGCCGGCTCGCAGGGGGCGATCGAAAAGGCTCCCGATGTGACGGGCCCGGTGCCCACTGCCGGGTAGTCCTCGGCTCAGGAGCGGCGGGCGCGCAGCGTGACGATCTCGAACGGGCGCACGGGCAGGTCGATGGTCGCACCGACCACCGGCTCCGAGACGGGGTCCTCGAGCAGATCCGTCTGCACGATCGACGCGACCTCCGCGTCGAAGGTGACGGATGCGCCGGCCCGGCGCCCGAACGCCTCGTACAGCCGCACGATCACGTCGCCGGAACGGTCCTCGGCCAGCTTGACCGACTCCACCACCACGCCGTCCGCCCGGACGATCGGCGCGCCGGCAGCACCACCGGGACGCAGCCCGAGGTTGAGGCGGTAGCCCTCGGCGACGGCATCCGGCACCTCGGCGCCGACCGTCATCGACGACCGGAACACGTGCCTGCCCTGATCCGCCTCGGGATCGGGGTAGAGCGGAGCCCGGAGCAGGGACTGGCGCACAAGTGTCGTCGTGCCGCCGCCCTCCCGCGCGTGGCGGGTGACGTCGTGACCATAGGTCGCGTCGTTCGCGATCGCGACGCCGAACCCGGGCTCGCCCACGTGGACCCACCGGTGGGCGCTCGTCTCGAACCGCGCCTCGTCCCACGACGTGTTGCGATGGATCGGTCGCACCACATGACCGAACTGCACCTCGGAGGTCGCCGTCGTCGTGTGGATGTCGAGCGGGAACGCGAGCTTCAGCATCCGCTGGCGCTCGTGCCAGTCGACCTCCGTCGTCATCTCGATGCGCGCGGATCCCGCGGACACGGAAAACTCCTGCGCGATCCGCGAGTCGCCGAAGGCGCGCTCGACGCGAACGGCCACGCGCTGCGGCGACTGCTCGACGACGGCGATCGACTCGACGGATGCCAGGACCTCGCCGTGACGCCGGTAGTTCTCGTCGACGTCCCAGGCGTCCCACTGCGCCGGGATGTCGCGGAACACCTGCAGCTCGCCGGCGGTGCGACCGGGGGCGATCGACTCGCGGCCCGTCTCGGCATCCACCGCCGACGTGATCCGGCCCGACGCGTCGAGGACGAAGCGGGCGCGGTCGGTCGAGAGGACGTAGGCGTCGCCGTCGCGGGAGATGCTCGCGTCCGAGGCGGCCGTCACCGGTCCCGAGCCGAGCGCCGGAACCCCGTCGATCGGGAAGGGGCCGGCGTTGGACAGCACGCCGTCGATCGCGCCGCCGAGGGCGGCGAGGGCATCGGCGATCACCCCCTCCAGCGCGGCTTGCACCCGGGCGTAGCCGGCCTCGGCCTCGCGATGGACCCACGCGATCGACGTACCGGGGAGGATGTCGTGGAACTGCTGCAGCAGCACGGTCCGCCACGCGTCCTCGAGCACGTCGTAGGGATAGTCCGCGCCCGCACGCACGTGCGCGGTCGTCGCCCACAGCTCCGCCTCGCGCAGCAGCAGCTCGCACCGGCGATTGCCGCGCTTCGTGCGGGCCTGCGACGTGTACGTGCCGCGATGGAACTCGAGGTACAGCTCTCCCGCCCACACGGGCGGGTGCGCGTACTCCTCACGCGCCTGTGCGAAGAACTCCTCCGGGCCGGTGAGCCGCACGCGCGGCGATCCCTCGAGCGACTCCGTGCGGGCGGCGGCCGCGAGCATCTCGCGCGTCGGTCCGCCCCCGCCGTCGCCGAAGCCGAACGGCACGAGCGACGAGTTCGCGGCGCCCTTCTCCGCGAACTGGCGCTCCGCGCGCGCGAGCTCGTGTGCGCGGAGCTCGGCGCCGTACGAGTCCACGGGCGGGAAGTGCGTGAACACCCGGGTGCCGTCGATGCCCTCCCACTCGAAGGTGTGGTGCGGGAAGGCGTTCGTCTCGTTCCACGAGATCTTCTGCGTGAGGAACGCGCGGATGCCTGCACCCGCCATGATCTGCGGCAGCGCGCCCGTGTATCCGAACGAGTCCGGGAGCCAGCCGATCGTCGACCGGCGACCGAACGCGCGCTCGAAGAAGCGCTGCCCGTACACGAATTGGCGTACGAGCGCCTCTCCGCCGACAAGGTTGGTGTCGGCCTCGACCCACATGCCGCCGACAGGCACAAACCGCCCCTGCGCGACGCGCTCGGCCAGCCGGCCGAACAGCTCGGGATACCGTTCCTCGATCCACGCGTACTGCTGAGCGGACGAGGCGGCGAAGACGAAGGCGGGGTCGGCATCCATCAGGTCCAGCACGTTCGAGAACGTGCGCGCGCACTTGCGGATCGTCTCACGCGTGGGCCACAGCCAGGCCGAGTCGATGTGGGCGTGGCCGACGGCCGCGACCCGGTGCGCGCTGGCGTTGGCGGGTGCGGCGAGCGCGGGCGCGAGCACCTCGCGGGCGATGGATGCCGTGCCGCCGATGTCGTACGGATCCGACGCGTCGACCGCCCGTTCGAGTGCACGTAGGATCTCGGCCGCGCGCGACGAGGACGGAGGGAGCTGGCTGCACAGTCCGCGCAGGACGACGACATCCTGGATCAGCTCCCACGCCTCGCGATCCCGCAGCACGAGGTCGGCACGACGGAGGGCGTAGAGCGGAGTCGTTCCCGCGGTCGCCTTGTCGCCGAGACGGGTCGGGGCGAAGGTCCAGTTCTGGCCGATGTCGGGGTTCGCTGCGGCTTCGACGTAGACATCGATGACATCGCCCGACACCGGGATGTGCGTGTTCCGCGGCTCCAGGGCCTTGATGATCCGGCCGTCCGGCGCGAACACGAGACCCTCGGCTTGGAATCCGGGCTGGCCGAGGTGGAATCCCAGGTCGACCTCGAGCTCGACCAGTCCCGCATCCCAGCCGTCCGGGACGCGTCCTTGCAGCCGGAACCACGTCGTGCCCCATGGCTTGCCCCACGGGGTGCCGACGACGTAGGGGACGAACTCCTGTGCGACGGCATCGGCGAAGGGCACCGGCTCGTCCGGCACGTTCCACGCGGTGATGTCGAGCGGCACGCAGGCGCGTTCGACCGCCGGCGCTAAGCGGTCACGGATGAATCGATCGACACGTCTGAGAACGAGGGCGGAGTCGTCGAACACGGGGGGATTCCTTCCGTCGACGGAGGCGGGAGGGGCGGTACCGGGCGGGCGAAGACTTCCCCCGAATGTCTCTGCGCTTCGCGCTTCCACCCCCTGTGGAGGCGCGAGAGTCGATGGCCCGCCCGGTACCGCATGTTCTTGCTTCAGTATAGATTTTATAACGTTTGGATGAAAAAGGAAAGACCTTCGTCACCGCGCGATCAGCAGACCTTCGGGGCGCGGCGAGAACGCGTGATCGAGTACCAGCGTCGCAGCGCCCACGGCGGCGACATCGTCGCCGAACTGCGAGCGCTCGAACCTGATCTCGTGCGGCAGCACCCAGAGCGGCGAGCTGTGGACGCGATCCGGGATGCGGGAGAGCAGGAACTCCTCCGCTGCCGGAAAGAACGGACCCCCGAAGTAGACGTGGTCGACATCGAGGAGGTTGGCGAGCTGGACGAGGCCCTGCGCGATATCGTCTGCCGCGGCATCCAGAATCGCGATCGCCTGCTCGTCGCCGTCCGTCGCCGCCTGCACGAGCTGACCGAAGAGCTCCCGGACCTCCTCGGTGCCGAGGGACCCGTCGTGCGCGTGCAGCACGCCCCGAGCGATCGCCGCATCAACGAGCACGCTCGGCATCGCGGTGATGGCGGGCCGACGAGGCTCGCCGTCGGCCGACCCGACCGTCAGCGCGGCGATGTCGCCGGCGTTGCCGGTCACGCCCCGCACGACCTCGTTGCGCAGGATGATGCCGGTGCCGAGCCCGGTGCCGTAGTAGAAGAAGATCGCGTTGCGGTCGTTCGCCGTGCCGCCGGCCCAGAGCTCGGCGACGGCAGCGGCCGTGACGTCCTTCTCGAGGAGCACGGGCATGTCGAGGGCTTCGGCGAGCTCGTCGCGGATCGCGACATCGCGCCAGCCGTGCAGGAGAGGCGGGTTCAGGACCGACCCCGCCCCCACGTCGATGGGACCGGGAGCAGCCACGCCGACGCCCATGATGCGCGTGCGGTCCACTCCCGACTCGGTGATGAGATCGTCCACGGTCTCGGCGATGCGCGCGATCGTGACCCGCGCCTCGGCGGACTCGGGAGTGGCGATGACGCGGTCGGCGACGACGTGCGATGCGAGGTCGAGGAGCACGACCGTGATGACCGTCGGGTCGAGATGCACGCCGATGGCGTAGCGGCCGCCGGCGTCCAGACGCAGGATCGTGCGCGGCTTGCCGACGCCCGCCGAGACAGTGCCGGCATCCACGATGAAGCCCTCGTCGAGAAGGCGCCGCGTCACGTTCGAAACCGTCTGCGGGCTGAGGCCCGTGCTCTCCGCGAGCTCCACGCGACTGACGCCGCCCGTTGAACGCCGCACTGCGTCGAGGATCACCGCCTGGTTGTACCCGCCCACTGCGGGCAGATTGGCCCCTGCCTGCATTGGCCCTCCCGATCTGTAGCGACGACATTACCGCGCCGCGTCTGCTCGCACCGTACCGTGACGCGCTGACCGTATGCCGGTGGCGCGCTGTCTGTGATCGCGACGTTACTGCGCGCGGGACGCGGCGAGCATGTCCTCCCGGGGGACGACCTTGATGCGGGCGCGCTCCTCGGCCGCACCGAGCGACATCTCGTGGTTGTCGAGGCGGTGCCAGCCTTCGAGGTCGGTCCACTCGATGCCGCGGGACTCGAGCAGGGCCGGGATGCTGGCCTCCGACGGATCCTCGGGATCCCACCAGGCGCCCTGGCCGTTGATCAGGTGGCGGATGGTCTCCATCGCGTCGGACTTCGTGTGGCCGATCAGACCCACCGGTCCGCGCTTGATCCAGCCGGTCGCGTAGACGCCGGGAACGCGCTCGTTCGAGTCCTTGTGCAGCACCTGACCCTCGCGGTTCGGGATGACCCCATGCCGCTTGTCGAAGGGCACGCCCGGCAGCGGCGAGCCGAAGTACCCCACCGCGCGATACAGCGCCTGGATCTCGACCTCGCGCAGCTCGCCGGTGCCGACGACGCCGCCCTCGCCGTCCGGACGGGTGCGCTCGTAGACCAGCGCGCAGACATGGCCCGCGTCATCCGTCTTCACCTCGACGGGCTTCGCGTAGAAGTGCAGATGAAGACGGCGGGATGCCTCTCCCCCGGCGTTGTTCGCACTCGGCCGCTGGCGCCACGACTGCAGCACGCGGTCGATCACCATCACCTGCTTGTTGCTCGCGATGGCCGCGCGGGCCGCCTCGTCGTAGACGAAGTCCTCGTCGTAGACGACCAGGTCCACGTCGCGCAGCTCGCCGAGTTCGCGCAGCTCGAGCGGCGTGAACTTGACGTTGGCGGGGCCGCGGCGCCCGAAGACGTGGACGTCGGTGACGGCACTCGCCTTCAGGCCCTCGTAGACGTTGGCCGGGATCTCGGTCGGGAGCAGGTCGTCGGCGTGCTTGGCGAGCATGCGGGCGACGTCGAGGGCGACGTTGCCGTTGCCGATGACGGCGACGGACTCGGCATCCAGCGGCCACTCCCGCGGGAAGTCGGGATGGCCGTCGTACCAGCTCACGAAGTCAGCCGCCCCGTACGAGCCCTCGGCGCCGATGCCCGGAATCGCGAGGTCGGCGTCGCGGATGGCGCCGGTCGCGAAGATGACGGCGTTGTAGTGGCGCTTGAGGTCCTCGAGCGTGATGTCGGTGCCGAACCGCACATTGCCGAAGATGCGGATGTCGCCGCGATCGAGCACCTCGCGCAGGGCCGTGATGATGCCCTTGATGCGCGGGTGGTCGGGGGCGACGCCGTAGCGGACGAGGCCATACGGCGCGGGGAGCTGGTCGAACAGGTCGATCGAGACGTCGAACTTGCGCTCGGCCTTGAGCAGGATGTCGGCGGCGTAGATGCCGGCGGGGCCCGCCCCGACGATCGCGAGTCTGAGCTTGGTCATGGATTCCTCAACTGGAGCGGTCTGCTCCCTCAACTGGAGCGGTCTGCTCCCTCAACTGGAGCGGTCTGCGACGGCTTCGGCGAACAGGGTCAGGGCCTCGCGCACGGGCCCCTCGGGCAGTGGCGCGATGGCGTCCACGGCGCGCTTCGACCAGTCGTGGGCGAGTGCGAGGGTCGCCGCGGTGGCATCGTCGTCGCGCAGGGCGATCAGGTCGGCGTCGAGGACCGACGGCTCGGCGCCCTCGGCGATGCGGGCGACACCCTCGTCGATGCGCGCGCGCAGGTCGGCGGCCGCGGCATCGGTCCGCTGCGACAGCAGCAGATACGGCATCGTGGGGACGCCCGCGCGCAAGTCGGTGCCGGGGACCTTGCCGGTCTCGTCGGCGTCGCTCGACAGGTCGATGACGTCGTCGAGGAGCTGGAAGGCGATGCCGGCCGCCTCGCCGAACTCGAGCATCGGCTGCTCGAACTCCTCCGGGCCGTTCGCGAAGAGCACGCCGGCCTGCGCGGCCGCGGCGATCAGCGATCCGGTCTTGTCGGAGAGCACCTGGATGTAGAAGGCGACCGGGTCGTCGCTCTTCTGCGGGCCCACGGTCTCGTGCATCTGCCCGAGCACGAGACGCTCGAACGTGTCGGCCTGCAGCTGGATGGCCCGGTCGCCGTGGCGCGCCATGATCTGACTGGCCCGCGAGAACAGCAGGTCGCCGGTGAGGATCGCGACGCTGTTGCCCCACACCTCGTGGGCGCTCGGGACGCCGCGGCGGACGTCAGCGCCGTCCATCACATCGTCGTGGTACAGGGAACCGAGGTGGGTGAGCTCGAGCGCGGTGGCGCCTTGGATGACGGCATCCGTCGGTCCCTCGCCGAGCAGCGAGGCGAGGATCGCGAGCATCGGGCGCACCCGCTTGCCGCCCGCCTCGTACAGGTAGCGACTCGTCGCATCGGCCAGGGGGTCGGCGATGCTGAGCTCGGATGCCAGCTGCTGCTCCACGCGCGCCAGAGCGGCTTCGACCGTCTTCAGCAGGCGCCGCGACCGCACGCCCGCGAAGACGCGGTCGGTGAGCCCCAGACGACCGGCGATGTGCGAGCCGGGCAGGGCAGGGCGCGGAGTCACACCTCCAGCCTACCGATCACGCTCTGGAGCGATCGCTTCTGCGTCAGACCGCGTGAGTCGAGCTCGCCGCGGGTGCCGTCGCCGGCTTGACGGCGCGGTGGAGAGCGACGATGCCGAACGTGAGGTCGCGGTACGCGACATCCGTCCATCCCGCCTGCCGGATGCGGGCCATGAGCGGCTGCTGGGCGGGCCAGTCGCGGATCGACTCGTTGAGGTAGTCGTACGCCTCGGCGTTGGAGCTCACGGCCTTCGCGACGACGGGGAGGATGCGGTCGTTGTAGAACGAGTACAGCGCGGCGAGCACCGGCGACTGCGGATGCGAGAACTCGCAGATGACGAGGCGCCCGCCGGGCTTCGTGACGCGGAGCATCTCTTGGAGCGCCTTCGCCGTGTCCACGACGTTGCGCAGGCCGAACGAGATGGTGACCGCGTCGAACTCGTCGTCGGCGAAGGGCAGGTCCGTCGCATCCGCCTCGACGAACGAGAGATTCGGGATGCCGCCGTGCCTGCGCTCGCCCTCGGCGATCATGCCCGGCGAGAAGTCGCCGGCCACGACCTGTGCGCCGCTGCCGGCGAGCGCGACGCTGGAAGCCCCCGTACCGGCGGCGAGATCGAGGATGCGCTCGCCGCGCGCGGGGGCGATCGCATTGCGCGTGGCGATGCGCCACAGCCGGTCCTGGCCGAGGCTCAGGATGTCGTTCGTGCGGTCGTAGCCTGCGGCGACCTCGTCGAACATGCCGCTCACGCGCTTCGGGTCCTTGTGCAGGTCTGCGCGATTCGGCTCGTGGGTCACCGTTCGAGTCTATTCACCGGGGTTGACCGGTCGCCCAGCCGCGGCCGGAGCCCCACACCGAGTAGAGGCCGGTGATGATCGACTCGACACCCAGGCGGAAGAGGGCGTCGCGAGGGCGCTCCCCCTGATCGTCGACGGATGCCGCGAACGCGGCATAGGTGCGTGCGAGCAGCGGCTCCTGCGCCGAGCTGCGCGGCGCGTAGACGTCGTCGGGCGACGGCGAGTCGAGCGCCGCCCCGAAGATGTAGGTCTCGAGGACGCTCATCGAGGCGATGATGCTCTCCTCGGGCCAGCCGGCGGCCGCGTATCCCGCGATCACCCGCTGGTACATGAGCGACGTGTGCGGGGTCTGTGCCAGGGGGACCTCGACGATGACCGGCACGAGCTCGGGGTGTGCGCGGAGCTGTCGCAGGTAGCTCCACGCCCAGCGCGACAGCGCCTCCCGCAGCGGGAGCGTTCCGAAGCCGGAGGTGTCCAGGCCTGCGGCGAAGCGCTCCTGCACCGCCGCGAGGACGGCCGCACGCGAGGGCAGGTGGTGGTAGATCGCGCTCGGCGCGACGCCGAGCCGGTCCGCGAGCGCACGCATGGTGAGGCCACGCGCGCCTTCGCGCCGCAGCACGGCGTACGCGGCATCCGTGATGCGCTCCGCATCCAGCACCGCCTCGCGCGGACGTCCGCGTGCTCTGTCCATGCCCTCTCTCAAATGAACATCGGATGCGTCGCATCCACTTCTCTTTCCTTCATTGTCGAGCCGAAATTGAACACGAGGGCGATTTCGCTCGGTCGACGGATGCCGGCATCCCTACCATCGTCAGGCCGGCCCGCGTGGATGCGTCCGGCGGGGCCCGGCGCATCGTCGCGTCGCCTGCTCAGAAGGGACCTTCCATGTCAGTTTCCGCACCCGTCGAACTCGAGCGGGACGTCGTCGTCGGAGCAGGCATCAGCGGCCTGATGACCGCCCGTCGCCTCGTCCAGGCCGGCCACAGTGTCGCCGTGCTCGAGGCGCGCGACCGGGTCGGCGGCCGGACCTGGTCGCAGGAGATCGACGGATCGCTCTTCGAGATCGGCGGCCAATGGGTCTCGAGCGACCAGCACGCGCTCAAAGCGCTGCTCGTCGAGCTCGGCAAGGAGACGTTCACCCGGTACCGCGAGGGCGACTCCGTCTATCTCACGAGTGACGGCGATCGCCGGCTGTTCCGCGGGGACTTCCCGGTGTCTGCACGGACGCTCGATGAGATCGACCGGCTCGTCGCGGCATTGGATGCGCTCGCCGCGGAGATGGATGTCGACGCACCGTGGGCGCACCCGCTGGCCGCGGAGCTGGACGCCATCCCGTTCAGAACCTGGCTGGCGTCGCTGTCGGACGACGAGGAAGCGCGGCGGATCGTCGACCACTACATCGCGGCCGGGATGCTGACCAAGAGCTCGCACACATTCTCGGTGCTGCAGGCGATGCTCATGGTCGCGTCGGCGGAGAGGTTCGAGAACCTCATCGACGAAGGCATCCTGCTCGATGCGCGGGTCGTGGGCGGCATGCAGTCGGTGTCAGAGCAGATCGCTTCCGAACTCGGGGATGCGGTGTTCTTGGACGCACCGGTGCGGACGCTGTCGTGGGGCGCGTCCTCCGTCGTCGCACATGCCGACCGTGTAAGCGTGCGGGCGCGCTTCGCGGTCGTCGCAGTGCCGCCGCCGTTGTACTCGCGGATCTCGTACGAGCCCGCGCTGCCGCGCCTGCGGCAGGTGGCGCACCAGCACCAGTCGATGGGTCTCGTCATCAAGGCGCAGGCCGCGTACGACCGGCCGTTCTGGCGCGCCGCGGGACTGTCGGGGACGGGATTCGCATCGCACGAGGTCGTCTGCGAGGTGTATGACAACACCTCTCCTCACGAGGAGCGCGGGATGCTCGTGGGCTTCATCGCCAGCGAGCGGGCCGAGGAGATGTGGGCTCTGCCCGACGATCTTCGTCGCACAGCCATCCTGGAGTCGTTCGCCGCGTACTTCGGGCCCGAGGCGCTGGATCCCGCCGCGTTCTCCCTCGCCGACTGGGGCAGCGAGGAGTGGACGCGCGGCGCCTACGCGTCGAGCTACGAACTGGGCGGGCTCAGCCGATGGGGCCACCTGCAGAACGAGCCGGTCGGTCCGATCCACTTCGCGAGCTCCGACATCCAGGGCGCCGGCTACATGCACGTCGACGGCGGCGTCCGCATCGGAGAGGCCACGGCCGCACGCATCTCGGAGCGGCTGCGCGCCTAACGCCGGGGGGACGACAGCGTCAGCACGACGGCGATCAGCCCCACGCACACCGCGGCGACGACCGCGAAAAGCGCGGCGGTCGGCGCATCGAACGGGTGCACACCGCGCAGGGATGCCGATGCGAACAGCACGCCGGCGAGCAGTGCCTGCGCCGGCACCTCGATCACCAGCCATCTCAGGAGCGGTCGCCGCAGCACCCGCACCTGCATGCGGGAGCGTGCCGGCACGACCATGGTCAGTCCGCCCAGCACATGCAGGAGGTGGACGACCGCCAGCGTCGCGTAGGGGCGCCAGTCGGCGGCATCCGCCGGGCGCGCCAGCGGGGCCAGCCCGATCACGAGCGCGCAGCCCCACGTGCCGAGCGAGCCGGGTGCGAACGCGCCGACCACCGCGAGCGCCACTGCGATCACGGCGTAGGGCGGGTCCATGACGGCGAACGCCGACGTCGCGAGCATCACGACAGCCACCCGCGGCACGACCCCGGAGACGCTTCCGGGCACGAGGAACCGGCTGCGCAGCAGCGTCCCCCGCCGGCCCGCGAAGCGGGACGCCGCGGCCCGGCCCGTCCCGTCAGGCGAGGCCTCGCCCGCTGTCGCGATCCCGTCGCCCTGAGCGACGCCCTCCGACACCGTCATCGCCGCCTCCGCATCCGCGTCATCGACCTCAGCGTCGCGATGCGCTCCGCCTCCGACGCATCCCACGCCAGCAGGTCCGCACCCACCGCCCGGACGTCGGCCAGCCGGTCGTCGCGCTCCCCGAGGATCACCCGCGCCGCCGCCTGCATCTCGCGGCGCATCCGCTCCGGCAGCAGGCGCGGCAGCGTGTCGACCGCGAGCACCCGGTGACCCGCGGCCCGCCACAGCCCGACCAGGCGCACCGGTTCGTCGTCGAGGAACGTCGAGAGGAGAACGACCAGCGCCCCGGGAGCGACCGTCGGCGTTCGCACCCGCGCGTACCGCACCTGCGGCGACGCGTGCACGATCGCGGCGCGCAGCCGCTCCCGGTGCCGCGCCCCCGACCCGCGCGGCACCGCACCGCGCGCCCGCGACAGCACCTGGAACGACACCTGATCGGCGGTCGCCAGATACGCGGACGCGAGACTCCACGCCGCCTCGCGCGCGATATCCATCGATGTGGGATGCGGTGTCATCCTGTCGCCGAGGATCCACCCGTTGAGCAGCCCGTCGAGGTCGTCCCCGTCGTCGATCACCAGCGCCACGTCGAGGTCGGAGGTCGCGAACGTCCGCCGCACGTACAGGTCGCCGGGCCGCCGCGCGAGCCGTGCCGTCGCCTTCCAGTCGACCCGCCGCAGCCGATCGCCCGGCGCGTACGGGTGGATGTCGCGGAACTCCCCGCCGTCGCCGGCGCGCGTCGCTTCGTGCGCACCCGTCAGACCCCGCAGCGCCGCCGGCAGCGGCAGGAACGGCATCGGCACCGCCCGCGGCTGGATGACGCGACGGATGCGCACCCCCTGCGTGGGCTCGCCGATCCAGACCGCGTCGGCGCCCGCGGCGCGCACGCTCGCCGACACCACGTCCAGCTCGCCCGAGTGCAGGATCGGCACCCGCACCACGGCGGACGCCTCAGGGCCGGCGAACACGGCGCGCAGCGTCTCGGCCTCACGCGCGACCGCGGTCACGACCACGACCTCGGCATCGGGCGCATCCACATCCACACGGATGCGGGCCGCCGTCGGGTCCGCGGCATCCCTCGCCTGCTCGGCCAGGTCGACATCGGGGGCCGTCTCCGGGCGACGACGGGCGAGGGAGACCGCGACAGCGACGATGAGCACCATGCCGAAGACCACGACGTCGGCCCGACCGGCGATCGCGCCGACGGAGAAGAGGATCGTGCCGGCGCCGATTCCGACGCCGGGCGCCGGGGTGAGACCGCGCCGCTGCGGGACGCGTCGTCGCCGCTGCGCGGCGGGAGGCTGAGGCAGCGCCGCGTCGGCCTCCTCACCCCACCTGGTCACGCCGTGCCGCCGATCCCGCTCAGCCGCGCCCGACGGACGCCGGACCGGGAACGCGCCCGACGATGCCCGCGACGACGGTCGCCGCATCCGTCCCCGCCGCCCACGCGGCCGGCGTGAGCGTGAGCCGGTGCGCGAGCGCCGGAACAGCGACGCGCTTGACGTCCTCGGGACTCACATAGTCGCGGCCCTCGATCACCGCGAGCGCCCGCGCGACGAGCATCAGCGACTGCGACCCCCGCGGCGACGCCCCGACCTCGACCGACCGGTCGGCGCGGGTGGCAGCGGCGAGGTCGACGCAGTACCGCATGATGTCCGGATCGACGTGGAGCCGCTCCACCCCCGCCTGCATCGCCAGCATGTCGTCGCCGGAGACGACCTGCGGCACCTCGGACGCCTCCTTGCGACGCGCGACGCGGTTCGCGAGGATCCGCTCCTCCCCCTCGCGATCCGGATACCCGACCGCGAGGCGCACGAGGAACCGGTCGAGCTGCGCTTCCGGCAGCGCGTACGTGCCCTCGTACTCGATCGGGTTCGCCGTGGCGATCACGTGGAACGGCCGCGGCAGCGGATAACTCGAGCCCTCGACCGTCACCTGCCCCTCGGCCATCGCCTCCAGGAGCGCCGACTGCGTCTTGGGCGCGGTGCGGTTGAGCTCGTCCGCGAGCAGCAGCCCCGTGAAGACCGGCCCCCTCCGGAACACGAACTCCCCCGTCCCCGGCGAATACACGAACGACCCCGTGATATCGGACGGCAGCAGGTCGGGCGTGCACTGCAGGCGGCGGAACGGCAGGCCCATCGCGGCGGCCAGGGAGCGGGCGGCGAGGGTCTTGCCGAGACCCGGCACGTCCTCGAACAGCACGTGACCGCCGGCGAGGATCGCCGCGAGCGCGATGCGCAGCGGCTCCTCCTGCCCGACGACGACCGTGCCGACCGCCGACAGGATGGCGTGCGCCGACCGGGACACGTCGACGGCGTCGAGCGCGTCGACGGCGGGCCCGACGGATGCGGGGGCGGATGCGGGGTCTGTCACGGAGTGGGTCGTCCTTCCTGGAGGGCGGGAGCGGGTCGCCCGGGTGCGATCGCGTCCAGCGCGTCGAGGCAGTGCTCGATCGCGCTGAGGGCAGGGCGCGGCCCGCCGCTGCGCAGGAGCAGCGCGGAGGCGCTCTCGCCGATCAGCGCCTCGATCCGCTCCCGGTGCGCCGGATCGTCGAGGTCGAGACCGTGGCGCGCGAGGCGGCGGCGGGCGAACACGCGGATGCGCTTCTCCCCGGGCTCGCTCACCTGGCCGTCGCGGTCGCGCAGCGCCCAGGAGAGCTGGGCCATATCCGACCGCACGCCAGGGCGAGGTCCGGGCCGAAGGCGGTAGGCGGGCGGGGCCGTCGACCCGGCGTAGCCTCCCCACGCGATCCCGGCGGCGAGGACGGTCACCGCGAAGGCCAGAGTCGACGCGACCGAGATCCCGACGAACCAGAGGAACAGGCCCGCCGGCACGGCGATCGCGAGCGCGCCCGCGATCGACCCGAACGGGATGGCGCGCTCGCGCCTGGGCATGCTCACTGCGGCACCTCCTCGCGGTGGGGGGCGCTGTCGTTCCATGACGCCTGGAGCGCGAGCAGGCACCGCCGTGCGGTGGCGACGGCCGCCGCATCCGCCGGTCGCCCGCTGAAACGCACATCCTCGTACACCTGCACGAGCTCCACGGCGGCCGCCCGATCGGCGTCGAAGCGCGAGATGATCCGGACCGCATACTCCGTCGGCGTCTCCGACGGGCGCCGCGCGGCGCCGGCGGCGACGGCCGCATCCTCGAAGCCGAGCCACGCCTGGACCACGGCGTCCGACGGATCCCGGCGCTCGTCGAGCGCGGCGAGGGCGCGTGCGATGCCGCGACGCACGACGGGCGCCTCGATGATCCCACCGTCCGGGGCGGGAAGCGCGGCATCGTGCAGCGTCGGCACCCCCGCCATCCGCCGGGCGTCGAGGCGCACCCGGATGCGCATGAGCGCACGCAGCAGCAGGATCATCAGCGCGAGCGCCCCCAGGATGATCAGCGCGTTCTGGATGAGCTGCACGAGGTTCATCGTGTCGTCCGGCCGGCCGCCGGCCGTCTGCACCGGCTCCGGCGTGCGGGTGACGGGAGGCGGGGCGGCCAGCTGACCGCTCCACCGCGGCTTCTCGATGAAGATCGGTCCTGCCAGGAGCACGCCGAGGACGGCGCCGACGGCGAGGATCACGACCGCGACAACCAGTCCCTTCGAGCGCGGATGGCCCATGCCGTTCACGCTACGGCCTCGGCGGCATACCCGGCCAGAGGTACGCTCAGAGGCCGAGCGCCAGCAGCCGGTCGAGCCAGACGTCACCGGTCGCGGTGTCGAAGGGCGGCTCCTCGGCTCGCACGCGCCTCTCGAGGTCGATCGCCAAGGCCTCCAGATGCTCCATGACGTCCGCGGGATACGCGAAGCGCACGCTGTGCTCGGCCCACTCGTCGCGGTCGTCGATCCAGATGCCTCGGCCGTCGTCGGCACGCACGACGTCGAGGTCCATGTCGATCGCCTCGGGGACGCCGGCATCCGTCCACCGCAGATCCCACGCGAGGTCGATGTAGAACCGCACCCTGCGGGGATGATCGCGGTTCATCGTGGCCGCGTAGTCGCCGCTCGGCGGCAGCAGCGTGACGTTCGGACCGGCAGCCGTGAAGGACGCCCCCGGGCGCCTGCTCCCCCAGCCGACGGGCTGGCCGACCCAGTCGCCCCACCGGTCGCTGCCGAGGTAGACGACGTCGTTGATCCAGTGCGGAGAGCCGTCCCACTTGCGCCACCGGAAGGCGAGAGGGGTTCCAGGATCGGGTCGGTCGCTCACCGCGCCAGTCTAGGTTCGGGCGCGAGTCTAGGCTGGAGGCGTGCAGCACCTGGTGGTCGAGACCCGCGAGATCGCCCCGGTCGAAGACCTCCTCGAGTTCACCGACCCCACCGCGCCCCTCGCCTGGCTCCGTCGCTCGGACGGCTTCGTCGGCGCGGGACCTGTCGTGTGGCGGCTGGATGCCGGCGGCTCCGGTATCGTCGCAGAGCACGGTCGCACCCGCTTCGATGCGCTCAGCCGCTTCTGGGCGGAGCTCGTGGCTGACGCATCCGTCGACGATCAGGTGCAGCTTCCCGGAACCGGGCTCGTGGCCTTCGGCGCCTTCGCGTTCGACGAGGGCTCCACCATGCCGTCGTCGCTCATCGTCCCGTCGCTCATCGTCGGTCGCCACGGCGGCCGCGGCTGGGTGACGCGCATCTCGATCGGCGAACCCGCGGGCGACCCGCATCCCATCCCCTACGGGCCGTACTGGGCGGGGACGCTCGGTCCCGGTGCACTCGGCCCCGAGGGCTATCAGTCGGCGGTGCGGCAGGGACTGGACGCCATCGCCTCGGGCGAGGTCGGCAAGGTCGTGCTGGCGCGCGACCTCGTGGGCAGCGTTCCCGCGGGCGCCGACCTGCGCCGCCTCGCCCGTGCGCTGTCAAGCGGTTACCCGGATACCTGGACGTATGCGGTCGACGGCATCATCGGCGCCAGCCCCGAGACGCTGGTGACGGTGGCAGGCGGAACCGTCACCGCACGGGTGCTCGCCGGCACGACTCCGCGCGGAGCGGATGCGGACGCTGACGTCGTCGCCTCCTTCGCTCTCGCCACCTCCGCGAAGGACCTCGACGAGCACGAGTACGCCGTGCAGAGCGTGCTCGCCGCCCTCCGGCCGCACACCACGGCGCTCGCCGCGAGCGAGCAGCCGTTCACGCTCAAGCTGCCGAACGTGTGGCACCTGGCCACCGACCTCGAGGGCGACCTCGCGGATGGGTCGAGCGCGCTCGATCTGGTGCGCGCACTGCACCCCACCGCCGCGGTCGCCGGAACGCCGACGGATGCCGCGATCGCGGCGATCCGCCGCATCGAGCCGTTCGACCGCGGGCGCTACGCCGGCCCTGTCGGCTGGATCGACGCGGACGGCGACGGCGAATGGGCGATCGCCCTGCGCTGCGCGCAGTTCCCGGGACCCCTGCCCCGTGGGCATGCGGAGTACACGGAGGGTCAGCGGGTCGTCGCACATGCGGGCGCGGGGATCGTCGCGGGGAGCAACCCCGAGTCGGAGCTGGTGGAGACCCGCGTCAAGTTCCGGCCGATCGTCGACGCTCTGGCGTGACGGTCGCTGAGCCCGGCCCCCGGGTTCGGCTCGGTGGAGGCGGGCTCAGTCCGACGTGCGGCAGTACCGTGTCGGGCGCCCGTCAGAGCGCGCGCTGGTAGCTGCGCAGCGAGCGCACCGCCCACACGAACGCCAGCATGGCGAGCATAGCCAGGCCGCCCGCCTGCCACCACCCGGCATCCGGATACGAGCCGTCCAGTCCTCCGCGGCCGAGCTCCACCGCCCACGTCATGGGATTCCACTTCGAGACGTTCGCGACCCACTCCGGCATGAGGGATGCGGGCATCATCGTCGTCGACAGGAAGGTCGCCGGCAGCACGATCAGCTGCGAGAGGCTGATGAGTGCGATCTGGCTGCGCGAGATCAGTGCGACCGCGGTCGAGCAGCAGCAGAAGATCGTGGCGAGGAGCGTCGCCACACCGAGGGCGACGAGCATCCCGCCGACCCCGCCCGGGTAGCGCGCCCCGGCGAGCCAGCCGATCCCGAGCACGACGATCGACTGGGCGATGTTGATGATGAGCTGCTGGATCAGCTGTCCCGTGATGATCGCCGAGCGCGAGATCGGCGAGGTGAGGTACTGGTCCATGACCCCGGAGCCGATGTCGTCGATGTAGCCGGTGCCGGCCCACGCTCCCGAGTACAGCACCGTCATCATGAGGATGCCGGGCACCAGGTAGTCGATGTAGCCGGCGCCGCCGAACTGCGGCAGCGCGCCGAGCGAGTGGAAGACACTGCCGAACAGCACGATCCAGATGACCGGCTGCACGAGCGACATGACGGGGCCCCACACCTGGCGGAGCACCGCGATGAGCCAGCGGCGCAGCACCTGCCCCGTCTGGGTGAACCAGCCCGCGGCCGCGGGGCGCGCCGTCGTGATCGGCGCTGCGAGAGTGGTCATGCTGCCTGTCCTTCCAGGGCGTCGCCGGCGCCCTGTGCGCCGTCGAAGGTGTGACCGACGAAGTGCAGGTACACGTCGTCGAGGGTGGGGTGGGATGCCGAGACCTGGCCGTAGCGGATGCCGGCGGCATCCAATGCGGCGATCACTGCTCCCACCGCGGCGGACGCGTCGTCCGTGCGGGCGGCGAGGACGCCGTCGACACCGGAGGCCTCGACCACCACGTCACGGAGGCCGGGAACGCTCGCGATCGCCGCCCGGACCCGGGCCGCATCGGGCTCGACGAGGCTCACCCGCACGGAGTCGCCGTGCAGGGCGGCCTTCAGCTCGTCGGGCGTGCCCTGCACCACGGCGCGGCCGCGGTTGACGATGAGCAGCTCGTCGGCCAGGCGGTCGGCCTCCTCCATGTAGTGCGTCGTCAGGATGACGGTCATGGGCTGTGCTCCGTCGCGGGCCGAGGACTCCTCCCCCGACAGCCGGCGGATCTCGGCCCACATCGCGGCACGCGCCTCGGGGTCGAGGCCCGTCGTCGGCTCGTCGAGGAACAGCACGCTCGGCCGGTGGACGAGGGCCGCGGCGACGTCGAGGCGGCGACGCATCCCGCCCGAGAAGGTGCCGACCGGGCGCCGGGACGCCTCGGAGAGCCCGAAGTCCTCGAGCAGTCGCTTCGCGCGCGCAGTCGCCTCGGAAGAGCCGATGCCCCGCAGCCGTGCGGCGATGGTGAGGTTCTCGGTCGCCGTGAGGAGCGGATCGGTGCTCGCACCCTGCGAGACGTAGCCGATCGCTGTGCGGACGGCCGCCGGGTCGCGCAGGACGTCGTGGCCGCCGACCTGGGCAGTGCCGCTCGTCGGACGCGAGAGCGTCGTGAGGATCTTGGTGGTGGTCGACTTGCCGGCGCCGTTCGGGCCGAGCAGTCCGAAGACGCGGCCCGCCGGAACCGTGAAGCCGAGTCCGTCGAGGGCGCGGACGGCGGGCCTGCGGCCGCGTCCGGGATAGACCTTCACGAGGTCTTCGGCCGAGATGGCCGGGGTGTTTTCAGGCATGGCGAAGCATCCCTTCCTGGGTGTCGTGGTGTTGAGAGGTGGTCGCCCCACGGGGGCGAACCGGGGGTCAGGACTTGTGGCCGAACATCATCCGGGCGAGGACGAGCATCATGACCGCGAACCCGCCGACCAGGGCGAGCGGTGCCCACCACCAGCCGACCGTGAAGATCAGCACGGCGATGACCACGAAGGTCACGAGCCAGATGACGGCGGTGTAGATGCCGAACCGCGCGGCCGAGTCCGGGTCGGTCTCGAATCGGTTGGGCGGCATGGTGCGCGCCATCTCGCGGGTCCAGGCCTTGTGGCGGTTCGTCTGCGTCGCGCCGAGCCAGCTGAACAGAGCGAGGGATGCGACGAGCAGCAGGGCCGCGACCACCACGAGCCAGACCGCCTCGAGGTGGATGACGAATGTCGCGCCGAGCGCGAGGGCCGCGAGTGTGCCGCCGGTCGCCAGCCCGAAGCCGACGGCGCGCGGCGCCGGCAGCGGGTGGTTGGTCGTGGTCTCCTGCAGCAGTGAGTCGCCCGCCACCACCCCGAGCGCGACGGCGAAGACGAGCCCTGTGGCGACGAGCCCGGCCGTGCCGAGCGGCACGAGGCCGAAGATCCCGAGGGCGAAGAGGGCGAGGGATGCCGCGGCGAGGATGCTCAGAAGCACCGTGCGTACGACGAACCCGGGCTTCGGCCGCACCCGGCGGCGGCCCATCGCCTCGAAATCGTAGGGATGGCCGGCGCTCGGAGCCGCCGAGGTGTCACGCGGACCGTTGTCCGGTCCGGTGACGCCCGTATCCTCGTCGAGGAGTGCATGGATGTCGCCCAGCTCCGCGATCGCGCGGCGCGCGGCATCCGTCGGCGAGACACCGGAAGCCTCGAGCTCGTCGACCCGCGCGATGAGGTTGGCGCGGATCTCCTCCTTCAGGTCCTGCGTGTCCGGGGTCATCTCGACGCCGGCGAACGCCTCGTCGAGCAGGCGGTGGATGTCGGTGTTCATGTCGTTTCCTTCACGTCGAGAAGAGCGTCGATGATCGCGCGCGTCGCGACCCAGGCAGCGACGTTGGACTTGTAGACCGCGCGTCCCGCGTCGGTGATGCGGTAGTACTTGCGGCGACCGCCCTGGGTCTCGTCGCCCCAGTAGGACTCGACGAGTCCGTCTTTCTCGAGGCGGCGATACGTGGCGTAGAGGGTGGCTTCCTTGATCTCGCGGTCGCCGCCGGTGGCATCCCGGATCGCCTTGTAGATCTCGAAGCCGTAGCGGTCGCCCCGGCGCAGCACACCGAGCACGATCGTGTCGGTGTGGCCGCGCAGCAGGTCGGCCGCGAAGGCGTCGTCCTTGGTCATGTCAAGTACTGTATCAGATCAAGTACTAGTCCGTGCAGAATACTTTGCCTGACCGATCGGCGGCATCGATCGCGAAGGCGCTCAGCGGGCGAGCGGGACCTCGATGATCTGCGGTCCGCGCACAGGGGAGGTCAGCGCCTGGTCGAGGAGCGAGCGCGTCGAGACGACCGTGTGCTCCCACCCGTAAGCCGCCGCGAGATCCGCGACGCTCACGCTCTGCGGCGTGTACATGACCCGCGCCATGTCCTCGGGCTCCGCGACGCCCGCGACCTCGAGATCGTCGAAGATCGTGCCGCCGCCGTCGTTTCCGACGATGACCTGGATGCGCGGTGCGACCTCGGACGGCGACATGAGGAGCGCGCCGACGTCGTGCAGCAGTGCGAGATCGCCGAGCAGGACCCGCGTGATGCCCGCCGCGCCGCGGCTCTGCGAGGCGAGGGCGATGCCGAGCGCGGTCGAGACGGTGCCGTCGATGCCGGCGAGTCCGCGGTTGGCGTGGACGGGCACCTTCTTGCCCGGCAGCACGGCGTCGGCCACCCGCACCAGACGGGACGACCCGAAGACGAGACGATCGTGCGGCCAGGACGCGCGCCACACCGCGTCGACCAGCGCGATCCGGTCGACAGGGGCGCGCAGCACCCCGACCTCGGCGGCGATCGCCCCGAGCCGCTCGTGCGGGACGGCGGATGAGAGGCCGGCCGCGTCGGGCGGCGGCGGGGCGAGATCGACGGATGCGTCGCGCGATGCGTGCATCCACTCGGCGAGCCACTCGCGATCGGCCTCGCCGCCGCCGACGGCGACCCGCGCGACCGAGGCCGTCTCGCCGTTGAGGTTCAGCGGCTCGCCGGGACCACGCAGCGCGATGACCTCGACGTCCGCGCGCGACAGGAGCGCCGTGACCTCGCGGCTGAGGGTCGGGTGGCCGAAGACCACCGCACGCTCGATCCGGCCACCGAGCTCGGGATCGCGCAGCAGCCGGCGGTACCCGTGCACGAGGCGCCGGCCGTAGCGGGAGCCGCTGACGATCTCGGCCACGAGCGGCCAGTTGCCGACGTGTGCGAGGATCTCGGCGTCCGGCCCGGCGTCCGCTCCGGCGATCACGATCGTGCGCGGTCCCCGTGCCAGGACGAAGGTCGCGTCGTCGACGGGCTCGTCGGTCTCGCCGACGCCTCCCCCGCCCTGGTAGAGGGCTCCGGATGCTTCGTCCTCGGGGAGGATCTCGGAGTCGACGTCTGCGGAATGGTGGGGTCCGTCGTGCGCGGCGGCGCCCCCCGGTTCACCGGCAGCGGCGAGATCCTGCGTGTCGTCTCGCTCCGCTCGCCCGACCTCCGGGCGCTCCACGGGGATGTACGCCGCGGCGAACCAATCCGGGAGGCGACCCGCGAGCGGCTCGCGGTATGGCAGGTTCAGGTGCACAGGACCGGCCGGGATCTCGTCGGTGCCGAGCGCGGCGCGCAGCGCCTCGAGGCCCACAGCCCGCAGGAGGGCGGTCTGCTCGCCGGTCCCGTCGGGGTCGACGGCATCCGGCACGGGGAGATCGGCATCCATGCGCACCGCCGCGCCGTACACGCCCGGCTGGCGCGTGGTCTGGTTCGCGCCGACGCCGCGCAGCTCGGGCGGTCGGTCCGCGGTCAGCAGCAGCAGCGGCACACCCGCATGGTGCGCCTCGAGCACGGCGGGGTGCAGGTTGGCGACCGCGGTGCCCGATGTGCAGACGACGACCGCCGGCATCCCCGATTCGCGTGCGATGCCGAGTGCGAGAAAGCCGGCGACCCGCTCGTCGATGCGCACGTGCAGGTCGATCGCGTCCGTGCGGGCGAGGTGCGCGGCGGTGAGGGCAAGGGCCTGCGAGCGGGAGCCGGGGCTCAGGACCACATGGCGCACGCCGGCGTCGACGAGGGCGCCCAGCAGGGCAGCGGCGGCATCCGATGCAGGGGACGCATCCGAGGGGACGGCAGAGACATCCACGCCGTCGGCGGCGGTATGCGCGTGACCCACGTCAGCCGTTCGCTCCGTGGAAACCGCGCCCGTCTGCGTCGCCCTCACGGGGCGAGGAGGTGTCGTCGGTCGGGGATGACGGCGTCGGCGCGCCGTCGGCGGCGCGCCGCGGCTTTTCCGGCCGGTCGGAATCGGGCTTGCTCTTGTCGGGTTTCGGGGGCTTGTCGGCGCGCGACTTGTCGCTCTTGGACCGGGGCGGCTGGTCGTCCTCCGCGTCGAGGCGGGCGAGCTCCTCCTCCAGCTGGCGGATGCGCTCGTCCTGCGCCGACAGCGACGGAGCGGACCTCAGGAAGGCGGGGTCGTCATCCGGCGAATCCGGGATGGTGATCGCGACCTCGCGCCCGCGCACCCGGCCGACCAGGAACCACAGGACGCCGCCGAGGACGGGGATGAGGATCACGATGAGGATCCAGACGGGCTTGCTCACGCCGCGGTGACGGATGGACGGCTGCGCGGCGCAGTCGACGACGCTGAAGACCCAGAACAACAGGACCAGCGGTACCAGGATGATCAGCAACCGCGTCACAGCTTCATCCTAGGCTGGCCCGCCTAGGATGGCTCTGTGAGAATCCGCTCCACCCTGGTGTATACGGTGCTGCGGCTCCTGGCCTTCCTCGTGCCGTTCGGCATCATGATGCTGTTCCCGGTGTTCCAGCAGCTCTACTGGCTCGCCGCGGTCTTCGCCGCCCTGATCGGCCTCAGCCTGTCGATGCTCTTCCTGCGCCGGCCCCTGAACGACATGTCGGCGGGCATCGCCGAGCGCCGCAGCGCGCACCCGCGGAAGAAGCCCTCGGATGAGGACCTCGAGGATGCGGCCGACGACTCGATGCACGAGTACGACGAGTCCGGCATTCCCACCGCGCCCGCCGATGCGCCGGCGGATGCCGCGGCATCCCGCCCCCGCGACGACCAGCGCTGACGACCCCTGCCCGCCGCCGGCGGCTCAGCCGACGAAGGCCCAGAACAGCAGCGCCGCGTACAGCAGCGAGCCGAACGACGTCAGCGACAGCGCGACGACGAGCTCGCGCGGCGCCTTGTACGTCCACACGATGAGGATGGCGGGCCCGACCAGGAGCAGAGTCATCAGCGTCAGCCACGCGATCGGGTAGAAGAACGCGATGAACACGCCGATGCCGAGCGCGAGGGCGACCAGCACGGTGTACGTCACCTGCGTGCCACGACGGCCGATGCGCACCGAGAGCGTCATCTTGCCGGCCTGGCGGTCCTGGTCGATGTCGCGCAGGTTGTTCGCGAGCAGCACGGCACACGCGAAGAATCCCGCCGCGACGGCGCCGAACCACGCTTCCTGAGGGAGCGAGCGCACCAGGATCCACGTCGTGCCGAGCGTGGCGACGAGACCGAAGAACACGAAGACGAACAGCTCGCCGAGGCCCGCGTAGCCGTACGGGCGCTTTCCGCCGGTGTAGAACCACGCGGCGACGATGCACACCGCCCCGACGGCGATCATCCACCACTGCTGCGTGCGGATGACGAGGGCGAGGCCCGACAGGGCAGCGAGCCCGAAGAAGACGAGCGCGACCGTCAGCACGGTGCGGGGCTTCGCGCGCCCGGCGCCTGTGAGCCGCGCCGGGCCGACGCGGAAGGCGTCCGTGCCGCGCACCCCGTCGCTGTAGTCGTTGGCGTAGTTGACGCCGATCTGCAGGAAGACCGCGACCGCCAGGCATCCGAGTGCCAGCACCCAGTGCAGCAGCCCGTCGACCAGGTGGGCGGCGCCGGTGCCGATGATCACCGGCGCGACGGCGAGGGGCAGCGTGCGCAGGCGGGCCGCGCCGACCCAGTCCCGGAACGTCGCCGGCGTGACGAGGACCTGGGGTGATTTGGCGGGGTTGCCGCTGCGTCCGCTCGGCGTCCGGTGCCTGCTGTTCTTCGCTGTACTCGCTGCCACCCCCGCATTTTACGGCTCGGCGGCATGAGGACCTCACGTCGCACGGGGGGTTCCGGCCGCGCGGCGGCGGCGCTCCCGGGCAGAGGCGGGCATCCGGTGCAGATCTCCGCACTCGCGGAGGAGTCAGGGATGCATCAGGCCCCGGCGGATCTCCTCACGGTCGGGCTTTCCCGACGACAGCTCGGGGATCGCGTCCACGCGCACGAGCCGCGACGGTCGCGCGGGCGAGCCGACCTCGGTGGCGACGACCGCGCGGGCCTTGGCCAGGAGGGCGGCGTCCTCGTCGCTCCATGCCGAGACGACGATGACGGATGCTTCGCCCCACCGCTCGTCCGGCACGCCGACCACCACGGCGTGCTCGAGGCCCCTCACCGTCTGCACCGCGCGCTCGACGCGGTCGAGCGAGATGTTGATGCCACCCGACACGATGACGTTGTCGATACGGCCTCGGACGCGCAGCACGCCGTCCTCGATCACGCCGGCGTCGCCCGTGCGATACCAGCGCGTGCCGTCCGCATCCCGGGGGAACGCCGCAGCCGCCCGGGCGTCGTCGCCGAGGTAGCCGTCGGCGAGCGTCGGACCGGACAGCTGCACCTCGGCATCGACGATCCGCGCCTCGACGCCGCGCAGCGGAACGCCGTCGTAGACGCATCCACCGCTCGTCTCGGTGGATCCGTACGTCCGCACGATGCGCGCGCCGAGGTCGGCGGCGCGGTCGCGGACGGCGGGCGCGAGCGCCTGACCTCCGATGAGGATGGCCTCGAACGACCGCAGCGCACGGGCGGTCTCGGTGTCGGCGTCGGCGGCGTCGAGCAGGCGCGCGAGCTGAGCGGGCACGAGTGACGTGTAGATCGGCGCGCCATCGCGCCGGGCGAGCGACAGGGCTGCCGTCGTGAACGACGCGGGCGAGAACGCCCCTTCGAGGATCGCCGGCTCGCGGCCGGCGATCAGCGACCGCACGAGCACCTGGAGCCCGGCGACGTAGCTCGCCGGAAGGGCCAGCAGCCACGATCCCTCGCCGATGCGCGCCGCGGTCGCGACGGCGCTCGCCGTGAGCGCGTCGCGGCTGAGCACGACGGATTTCGGGATGCCGGTCGACCCCGATGTCGTGACGACGACGGCCGTGCGATCCGGCACGATGCCGTGCGCGGGGGCGAGCATGCCGAGCCCGAGAGCGGGGCCGCGTCCGACGAGCGCTCCGCGCAGGGACTGCAGCACCTCGTGCGGATCGTCCCCCGACAGGGGCTCGAGCCTCATCAGAAATGCCAGGGATACGGCGACCAGTCGGGATCGCGCTTCTGCAGGAACGCGTCGCGGCCCTCGACGGCTTCGTCGGTGCCGTATGCCAGCCGCGTCGCCTCCCCGGCGAAGACCTGCTGCCCCACCATCCCGTCGTCCACGGCGTTGAAGGCGAACTTCAGCATGCGGATCGCCGTCGGCGACTTCGTGAGGATGGTGCGGGCCATCGCGATCGCCTCACGCTCGAGGTCGGCGTGCGGGACGACCCGGTTCACTGCGCCCATCTCGTACGCGCGCTGGGCGGAGTACTCCTCGGCGAGGAAGAAGACCTCGCGCGCGAACTTCTGGCCGATCTGCCGGGCGAAGTACGCGGAGCCGTAGCCGGCGTCGAACGAGCCGACGTCGGCATCCGTCTGCTTGAACCGCCCGTGCTCCGCCGAGGCGATCGAGAGGTCGCAGACGACGTGCAGCGAGTGCCCGCCGCCGGCGGCCCAGCCCGGGATGACCGCGATGACGACCTTCGGCATGAAGCGGATGAGCCGTTGCACCTCGAGGATGTGGAGGCGGCCGAGGGATGCTGCGGACGGAGACGGAGCGTGCTCGGACGCCGGGCTCGGGCCGGTGAGCGACGGTGCCGGCTCGTACTGGTAGCCCGATCGGCCTCGGATGCGCTGGTCGCCGCCCGAGCAGAAGGCCCAGCCGCCGTCCCTCGGGCTCGGGCCGTTGCCCGTGAGCAGCACGACGCCGATGCGCGGGTCCTGCCGAGCGACGTCGAGGGCGCGGTAGAGCTCGTCCACGGTGTGCGGCCGGAAGGCGTTCCGCACCTCCGGACGGTCGAACGCGATGCGCGCGATTCGGCCGTCGGTGGAGACGTGCGCCGTGATATCCGTGTAGTCGTCCGCGCCGGGCGCGAGGGCCCACGCGGACTCGTCGAAGAGCTCCGAAACCGTCACCGGTCCAGCCTACGCGCGGGGCCTTCGCGCACGCCTGCCACGACGGCGTCACACGGCGACGGCGGCGACGAGACGGCCCCTACCCTGGAGAAGTGACGTTCCGCTCCGCTCTCGCCGCTGCCGCCGCATCCGCCGCCCTCCTGATCGCCCTCGCGGGCTGCGCGACCGCAACCCCCTCGGCGGGGTCGTCGGCATCGCCCGCCGCGAGCGCCGGCGCGACCTGCGCGGGCGTCACGGTCATAGTCGATCCGGGCGACCTGAAGGTGCCGGCATCCGCCAAGAAGAGAGCGTGCGTCGCGACCGACGCCCCGATCACGGCCGCGGAGGCCTTCGCGAAGACCGGAGTGACGACGGAGGGCACGAAGCAGTACGGCGACCAGGTCGTGTGCCGCGTCAACGGCGTTCCCTCCGCGACCCTCGACATCCCGGCGAAGGACGGCAGCACGTACCACGAGCAGTGCCAGGGGATGCCCGCGGCCTTCGCCTACTGGGCGCTCTGGCTGAAGCCCGCGGGCGGCGCCTGGGCATATGCCCAGGACGGCATGTCCGCGCAGAAGGTCGAGCCCGGCCAGAGCGTCGAGCTGCTGTTCACCCTTGACGGCAAGCCCGCGACTCCCGCGCCATGACCCTCAGGCCCGCGCCGTTGCGCGCGGCGGCGATCCTGGCCGCCGTGTTCATCGGGGCGCGGGTGGTCTACCGCATCCTGTTCGACGGGGCGGATGCCGGCGGCCCGGTGCTCGTGCCGCTGCCGGCGATGCGGCTGCCCGAGCCGTTCGCGCACGTCGTGCTGCTCGGGCCGATCACCGCGGGCGGGCTGTGGGATGCGGTCGCCTCGGCGATCCCGATCGCGGCGCTGATCCTCGCCTTCGGGGTGCTGAACGCGCTGGTGGACCTCTCTCGCGGTTTCACGGTTCTTGCGCGGCGCGGACCGCTGCGGGCGGTCGCACGCATGCTGGCGGTCGCATGGGCGACGCTTCCGGCGCTCGCCGACGCCGCGCGCGCGGTGCGGTTCGCCTTCCGGCTGCGGGGCGAGCGCTTCGGGGCGCGCGCCCTCGTGCCGATCCTCGAGAGGACCCTCGAGCGGGCGTCATCCGTCGCCGCTGCGCTGGAGCTGCGCGGCTTCGGGGCGTCGGACCAGACGTCGCCGCTCGCCGCGGACTGCGCGCATCCCGTCGTCGTCGCGGATGCGGTGTTCTCCTTCTCTCCGTCCCCCTCCGGTGCCTTCCTCCGTCCTGAGCCGTCGGATGCCGTCGCCGAACGTGACGGACGAACGCAGGGCGAACCCTTCGCAGGAGTGCGGGTTCGCGAGTTCGCGCCGCCGGTCGGGTCACTCACCGTCGTGACGGGGGCGACGGGCGCGGGGAAGTCCACGCTGCTGCGCGGGCTCGCCGGACTGCTCTCCCATGTCGACGGCGGTGCGCTCGACGGCGTCGTGCGGATCGCCGGCCTCGACCGCGCCGCGACCCCGCCGCGCGAGACCGCGCGGTTCATCGGAGTCGTGCTGCAGAATCCCCGCGAGGCGTTCGCGACCGAACGCGTGCGCGACGAGATCGGGCTCGCCCTCGAGCTGCGGGGCGTCGCATCGGTCATCGTCGCGGCGCGCGTCGCCGAGGTCGCGGAGCGGGTGGGGGTGGCGCACCTGCTCGAGCGGCCGGTGCGCACGCTGTCGGCAGGCGAGGCCACTCTGGTCGCGATCGCCGCCGCGGTGGTCGAGCGTCCCATCCTGCTGCTCGTGGATGAGCCTCTGGCCGATCTCGACGCCGACGCTCGCGCGCGTGTCGTCGGGGTGCTGGATGCGCTGGCGCACACGGCCGGTGTGTGCGTGGTCGTGGCCGAGCACCGTTCCGGCCCGTTCACGCCTGTCGCGGATGCCTGGGCGGCGATCGCGGACGGCCTGCTCGCGCCGGGGTCTGCGCCGGCGGTGGCACCTGCTCCGCCGGCCGTGGTGCACCCACCGACCCTGCACCACGTCCTGGCCGCGGAGCACCTCTCCATCCGCCGCGAGCGCGCCACGGTGGTGCAGGATGCGTCGCTCACGCTCGGTGCGGGCGAGGTCGTGGCGCTCATCGGGCCGAATGGCGCGGGCAAGTCGACGCTGCTCGCCGCGCTCGCACTGCCCGAGAGGGACATGCCCATCGTCGCGGGCGGCCGCGTCGCCCTGGTTCCCGACGCCTCGGACGACCTCTTCACGCGCGACACCGTCGGAGCGGAGCTGCGGGCCGCCGACCGGCGCGCAGGCGCTGAGCGAGGCGTGTCGGCTGCGCGACTGGCCCATCTGCTCGGCGGCGAGCGGGTCGATCCGCGTCGGCATCCGCGCGATCTCTCCGTCGGCCAGCGCCGCTGCCTCGCGATCGCCCTGCAATCGGCGGGAGATCCGCAGGTGCTGCTGATCGACGAGCCGACCCGCGGGCTGGATGCGTCGGCCCGTGAGCTGGTCGCCAGGGCACTGCGTGCGGCAGCGGATGCGGGTTCCGCCGTGCTCTTCGCGACACACGACGCCGACTTCGCCGCAGCGCTGGGTGCGCGCATCCTGCCGATGCGCGACGGGGTGGCACCTGCGGCCCCGCGCTCCGATTCCCTCGGCTCGCTCGACGGTGCGCGAGATGCCGGACCGCTCCCCCGTGCCCGATCTCAGTCCGCACCCGCTGAGCGAGGGATCCAGGCCCGGAACGGCGCGGCGCGTGCGGATGGCGCCACGATCCCGGCTGAGATCGGGCTCGCGATGCGGGCTGCGGACCGGGTGGCGTCGCGGCCCGCACGGCACCGGCTGCCCCTCGTCGCCCTGGTGGCGGCCAACCTCGTCGCTCTCGCAGCCTTCTGCTGGCCGCTCGTCGCCACGGCACTGCCGAGCGAAGCCGCCGCGGCCGCGCCGTTCGCCGCGATCGCGCTGGCACCGCTCGCGGCCATCGCGGTCGCCGCATCCCTCGACGGCACCGTCCGCTCGGCCCACACGATCGCGCTCCTCGGCGTCCTCGCCGCGGTCGGCGCGGCGGTCCGCATCGCGAGCACCGGGGTCGGCGGCGTCGAGGCCGTGTTCATCCTGCTGATCCTTGCGGGACGCGCGTTCGGCGCCCGCTTCGGCCTTCTGCTCGGCGTCGCCACCATCGCGATCTCAAGCGTGATGTGGGGCGGCTTCGGCCCCTGGACGCCCTTCCAGATGTTCGCCTGCGCCTGGGTCGGTGCGGCTGCGGGTCTTCTGCCTCGCCGGGTCCGCGGCTGGGCGGAGATCGGGATGCTGTGCGCCTACGGCGTCGTCGCGTCCTACCTCTTCGGTCTGCTCATGAACCTCTGGTTCTGGCCGTTCGCCGTCGGGGCGGGGACCGGCATCTCCTACGTCCCCGGGGCGCCGATCGGCCAGAACCTCGTGAGCTTCCTGGTGTACTCGCTGATCAGCTCGACCCTCAGCTGGGACACGCTCCGCGCGATCACGACCGTCATCGGCGTCGTCGTCATCGGACGCGCCGTGCTCGCCTCGCTCCGGCGGGCGAAGCCGGTCACCCGGCCCGTCCACCCCCGTGCCCGCATTCTCGTGCCCGCGGGCCCGGCGAGCGACTGAGCCGGTCGCGCCCTCCCGGCCCACCCGGCAGTCGTCGCGACCGCATGCCGGCCGCGCCGCCCGCGGACGATCACGAGACGCGCCCCCGGGCGGCGGCCACGAACAGGCCCCGCTGCGAGCGCGGGAAGCGCTCGATCATCGCCGCGAGCTCTGCGGCATCCACGTCCGCGCCGAACGGCTCCGTGCCGGGCTCCAACCGCATCCCCTCGGCAAGGCGACCCGCGATGACCGGATCGAATCCGAACTCGTCGACCAGCCGGGCGACGGCCGCCACGTCATCCGGATCGTCGCCCGCGATCGCGATCGCCTTCCGGCCCTCGGCACCCGGGGGCCGGGCCTCCTCCTGGAGGTCCTGGTAGCCCATGTGGTTGAACGCCTTGACGACCCGGGCGCCCTCCAGGAACGCCTGGACGGTCTCGCTCGTCGAGGTCAGCGGATCCTCGAAGTCGGGGCGGTAGCCGTCGACATCCCACCAGTAGTTCATGGCGTCGATGACCAGCGTGCCGCGCAGCGGCTCGACGGGGAGCGTCCGGTGCTGGCCGAGGGGCAGCGCCAGGATGACGACGTCCGCGCGGGTCGCCGCATCCGTCGTCGTCGTCGCCTCCGCATCCGGCGCGAGCACCGCGACCGTCCGGGCGATGCGCGCGGGATCGCCGGACCCTGCCACCAGGACGTGGTGACCGGATGCGACGGCGAGCCGCGCGAGCACGAGCCCGACCCTGCCGGCGCCGAGGATGCCGATCGTCCGCGAGTCGCCCACGGATTCCAGACTATGCAGGGCTCATCCGAGTCGGGCGCCCGGAAGACGACCGATGTCCGAGCGTGTCGGATCGTGGGAGTGGCGCCTCGCTCATGTGAGACTTCGTGTCACACATTGTTCGAAGGGGACCAATGCTTCAAGAGGCGACCCGCGAGCGCCGCTCGCCCACGACGCACGAGCTCGCAGTCTGGCGAGACTTCATCGAGACGACCGCACTGCTGCGCGCGCAGGTCGCCGCACGGATACAACGGGACTCCGGACTGTCCATGGGCGATTACGCCGTACTGCTCGCACTGACCGAGGCCGACGGGGAATGTCTGCGCTCGTCCGTGCTCGCGACGGCGATCGGCTGGGAGCGAAGCCGCCTCTCCCACCACCTCGCGCGCATGCAGCAGCGCGGACTCATCGAGCGCCGCGGCAGCGAGGGCGACAATCGGGGCACGGAGGTCACGCTGACGCGCGCGGGGTCGGATGCCTTCCGCCGCTCCACAGCACCGCACCTGCACGTTGTGCGAGAGCTCTTCATCGATGCGTTCGACACCGGCCAGCTCGTTCAGCTCGTGGAGCTCACCGGGGCGCTGCGCACACACCTCGGTCCCGCCGCCTGCGACACGGCGGATGCGGCCGCAGACGACTGCTGACCGTCAGACCGAGAAGTACTTCGCCTCCGGGTGGTGGAAGACGAAGGCGTCGGTCGACTGCTCGGGATGCAGCTGCAGCTCCTCGCTCAGCTGCACGCCCATCCGCTCGGGGCGCAGGAGCTCGACGACCTTGCGGCGGTCCTCCATCTCGGGACACGCGGGGTAGCCGAGCGAGAAGCGCGCGCCGCGGTACTCGAGCTTGAACAGCCCGGCCTTCTCCACCGGCTCCTCGGCCGCGAAGCCGAGTTCCGACCGGATGCGGGCGTGCCAGAACTCCGCCAGCGCCTCGGTGAGCTGCATCACGAGACCGTTGAGCTCGTAGTAGTCGCGGTAGCGGTCTTCGGCGAAGAGCTTCGCGGTCACCTCGTCGATCGCGGCTCCGGCGGTGACCAGTTGCACCGGCAGGACGTCGACCTGACCGGACTCGCGCGAGCGGACGAAGTCGGCCAGGCACAGGTGCCGGTCGCGCCGCTGGCGCGGAAACGAGAACCGCAGGCGGTCGGTGCCGATCGCGCCGCTGCCCCCGTCCGGGGCGAGCAGCCCGGCCGCGCCCAGAACGCCGGTCGGATCGTCGGCGTGGTGCAGCACCACGACATCGTCGCCCTCCGAGACGACCGGGAAGTACCCGTAGGCGACGGAGGCGTCCAGCATCCCCTCCGACAGGATTCGGTCGAGCCAGTACCGCAGTCGTGGCCGGCCCTCGCGCTCGACGAGCTGCTCGTAGGTGAGGCCCTCGTCGCCGCGACCGGGTTTCAAGCCCCACTGCCCCATGAAGGTCGCGCGCTCGTCGAGGAAGGCGGCGAAGTCCGCGAGCGCCAGGCCTCGGACGATGCGGGTGCCCCAGAACGGCGGCGCGGGCACGAGGTTGTCGGCCGCGACGTCGGAGCGGGCGGGCATCGCCTCGGGCTCCGTGAGGGTGAGCTGCGAGCCGGCCCGGTGGATGCGCTTCTTCAATGCGGGAAGCCCGACCGCGGACGGATCCTCCCCGCGCGCGATGCGCACCAGCGGCTCCATGAGGGCCAGGCCCTCGAACGCATCCTTCGCGTAGCGCACGTGGCCGTCGAAGATCCCCGCGAGGTCGTCCTCCACGTACGCGCGGGTCAGTGCGGCACCGCCGAGGATCACGGGCCATCGCTTCGCGATGCCCCGAGCCTGCAGCTCCAGGAGGTTCTCCTTCATCACGACCGTCGATTTCACGAGGAGGCCCGACATGCCGATGACGTCGGCGTCGTGCTCTTCGGCGGCGGCGATGATGTCGGCGATCGGCTGCTTGATGCCGAGGTTGATGACGTCGTAGCCGTTGTTCGTCAGGATGATGTCGACGAGGTTCTTGCCGATGTCGTGCACGTCGCCGCGGACCGTGGCCAGCACGATGCGCCCCTTGCCCGACGCATCCGCGCGCTCCATGTGCGGCTCGAGCAGAGCCACGGCCGTCTTCATCACCTCGGCGGACTGCAGCACGAAGGGCAGCTGCATCTCTCCCGCGCCGAACCGCTCGCCGACGACCTTCATGCCCTCCAGCAGGTGGTCGTTGATGATCGCCAGCGGCGCCATCCCGTCGGCGCGGGCGAGGTCGAGATCGGCCTCGAGCCCCTTGCCCTCGCCGTCGATGATGCGTCGCTGCAGGCGCTCGCCGACCGGCAGTGCGGCGAGCTCGGCGGCGCGCTGGTCGCGCAGGGCCGCGGTGTCGACGCCCGCGAACAGGTCGAGCATCGTCGCCAGCGGGTCGTACGTGACGTTGCCGTCGACGTCGTACTCGCGGCGGTCCCACACGAGGTCGAGCGCGACCTGGCGCTGCTCGTCCGGCAGCGTGGCCAGCGGCACGATCTTGGCCGCGTCGATGATGCCGCTCGACAGGCCCGCCTCCGCGGCCTCGTGGAGGAACACGGAGTTCAGCGCGACGCGGGCGGCGGGGTTCAGCCCGAACGACACGTTCGAGACCCCGAGGGTCGTGTGGATGCCGGGGTACTTGCGGGTGATCTCGCGGATCGCCTCGATCGTCTCGATGGCGTCGCGTCGGGTCTCCTCCTGGCCCGTGGCGATGGGGAAGGTCAGGCAGTCGACGATGATGTCCTCGACCCGCATCCCCCACTCCCCGACGAGGGAGTCGACCAGGCGCGATGCGATCGCGACCTTGCCCTCGGTGGTGCGGGCCTGGCCGTGCTCGTCGATCGTGAGCGCGACGACCGCGGTGCCGTGCTCCTTCACGAGCGGCATGATGCGGCCGAAGCGACTGTCCGGGCCGTCGCCGTCCTCGTAGTTCACCGAGTTGACGACCGGGCGCCCGCCGATGAGCTCGAGCCCGGCCTGGACCACCGGCGGCTCGGTCGAGTCGATCACGAGCGGAAGAGTGGATGCCGAGGCGAACCGGGAGACGACCTCCCGGATGTCGGCGACGCCGTCGCGTCCGACGTAGTCGACGCAGACGTCCAGCAGGTGCGCCCCCACGCGGATCTGCTCGCGTGCGATCTCGACGCAGTCGTCCCAGCGCTCCTCCAGCATCGCCTGGCGGAAGGCCTTGGACCCATTGGCGTTGGTGCGCTCGCCGATGGCGAGGTACGAGGCATCCTGGTCGAAGGAGACGTGCTGGTAGAGGGACGCGACGCCCGCATCGATGTCGCTCGGCGCGCGGTCGGGCGCCGCCGCCCGGTACGGCGCGAGGCGATCGACGACCGCGGCGAGGTGCTCGGGCGTCGTGCCGCAGCATCCGCCGATGAGCCCCAACCCGAACTCGCGCACGAACTGCTCGTGCGCGGTGGCGAGCTCCGCCGGCGACAGCGGATAGTGCGCGCCGTCCGCCGTGAGCACCGGCAGACCGGCATTCGGCATGCAGGCGATCGGCACGGTCGAGTGCTTCGACAGGTGCCGCAGGTGCTCGCTCATCTCGGTCGGACCGGTGGCGCAGTTCAGGCCGATCGCGTCGACGCCGAGCGGCTCGAGCGCGGTCAGCGCGGCGCCGATCTCGGAGCCCATGAGCATGGTGCCGGTCGTCTCGACGGTCACCTCGACGAAGATCGGCAGACGGATGCCGCGCGCCACGATCGCCTGCTTGCAGCCGTTGACCGCAGCCTTCGTCTGCAGCAGGTCCTGCGAGGTCTCGACGAGGAACGCGTCCGCTCCCCCGTCGATCAGCCCCTCGGCCTGCAGCGCGAAGGTCTGCTTGAGGTGGTCGTACGTCGTGTGACCCAGCGAGGGCAGTTTCGTGCCGGGGCCCATCGAACCGAGGACCCACCGCATCCGTCCATCGGCCGCCTCGGCGGCCTCCGCGCGCTCCCGCGCGATCGCCGCGCCCTTCTCCGCGAGCTCGGCGATGCGGTCGTCGATGCCGTAGTCGGAGAGGTTCGACCAGTTGGCGCCGAACGTGTTGGTCTCGACGGCATCCACACCGACCGCGTAATACGCGTCATGGATGCCGCCGACCACGTCCGGGCGCGTGACGTTCAGGATCTCGTTGCAGCCCTCGAGCCCCTCGAAGTCGCCCTCGACCGACAGATCGTGGCGCTGCAGCATCGTGCCCATCGCGCCGTCGGCGATGACGACACGGTGGTGGACGGCATCCAGGAGCGCCTGAGAGCGTGCGGGGCGCTCGACGCCGTCGATGTCCAAGGCGAAGCGGGGCGGCGTCATCCGTTCAGCCGTTCTTCGCGTCGCGCCAGTTCACCCAGTGCTGCACGAGGTCGCGGTCGTAGTGCGGGCCGGAGATGCCGAGCGTGAACAGCCGGACCCCGGCGTCGTAGAGGGCGCCCGCGGTCTCGACGTCCCGCCGGGCGAGCTCGTTCGAGACGACCAGGTTCGACGTGTCGCGTCCCTCCTTCTCCGCCCACTGCTCGATGACCGAGACCTTGTGCGCGATCGCATCCGGCCTGACGAAGGAGTGCCAGATGTCCGCGTGCTTCGCGACGAGCCGCAGTGTCTTCTGCTCGCCCGCCCCTCCGATGAGGACCGGGATGCGACGGGTCGGCGCCGGGTTCAGCTTCTCCCAGCGCGCCTCGATGCGCTCCAGGCCCGCGGCGAGGTCGTTCAGGCGCGAGCCCGGGGTGCCGAACTCGTAGCCGTACTCGTCGTAGTCGCGCTCGAACCAGCCCGCGCCGGTGCCGAAGATGAACCGTCCGCCGGAGATGTGGTCGAGCGTGCGGGCCATGTCGGCCTGCAGGTCGGGATTGCGGTAGCTGTTGCAGTTGACGAGGGCGCCGAACTCGACGCGCTCGGTCTGCTCGGCCCAGGCGCCGAGCATCGTCCACGACTCGAAGTGCAGGCCGTCGGGCTCGCCGGAGAGCGGATAGAAGTGGTCCCAGTTGAAGAGGATGTCGACACCCATGTCCTCCAGGCGTCGCACGGTGTCTCGGATCTCGGTGTACGTGGCGTGCTGCGGCTGGATCTGCACGCCGAGGCGCGCGGGAGTGTCGAGGAGCATGCGACCAGCCTAGAGGCGGGCGGCTACACGGGGCCCTGTGTTTCCGGGCGGCCCGGGCCGCGGCCACGCGCCTTGAGGAACGCGTCCAGCACATCCCAGACGGCGATCGCGGCGAGCCCGAGACCCAGGAGGATGCCCAGGATGCGAGGAACCTCCGCTGACGTCGCATCCGCGAGTGCGCTCACGAGCTCGGAGTTCAGCAGGCGACCCTCGACGAGGAGGGAGATGATCCCTCCGAAGAGGAGGAGGTCCAGGATGCCGTGCACCGCGGCCAGCGGGTAGGACCATCCGCCGCGCTCGTAGACGAGGAGGCTGACGACGGCGAAGGCCGCGAGGATCGCGAACAGGGCGATCATCCACCAGGGCCACAGCGCGGGGTTGAAGACCGGCATCCACGTGCCGTTCGCGAACGCGAGGCCGCGCAACGCGTCCCAGAGGATCACCCCGGCCACGAGCACCAGCCAGACGAGTGAGAGGACGAGGTCGCTCAGGCGCGCTCCGCGTTCGCGCGGCATCGGGAGGCGATCGGGTGTCCAGGCGCCGGCATCCATCGCGGGGCGTCCGGTGCGCTCCAGCACGGCGAAGACCACCGTCACCCAGAACGACACGTGCACGATGGACGACAGCGCGCCGATCACGGCCTGGCTGACGACCGTTCCGACCGAAGCCTGCGCGATCAGCTGGCCGAGTGCGATCGAGAAGGCCACGCAGGCGGGCACGATCCACAGCAGCAGCTTCAGCAGCCGCCACCAGTCGAGGTAATAGCGCGGCCCGATGAGACGCAGCGCGCGCCCGGTGTAGCCGGCGGCGAGTGCGTCCGGGTCGCCCAGATCCGTGAGCACCGCCCGCTCGGCGGCCGCGGCGTCCTCACCCGCGTCGATGCGCGCATCGACCTGATCGGCGATGGATGCCTTCAGCTCTGCGGCGAGGTCGGCCCGCTGCTTGTCGGGGACCGTGCGCATCGCCGCGTCGACATAGCGGTCGGTGAGGGTGGTGGCATCCATGTCAGTCCTCCTGAGGGAGATCGGCGATCGATGCGGCGATCGCTCCGAAGTCGTCGGTGAGCGACCGGGCGAGGGACCGTCCGGCGGCGCTCGTGCGGTAGAACTTGCGCGGCCGGGCCTCGTCGGTGTTCCACTCGCTGGTGAGGTACCCCTGCTTCTCGAGCCGGCGGAGCAAGGGGTAGAGCGTGTTGGCGTCGGCCGCGAAGCCGCGGCGGGCGAGCTGCTCGAGCAGCCCGTAGCCGTAGCCCGGCGTCGCCAGCAACCGCAGGCAGGCGAGCACCACGGTGCCGCGACGCAGCTCCTGCAGGTGCGTGTCGAGGATCTCGTCTTGGCTCACATCTCACACGATACTGTTTCTCACACACTATCGTCAACGGCACATTGTCGTCCGCGTCACGCGGACTGAATCCCGAACCTGGGGCGGCGGACGAACGCACCGACCGGATCGGAGGGCATCATGGGGACATGCCGCGCGACCTGCCTCCGCTTCCCGACCTCCTCGACTCCGCGCGCGTGGTCGCGCTGCCGATGGCGACCCGATTCCGCGGAATCGACGTCCGCGAGGCTCTGCTCTTCCAAGGGCCGGAGGGATGGGCCGAGTTCTCGCCCTTCGTGGAGTACGGCGATGCCGAGGCGTCGACCTGGCTCGCCGCCGCCATCGACGACGCCTGGATGCCGCGCCCCGAGGCCGTGCGCGACTCCGTCCGGGTGAACGCCACGGTGCCGGCGGTGCCGGCCGACCGTGTCGCGGCGGTGCTCGGGCGCTTCGACGGGTGCCGCACCGCCAAGGTCAAGGTCGCGGAGCCGGGGCAGACCCTCGCCGACGACGTCGAACGCGTGCGCGCGGTGCGCGAGGCCCTGGGCCCCGAGGGGCGTGTGCGCATCGACGCCAACGCCGGGTGGAACGTCGACGAGGCCGAGCGGGCGATCCACGCCCTCGCCGAGTACGACCTCGAGTACGCCGAGCAGCCGTGCGCGACCGTGGACGAGCTGGTCGAGCTGCGCAGGCGCGTGAAGTACATGGGCGTGCCGATCGCCGCGGACGAGAGCGTGCGCAAGGCGTCGGATCCGCTCGCGGTCGCCCGCGCCGGCGCGGCCGACCTGCTGGTCGTGAAGGCGCAGCCGCTGGGCGGCGTGTGCCGGGCCCTCGAGATCGTGGCCGAGGCCGGGCTCCCCGCCGTGGTGTCCAGCGCGCTGGACACAGCCGTCGGCATCTCGATGGGCGTCGCGCTGGCGGCGGCTCTTCCCGAGCTCGACTACGACTGCGGACTCGGGACGGGCGCGCTCTTCACCGCGGACGTGGCGGAGTATGGGGTCGTCGACGGCGCGCTCACGGTCACGCGGGTGACTCCGGATGCGACGCGCCTCGACGAGCTCGCGGCATCCCCCGATCGTCGCGACTGGTGGATCGCGCGCCTCGAGCGCTGCTGGGGTGCGCTCGAAAAAGCCGACTGATCAGCAGAGGATGAGGCGGGCGACCTCGTTCAGGCGAGCGCTCGCGGCGGCGCGCAGCGCCTCATCGCCCTCGAGCGACCGGTCGGCGACACCGCGGATCAGCGCCCGCACCGCCGACGACTCCCACACCGTGAGCATGAGCCGGGCGGCCTGCTCGGCATCCACCCGGAATTCGATGCCCTTGAGGGCGCCGATGTCGGTGATGATCTTCGCGACGCTGCGCTGCATCGCGGCATCCTGATCGAGGAACGCCCGCGCGATGTCGGGGTCGCGCAGGGCGCGGATGCGAATCTCGCTCATCAGCAGCACGCCCAGGCGGTCCTCGGCGCCGACGTCGAGCACCTGCTCGAGGATCGCCGAGATCTGACTCTCATCGAAGCCGTCCGAGCCGTCCGAGACCAGACCGCCGATGCGCGCCTGCACGGACTGCACACGCTCGGACGCGACGCGCGCGGCCAGCTCCAGGAACAGCTCGTCCTTCGAGTCGAAGTTCGAGTAGAACGCGCCGCGCGTGAAGCCCGCCCGCTCGCAGATCGCCTCGACGGACGCGGCGTCGAGGCCCACCTCGGCGAAGACCTCGAAGGCCGCCTCCATCAGGCGCGCGCGGGTGTTCTCGCGGCTGCGGGTCGCCACTCTCGTGTCGGTCATCGCGCTTCTCCCCTCTTCGTGATTCTCACATGGAGCATTCAGATTTGCCGGTCCCGATTCCTTTACGATACACGTATGTATCGGATACAGCGCCGTATCGAACTGTACTGATCACCACCCGGAGGCTCTCTCCGTTCTCCTGGAGGCATCGTGTCCACTCTCCTCTCCACGCTCGGGCGATGGTCCTTCCGCCACCCGTGGCGCGTGCTCGTCTCGTGGCTCCTCCTGCTGATCCTCGCCCTCGGCGGCGTCGCGCTGTTCGCGAAGGGCACCAACAACTCCTTCTCGATCCCCGGCACCGAGGCGCAGGCGGGTCTCGAGCAGCTGAGCCGCACCTTCCCGCAGGCGAGCGGCACGAGTGCGCAGTACATCGTCGTCGCCGCCCCCGGCGACAAGGTCACAAGCGACCCGTACAAGGGCGACATCAACGCCTCCGTCAACGACCTCCAGAAGCTCCACGGCGTCAACGCCGCCACCAGCCCCTTCGACCAGCACGTGACGGGGCTCGTCTCGGACGACAAGAGCGCGGCCATCGTCCGCGTGCAGTTCGCCGGGCAGTCGTCGACCATCAGCAAGGAGACGAAGGACGCCCTCCAAGCCCAGGTCGACAGCCTCGCAGGGCAGCTGCCGCACGGCAGCACCGTGAAGCTCGGCGGCGACCTGTTCGCCACCTCGGTCCCCGGCGTCTCGCTCATCGAGGCCGTGGGTCTGCTGGTCGCCCTCGCGGTGCTGATCGTCACGTTCCGCTCGTTCGTGATCGCCGGACTGCCGCTGGCGACCGCCCTCCTTGGCGTCGGACTGTCGATGGCGCTCATCTTCATCGCGACCGCCTTCGCCTCGGTGTCCTCGACGACGCCGCTGCTGGCGCTCATGCTCGGGCTCGCGGTCGGCATCGACTACGCCCTGTTCATCATCGCCCGACATCAGGACCAGGTCAGATCCGGCATGGACCCGGAGGAGTCGGCATCCCGCGCCACCGGCACGGCGGGATCGGCCGTCGTCTTCGCCGGCATCACCGTGCTCATCGCCCTCATCGGCCTGAGCTTCGCGAACATCCCGTTCCTCACGACCATGGGCATCGCGGCATCCGTCGCCGTCGCGATCGCCGTCCTGGTCGCCGTGACCCTCACGCCGGCACTGCTCGGCTTCGTCAAGGGACGCGTCGTCGGCTGGCGCCACCGCCCCGTTCCGGAGGGGAAGCGTGCCGCGGCGAAGCGTTCGAACCGCTGGGTCGTGCTCGTGACGCGGCATCCGATCGTCACGACCGTGTCGGTCGTTGTGGGCCTCGGCCTCCTCGCCCTCCCGGCGCTGAGCCTCGCCCTCGCCCTGCCGAATGCGGGTCAGCTGCCCAAGGAGTCGCAGGCGCGCCAGTCGTACGATCTCGTGGCCGAGCACTTCGGGCCGGGCTTCAACGGCCCGCTCATCGTCACCGGCACCATCGTGACGTCAAATGACCCGCTGAACCTCATGAAGAACCTCGGCGATGAGCTCGGAAGGCTCCCGGGGGTGAAGGCCGTCGCCCTCGCGACACCCAATCAGACCGCCGACACCGGCATCGTGCAGATCATCCCCGACTCGGCCCCGGACTCGGTCGCGACCGCGAACCTCGTGCGAGAGATCCGCGCCCAGCACGATCACATCCAGAAGAAGTACGGCGTCGACATCAAGGTGACGGGATTCACGGCCGTCGGCATCGACATCTCCGACCGGCTCGGCGGAGCCCTGCTGCCGTTCGCGATCTTCGTCGTCGGACTGTCGCTCGTGCTCCTCGCCATCATCTTCCGGTCGGTGTGGGTGCCCATCACCGCCGCTCTCGGGTACCTGCTCTCGGTCGCGGCGGCGTTCGGCATCGTGTCGGCCGTGTTCATCCACGGCGTCGGCGCCGACCTGCTGCACGTCACGAGAGTCGGGCCGATCATCAGCTTCATGCCGATCATCCTCATGGGCGTGCTCTTCGGCCTCGCGATGGACTACCAGATGTTCCTCGTCACGCGCATGCGGGAGGACTACGTCCATGCACGGCGCGCCCGGCACGGCCACAGCGACCGCGCGATGGCGATCGACGCCGTACGCAGCGGCTTCACCGCCTCGGCGCGCGTGGTGACCGCGGCTGCGATCATCATGTTCTCGGTGTTCGCGGCGTTCGTTCCCGAGGGCGACTCGTCGCTGAAGCCGATCGCCCTGGGTCTTGCCTCGGGCATCGCGATCGACGCCTTCGTCGTGCGCATGACGCTGATCCCCGCGGTCATGGCGCTCCTCGGAGACAACGCGTGGTGGATGCCGCGCCGGCTGGAGCGCGCCCTCCCCCACTTCGACATCGAGGGCGAGGCCGTCGAGCGCGAGCGAGCCCTCGCCGAGTGGCCCGAGCCGCACACGACCGCGGCGGTCGTCGCCGAGGATCTGTGGCTCCGGGCTCCCGCGACCGGAGGCTCCGCGCGACGTGCCGGCGGCGCGCGGAACGGGCGTGGGGACGAGCAGGACCGCGCCCTCTACAGCGACGTCGCGCTGCGCGTCGAGCCGGGCAAGGCGCTCATCACGACCGCGGCGGACCCGCGCACGACCGAGGCGCTGCTGCTGACGATCGCGGGCCGACTTCACGCAACCGACGGCCGGCTCAAGGTGGACGGCCACCTGCTGCCCGCCCGGGGCTCATGGGTGCGTCGACGTGTCGGCGTCGCACTGCTGCAGCGGACCCGCCGGCCGCTGCGGGACCTCCAGCAGGCGCTGCGCGGGTCGCGGATCGTCGTCATCGACGGCGCCGAGGCGCTGTGCGCCGCGGAGGTGCGCACGCCGGCCGTCGAGCTGCTGAGGGATGCCGCATCCCTCACTCCCCTGGCCCTCATCGTGTCGGCCGCCGACCCGGCTCCCGTGCAGGCGCTGCTGCGCGACGCGGGATGGGTGGATGCGCCGGTCCTCGCCGTCTCGGACGCCTCGATGCCTGAACCCACTTTCCCCGAACCCGCAGATTCTCCGTCCGCAGAGGTGAACGCATGACTCTCCACATCGAGCGCGCCCGCTCCCGTCGCCCCGTGACCTGGCTGACGATCGTCGGCGCCATCCTGCTCCCGGTCGTCATCGGCGGCATCCTCGTCGCCGCGCTCTACAACCCGACGACGCGCCTCGACTCGATGCATGCCGCGATCGTGAACAACGACGAGCCCGTGACGATCAACGGCCAGATGGTGCCGCTCGGACGCCAGCTGACGGCGGGTCTCGTGAAGGGGTCGCCGACTCTCGACAGCAACCTCGACTGGACGATCTCGAACACGTCGGATGCCGCGAAGGGCCTGAAGGACGGCACCTACCAGGCCGTCATCACGATCCCGAAGGGCTTCTCGGCCGCCGCAACCTCCATCGGCGGGACGACGCCCGAGCAGGCGACGATCCGGGTGACAACATCGCCGCAGGCGCTCGTGGTCGACGAGGCGATCTCGCAGCAGGTCGCCACCACCGCCGCATCCGTCATGGGCACGACCCTCACCGAGACCTACCTGAACAAGGTGTTCCTCGGGTTCACGACGCTCGGCGACAACCTGCAGAGCGCCGCCGGTGGAGCCTCGCAGCTCGCGGACGGCGCGAAGCAGACCGCCGATGGTGCTGCGCAGCTACCGTCGGGTGCAAGTGCGCTGGCGTCGGGCGCCACACAGCTCGGCTCGGGGGCGTCGGCGCTCGGCAAGGGTGCGGACCAGCTCGGTGCTGGCCTCGACACCATCGCATCGGGGACGCACGGTGCTGCGAGCGGGGCCTCGCAGATCGCCGACGGGATCAACCAGGTGGCGACCGGGCTCACGACCTCCGGCCTGGACAAGGGCGGTCAGGCGACACTCGACTATGCCAACAAGACCGCGGCGGACACGCAGGCGGTGGCGAAGTCGATCGGTGTGATGCTGCAGACGTACTGCACGCCGACCGCCACCACGCCCGCACCCGCGTCCCTGTGCGGCGACCTGAACGCCGCCCTGACCCAGGCGACCACGGCGGCCGAGAACGCCGGAGCCACCGCTTACTCGGCGAACCTGACTTCGCAGGGCATCGACACCCTGATCTCGAAGACCAGCGCGGGTCTCACCGAGATCGCCACGCAGACGAACGGTCTCTCTCAGGGCCTCACGGCCCTGGCGAACGGCACGAGCCAGTCCGCGGACGGTGCGCGCAAGCTCGGGGCGGGCGCGTTCAAGCTCGCCGACGGCGCCACCGGACTCTCCTCCGGCGCGACACAGCTCTCCTCCGGCGCGCAGAGCCTCTCCGACGGCGTGACACAGCTCGCGACCGGCACGGGCTCCCTCGCGAGCGGCCTCGACAAGGCCGCCTCCTCCATCCCGCGCTACACCGATGCGCAGGCGAAGGATCTCGCATCCGTCGTCGCGACGCCCGTCGCCACAAAGGGCGGCTCGTCGTCGCTGTTCGGAGCATCCGCCATTCCGCTGCTCGCGACGCTCGCACTGTGGGTCGGCTCCATCGGCACGTTCATCGCTGTGCAGGCGGTTCCGCGGGGATCACTCACGTCGCGCCGGTCGTCCGCGATGCTGGCGCTCCGCGCGTACGGTCCCGGGGCCGCGATCGGCGCCGTCCAGGGCCTGCTGGTCGCCGGCGTCGTGCAGCTCGCGGCGTCGTACGACTGGGGCACCTGGTCGCTGTTCGCCGCAGTCTGCGTCGTCGCGGGGCTGGCGTTCGCGGCCGTCAACCAGGCGCTCGTCGCCGTCTTCGGCGGTGCGGGCCGCTGGCTCGCTGCGCTCGTCGGCGTGCTCGTCATCGCGACCGGCATCGTCTCGACCGTGCCGGCAGTGCTGCTGTCGATCGCATCGATCATGCCGACGGCGCCCGCGTACACCGCGATGCTCGGGGTGCTCGGCACGTCGGGCGGCGTCGGCGGCGCCATCGTCGGACTCATCGTGTGGGGCGGCCTGGCCTTCATCGCCACGATCGTCGCGGTCACCCGTCGCCGGACGGTCTCGGCTCGCGAGGTGCTCAGGGTCCAGGTGGCCTGAGCGTCCCGCGCGCGCATCCGTCACGAACGGTCGGTCGGTCCGGCAGAACGTGACGGATGAAGCGCGGCCCCCACGAGCATCCGTCACGAACGGTCAGTCGGTCCAGCACGATGTGACGGATGAGGCACGCGATGCCCGCTCGCGCAGTGGGGAGGCTCAGGCGATGGTGATCGTCCCGACGGCCCGCGAGATGTTGTAGCCCGTCCCAGAGGTCAGCCTCACCACGAGCGACCTGCCCGAGCGCGCCGTCACCGGGATCGTGAAGGCCATCGTCGCCGTGGTGGAGCCCGCGGGGATCACGACGTACCCGGAGGTCGGCCCCGTGTAGTCCGTGCCCGCGACCGCGGTGGACGACGGGTCGATCGTCCAGTAGACCGTGGTGGCCGTCGTCGCGGGGGCCGACAGCGTCACGGTCAGCGTCGCCGTCGTGGTGCCGCTCGTCGGCTTCTTCACCGAACTCGCGGAAGTGATCGCCGACGCGGGTGCAGGGGGAGGCGCACCCGCGTAGGCGAGCTCATCGGTGCGCAGGCGGTAGTCGCCGATCGAGACGACCGCGCCTGTGCCCGTGCCGAACACGCCCTGGAGGCCGTCGGCAAGTGGGGAGTTGAAGACGTACGACGTCAGCACCTGTCCGTTGAAGGTCACGGTGACGACGGTCGCCTTCACGACGATGTCGAGGACGTAGTCGCTGCCCGCGGTGATCGCCTGCGCGATCGCCGCGTCGATCACGCGCGAGCCGCGGCTGACGTGACCGATGGCGATCCGCTGCCCGGCCACGTCGATCGCGACGAACTTGTAGTCGCCGGCGCTGTACCAGTCGAACATGAAGCCGCTGAAGCCCGATGCACGGAAGGTCGACGTGAGATTCACGTAGGCGTTCGGGTCGAACGCCTTCGGGACGGTTCCGCCCGTGGTCGGGACGCCGATCAGGGATGCGGCGACCCCGCCTGCGCCCGCGGTGCCCTCGTAGCGGCCGCCTGTCGTGGCGAAGGCGCCCGACACCACGGTCAGCGTGGTCCCCCCACTGCCCTCGAAGTAGTCGGTCCGGTCGATCGTGATGGCGGGCTGGATGACGGTCAGCGCGATGTTGTCGAAGATGCCGTGCGCCTGGTTCGACCCGAAGCCGGCGAGGCCCCTGTTCAGCGCCACCTTGTCGCCGTTGGGCATCACCCTCGGCTGGAACGTGTACGAGAAGGCATTTCCGCCGCTGAGGGTCACAGTGACGACGAGACCGTTGACGACGACGTTCAGGTCGTAGAAGGTATTGGACTTGACGCCGCCCGGCACGCTGCCCTGCGCGTCGTACCACCAGCCGTTCGCATCCCGGTGACCGATCACCATCTTGTTGATCGACTGGTCGACGCCGGCGAACTTGAAGTCGGTCGGGCCGAAGTAGTCGAAGATGATGAACGCGTTGCCCTTCCAGCCGGCGACCGGCTTGTCCATCGAGATCTTCGCCGACAGCTCGTAGTAGACCGTCTGATACGCGTCGTCGTACCAGACCGCGACCGCGTCGGACGTGGTATCGGTCGCGGTGACCGTCAGCTGCCCGCTGGAGACGGTGAAGGCTCCGGATGCGGTGGCGAAGCCCTGCAGTGTGCCGTCGTTGAAGTCCGCCCCGCGCACCGTGTCGCGACGGCCGCCGGGGATGTTGCCGGCCTGCGGGTCGGTCGGGCCGCCCGTCTGCGTCTGCCACTGGCCGTGGTCATGCTGGGTGATGAGGCCCAGCTCGCCGTTCGGCTCGCCGTTGCGCACCGGGTCGTCACCCGTGTCGGTCGCCCGCGTCGGGTCAGCGCCCTGGCTACGACTGAGCGCATACAGGAACTCCGGCAGCCACGGGCTCACCTGGCGGCTCACGGTCGCGATGCCGAAGGTCGAGAACGGCACGAGGTAGCTGTTGAACTCGCCGACCCAGTCGATGAGGCGGTCGCCGCCGGTGTTCGCGATCAGGATGTCGAGGCCGGCGCCGCCGTACACACGATCCTGGAAGCTCGAGTTGACGCCGTCCGGCACGTCGTTGAGGTAGGTGTCTCCGGGCGTGATGCACGTCCCGTTGTTGGCGGCGACAGCGCATCCGGAGTGCATGTCGTCGTCGGCGTTCGACAGGTCGTTGCCCCAGCCCGCCCAGATGGTGTCCTGACCGGTGCCGCCCACCATCCAGTCGTTGCCGAGGTCGCCGAAGATGACGTCGTTGCCGTCCGTGCGCTGGCTCATCGTGTAGGCGAGGCAGTTGCCCTGGTTGTCGACCGAGATGCACGCACCCTGGCCGGCGCCGGTGTAGATGTTGCCCGTGAGGTCCTCGTTGTTGAGGAAGAACAGGTACGGGAACGACGTCGCCGACGGGGCGGCCGTGCAGGTGTGGCCGCTCGGAGTGTAGGCCGTGCAGCCCCAGACTGCACCGGTGTCGCTGAACCGGATCTCGCGGCGCGGGTCGTACTCGTTGTAGAGGGAGAACTCGCCGAGGCGGATCGCGTTGTGGTTGTTGGCGTGCCACGGGTTGGTGTCGTCGCCGAAGTGGAGCACATCGCCCGGGTTCCACGGGTGGGCGAAATCGATGTAGACGATGCCGTCCGGGTTGTAGCTCGCGTCGAAGTGCTGGATGAAGCCGCCGGCGATGTAGCCCGCCTGACCGGCGCCGATGGCCTCCGAGCCGCTGATCGCGTCGTCGCCTGCGCCGCCGTGGATCGCGTCGTCGCCCCAGCCGCCGAAGATGATGTCGTCGGAGTTGTTGGCGTCGAACAGCGGCTGATCGGCCACGTGGTGGAGACCGGCATCCACATCGCTGCCGAGGTTATACGGCGTGAGGTCGGCGGCCTTGTTGAGGGCGCCGGCGGGGTTGATGATCGCCTGCTGCACCTGACCCGGCGTGTAGATGTACTCGTTGATGACGTTGCCGTTCGAGTACTTCGTGTCGGGGTCGGTCGCCAGCAGCGCCGAGATGCCGTACAGCGGCTCGCTGTAGCAGGTGCCCGCCGCGATGCCCGTGCAGGCCACGCCTGCGGCCGTCACGCCGGTCGTGCTGTTGCGGCTCGTGAAGAGGCGTCCGTCGTCGCCGAGGATGCCGTCATCCCCCGTTCCGCCGGAGATCCAGTCGTCGCCCCAGCCGCCGATGATGTCGTCGTTCTGCGCGTCGCCGAAGATGATGTCACTGTCGGCCCCGGTGTACACGGTGTCGTCGCCGGACTCGCCGTGGACCTCGTCGCGGCCGCCGATCTGGCTCGTCTTCCAGGCGCCGTACGACGTGTCGAGCGGCACCGAGCAGGTCGGCTGCGTCGGCGAGCCGTTGCACGTGCCCTGAGCCGGCAGGCCGAAGTTGGCGGGAACGAAGTCCGGTCCGCCCGGCGTGTAGTCGAGCAGCGTGACGCCGCGGACCACCAGGCGCTGGCCGCCGTAGTTGTCGTAGACGAAGGTCACGTAGTTCTGGGCGCCTGCCGCCCCCGTCGGGTTGATGTCGATGTGGTTGATGCCCACGATGCGGATGATGTCGCCGTTGTCGCCGACGATCGTGTCGGCGTCGCGGGCGTGCATGTCCTTGACCAGCGTGCCGTCGGCGAGGATGCCGCCGGCGGTCGTGGCGGTGGATGCCGTGCCCGACACCTGGTTGTCGATGCCGATCTGGCTGCCGGCGCCACCGAAGATGATGTCCGCGCCGCGGTCGCTGAGGCCCGCCACGTAGGCGAGCGACTGGACCGGCTGACCCCCGGCATCCACGAACGGCAGACCGTCGGGGCGCATGTCGGGCGTCGTGAGGCTGAAGAAGTCGCTCGAGCCGCCGACGATGTCGTCCTGGCCGAGGTTGCCGAAGATCACGTCGTTGCCGGCGTTGCCCTCGAGGTAGTCTTCGCCGTCCGTGATCGCCTCGTCGGAGGAGACCACGACGAGCAGGCCGGTGTAGTCGCAGATCAGGTGTCCGGCGGTGCCGGTGCAGCCGTCCGGGGTGCGCGAGGCGCCCACGTGGGAGGCGTTCGTGTGGTCGTCGATCCAGCGCTTGTACGCCTTGTCGATGCCGCCGTCACCCTGGATGACGTCGTTGCCGAGCTGGCCGAAGACCATGTCATTGCCCTCGCCGCCGGCGAGGTAGTCGTTGCCGAAGGTCGCCGCCCACTTCGTGCCCTGGTCGGACGCGAGGTCGTGGTACAGGTTCGTGACGTCGTACTCGGCCCACCACGGTGCGCCGTCGGGGTCGCGATACGCGCGCTGGACGCCGTCGACGAGCAGCTGACCGGAGTTGGCCTCGTTCCAGCTGCCGCCGCACATCGAGGGGAAGTCGCTGCGGCTGTACATGAGCGTGCCGCACAGCGTCTGGAAGCGCAGGCTCAGGAAGTCGGTGCGCAGGAGGACGGCCGCGTCGCCGAGCACCAGGTCGTCTGCCTGGTCGCCGTCGATCATGTCGTTGCCTGCGCCGCCGATCAGCACGTCGCGACCGAGGCCGCCGAAGATCACGTCGTCCGCGCCCTTGTCGAGGTTCGTGCTGGCGATGGAGATCAGCGTCGAGATCGCCGTCGTCTGGATCCGCTGCAGCCGCGGGTCGGGCTCGTTCGGATCGGCGACGTTCTGGACGACGATGCCGTGGTCGCCGAAGACGATGTCGTCGTTGGCGCTGTCCGGTCCGGGCACGACGGAGATCCCCATCCCGAGGCCCGGGCCGGCCGCACCCTCGCCGTAGATCAGATCGGATCCGGCGACGAGAAGGTCGTCGACCACGCCCGGGATGCCGCCCGCCACCGGGATGATGGTCGTCCCGTTCGGGATCACGCCGGCGCCGGTGACCGACGGCAGCGGGCTGCGGTTGACGACCGCAATGTCGAGCGCGCGGGTCAGGACGTTCACGTTTACGCCCGAGTCGCCGTAGATCTGGTCGGCGCCGCGCTGGCCGCGGATCTCGTCGTCACCCGAGCCGCCGGCGAGGTAGTCGCCCGCCTGGCTGCCGATGATGAGGTCGTCTCCGTTGCCGCCGTAGGCGGTGAAGCCGACCGTCGGCAGGTTCGTCGGTGCGAGCTCGGCGAACAGGCCGGACCCGTCGATGATGTCGTTGCCCGCCGTGCCGTGCCAGTGCGCGAGACCGAAGACCCACTCGTCGTCCTCGTTCTGCGCATCCGGGATGTTCGTGAACGGATCGAACGGCTTCGGGCCGAACTCCATGCCGCGGGTGTCGCCGGCGATGCCGGAGTACCAGATGCCGTCCTGAGAGGTGTCGCCGTAGACCACCAGCGGCGAGCCCGGTCCGGCCGTGTGCGTCTGGTCGCACGCGACACGGCTCTCCGGCGTGCCGTCGCCGTTCACATCGATGCCGAAGAGCAGCGAGGATGCGGCGCGGTTGCAGACGGTGATGACGTCTCCGCCGATCATGATCGCGGTCGTGGCCTTGTTCTCGTCCCAGGCTGTGACGGTGAGCGTCGGCCACTCCCACACCTGCAGGCCGCCGGCCAGGTGCATGCTCGGCGCCCAGGCGGTGTTGGCGAACGTCATCGTGCGGCCGTCGGCGGAGATGCCCGAGACCGTGAACGGTCCGGCGAAGGCGCTGACCTTGACCTGCATGCCGACCTTGAAGCCGAGCGCAGTCCACGAGCCGGTCTTGAGCTCAAGGCTCGACGTGCGCACGTTCATCTGCGCGGTGGTCGTGATCTGTGTCGGCGCGGCGACGCGTGCGTCGGTGAGGGCCGTTGTCGCCGCCAGCGCACCCGCCGTTCCGGCCAGCGGACCGGAGAGGAGCATGACCGAGCCCTTGCCGCAGCCCGGGTAGGGATCGGTGATGCCGAGGGTGAGGCAGTCGACGTCGGCGAAGCCGAGAATCATGCGCGTGAAGTTCTCGCCGATGAGCTGCACGTGCTGGTACTGGTGCAGATACGGGTCACCGGCGACGAAGCCGCTGCCGGGCAGCATCCCGTTGAACGCCCACGGGAGACCGTCGAGACGGGTGAGTGCGAACTGGCCGCCGATGGTCGAGCGCGTCATCGAGAAGACGTTCTGCAGCGGCGTGTTGCCACCGCCGTGGACGGTCGTGAGGCCGCCGTGCGGGCCGGGCACGAACACGCTCGCGGACGCCGGCAGAGCGACCGGCTGCGCGATCATGCCCGCGATGAGGTCGCCGCGCTGCAGCGTGAGAGTGGATGCCGTGACCGCGGTCAGGCGCCACTGACCGGGCAGGCCGTTGATCATCACGAGCTGGCCGACGACGAAGCCGTCGAGGATCCAGCTGCCGCTCGCGCGTGTCACCGTGCCGCCGTCGCCTGCGGCGTTCGGCGTCACCGTGATCGTCCCGGTCGCGTTGCCGGCGGCGATGCCGCCCTTGACCGCGGCGTCGCTGGCCGTGACCGTCTGCATCGACGTGCCCGTCGGGGCCACGCCCGACACGAGCTTCAGGTACATGACGGTGTTGTCGGTCGTGTCGCTCGGGTCGTCGTCGCCGAAGCCGGTGACGACGAAGGTCGCGCCGCCGATCGTCAGGGTCTGACCCGCGAGGAAGCCCTGGGCCTTGAAGTCGAACGGCGTCGGACGCGAGAGCCGGTGCGTGGTGCCGGCCGGGACCGAGCCGGTGACCGCCTGCGTGGCGAGCACCACCGTCCCGGTGAGCTTGACGGCGACGTCGGGCTGCAGCGTGCCCTGGATGTCGAGGCGGTCGTTGCCGGAGCCGAGGAAGAGGTTCAGCACCTCGATCGTGCTCTTTCCGCCGTCGGTCGTGTAGGTGCCGTCGACGACCGCGACGCTGCCGAAGCTGATGCCGCCGGGGAAGACGACATGCCCGTTCACGACCGGCTCGCCGAAGGTCGGGCCGGTGACGACGCCGAAGTCGAGATCGCGGGCCATGCCGAAGCCGCGGAGCGTCGTGGAGGTCATCGCGCCCCACGTGTTGGCGACGCTGTCGTCGTTGTAGATGTTCAGCACGTCGATCTGCGTCGACTCCGGCGCCTGCTGCGCGATCGCGAAGAGCTTCTGGTCCTTCTCACCCGGAAGCTTGAGTCCGAGCTGCAGCGACCGGTCGGCGCCCGACGGGCCGCCCTCGACGGCCAGCGGGCCGCGCAGGCGGTTCAGCAGGTGCTGGCTGGCCGGGAAGGTCTTGACGCCCGTGCGCGTGATCGGCTGGTAGTACCCGAGGTCGGCTGTCAGCTGGACGAACTGCTGCACGTACCAGTTCGCACCGGTGAAGGTGATCTGCGCGGCGATGCGCTTCACGGTGTACGGGCCGGCGCCGAGCGTCGCGAAGTCGTCGTACGAGACCGGGCGGAACTCGAGCTGGTTGTCGAACGTCGCGTTCGTGCCGCGGATGTTCTGGATCTTGACCCGCACGCAGTGGTTGGCGGCGTCGCAGACCTGCACCCACTGCCCCTCGAGGAACCCGTCGACGAGCCAGCTTCCGGCGGCACGCGTCAGCCGGTAGTGCTGGTTGCCGTCGTCGCCGAGCACGGATGCGATCGTGCCCGTGCCATCCCAGGCGCCCTGGCGCGTGACCGCGTTCACGGTCGTGCTCGACACCGTGCCGGCGCATCCCGCGAGCAGCGTGGTGGTCGTGAAGCTCTTGCCGTCGATCGCCACCGACAGGATTGTGTAGATCGTGCCGCCGCAGGCGCCGAGGCTGATCCGCATCCCGGCCTTCAGGCCCTCGTCGATGAAGCTGCCGGTGTCGCTGCCGTTCGCGCGGGTGACCGTGCTGCCCGAGAAGGACAGGTTGCCGAGGAAGACCCGCGATTGGACGTCGCCGCCGATGATCGCGTACTGGACGGGGCTGATCGGCGTGCAGTTCGCGCCGTTCGCGTCGCAGATCGCGGTGACATCCACGAGGCCGTCGGGCATGATCGCGATCTTCACATCGGTCGGCGTGTACGGCGGCGTGTTGGGGACCGGCAGGTGCGGCTGCGTCGTCAAGCGGATGAAGTAGCCGTCGCTCGGCCCCGGGATCGTGCAGGCGGCGTTGCCGCACTGCTGCACGATCGTGTCGGTGCCGGTCGGAATGATGACGACGTTGGCGCTCTCGTCGTCGTAGACGAGCACGTCGCTGCGCTGGTTGCCCGAGCGCAGGTTCGGGAACGCGTAGGCCGAGGTGATCGTGCCGCCCTGGCCCCAGTTGATGACCGCGACGGTCGGGGCGTCGGCGACCGAGTTCTCACGCGCCTGGAGGGTCAGCAGCACCGGGCTGTTCCAGTTCGTGCCGTCGAAGGTCAGTTCGTACCACGTGCCGGTCGAGTCGGTGTGCTTGATCCAGCGCGAGGCGAGACCCGGGTCGAGGATCTGCAGCAGCCGCTGGGAGTCGGCATCCATCGTGATCTTCACGGTGACGGTCAGAGCGCCCGGGTCCTTGGCGAGCTGCACGAGCACCTGGTCGTTCAGGCGCGTCGTGGCGTCGCCCTCGATGACGATGCCGCGATCGTCCAGCGTGCAGGCGTTCGGGGTCGCCGCCGTGCAGGTCGGCGACGGCGCCACATGCACCGCGTAGACGCCCGGCGTGTCGTTGTCGTAGACGGTCACGTTCACCTGGCGGACGGCCGCGCCGTCGAAGCTCTTGTCGGCCGAGATGACCGAGTGCTGGATGACGACGGTACGGTCGCCCTCCGAGCGCGGGTCGTCTACCGCCCAGATGTACACGTACTTGTCGGCGGACCAGTCGCCGTTCGTGAAGGTCAGGACGACGGCGCGGCCGGCGTCGTCGACGACCTGCCCGTTGCGGACGTAGTGACGCTGGAAGTCGCTCTTGCTCGAGCACTCCCCCGGTGTGCCGTTGCCGACGCACAGCCAGATCGTGTCGCCGATGCCGTCGGTGAGACCGTAGCCCGTCGGGTTCTGCAGCGTGTTGTTCGCCTCTTCCGACGGCGATCCCGCGGCCGAGACCGTCACGTAGACGTTCGCGGTCGGGGCGTGGCTGAGGTGCACCTTGTAGCTGTCGACCTGCGTGATGGGTCCCGTCGTCGTGCCCTCTCGGACGCTCGTCGAGCTGCCCGTCTCGGTGATGACGACGACGCCCTTGTCCGGGGTGGCGAGGTTGTACGCCACGCCGTCGACGACGATGCCGTTGTAACGCGGGTCGAGGGAGGTGACCATGTGGTTCACCGAGCCGGAGATGCCCTCGAGCTCGCGCGTCACGATGTCGGTCGTCACATCGCCGGCGACCGAGATCTGGTCGCTGCCGAGCCCGCCGATGACCCGGTAGGCCACGCCGTAGGCGGTGGAGAGGACGATGAACTGGTCGTCGCCCTCGAGGCCGTCGACCTCGACCACCTCGACCGTCGTGTACTTGACGTTCAGCCCGGCGCCGTAGATCGCCTTGTCGGTGATGACGAAGTCGTCGGCGAACTCCGTGCCGAGGACGACGACCTTGTCGAACCCGGTGCCGCCGTCGACGTTCACCGGCGCGTTGACGTTGTACTGCACCTCATCGTCGCCGCCGCCGGCGCGGATGTCGAGCGGGCGTGAGGTCGAGAAGCCGAGCCCGATGACCGGCACCGCGACGCCGTTCGAGTCGAGCGGGATGACGTCGTCCTGCCACATCGTGTTGTCGAGGTCGACGTTCGAGCCGACGGTGTGGTGGTAGGTGATGTGCGCGTCCGCGTTGTTGCAGACCTTGTCACCGTTGTTGTCGAGACGGATGCCGCTCGCCAGGGTGCAGATGCCGTTCACGACGCCGTCGAGATCGCCGGCGCCGCCGTCGATCGGGAACGCACCATTCGCCGGGGTGTACGTGACATCTGCGAGGTCGCACTTGCCGTCGCCGTTGGCGTCCGTGTCGCAGACCGCGGCGATCGCGAACGCCCGCACCACGAAGATGTCGTTGTCGTCGTCGCCGTTGAGCTGGATCTCCGCCTGGTTCGAGTACACGGTGAACGAGTCGTTCCCGGTGCCGCCGGAGGCGAGGAGCGGGGCGTGCGGGCCGGGGCTCAGCCATCCGCGCGTCGTCGGCACGAGGGCGGGGAACGTGTCGGCGGGCAGCAGCGCGCCCTCGGCCGCATCCCGCTTCGACCCGAAGATCTGGCCGATCTGGAACGTGTCGTCGCCCGCTCCGCCGTCGAGGGTCATCGTCGCCCGCGTGTCGTCCACGTAGAAGGCGTCGTTGCCGCCCATGCCGTAGACCGTGATGCGGCCGTTGAGCGCGGCGTCGTAGGTGATGCGCTGCACCATCCAGCTCGGCTCGTTGCCGACCGTGCGGTCGCGGTAGGCGCCGATGCCGCCGTCGGCGGCGCCCGACCCGGCGAGCAGGGCGATGTACGCCGGCTGGTCGGCGGTCTCGGTCGGGGTGGCGCACACGGCCGGCACGCCGGAGGTCGTGAACGGCGCCTCGTTGTCGATGCAGGTCAGCGCCCGCAGGAGGAAGATGTCGTCGGTCGGCTTGCCCGCGCCGTTCGCCGAGGCCGGTGCGTCGTACCCGTACACCGCGAGCTCGTCCACGCCGTCGTTCGCGGCGCCGGTGTCGAGCACCTCGATGTTGTAGTTGCGGATGTTGCCGTGGCTTCCGTTGGTGTAGACGGCGTAGTGGTCGCTCTCGCCCTGGCCGTCGAGGTTCAGCACGTGACCCGCGCCGTTGCCCTGCCCGGTCAGACCGGCCGGGCTCGTCAGGACGTTCATCGACTGGAGGTACCAGACGGTGATGCGGTCCTCGCCGTCCGCGGTGTTCGACGCGGAGGTCGCGTTCCCGTGGACCGTCGTCTTGGATCCGAGGAAGATGTAGCCCCGGTCGCCCCAGTGGGTCTTCGAGCCGAGGTCGGCCTGCACCAGGTCGAGACCGGACGGGTCGCCGAACGAGATCGTGTCGGCATCGCTGCCGCCCCAGACGTTGGTCTGGAAGCCCGTGTTCGTCGACGGTGTGCATGCGCCCATCGGCTCGTCGCCCGGGCCGCCGGCGGTGACGACGCATCCGGCGATGATCTTGCCCCGCAGGATCATCGTGGTGCCCCACTCGGGCGTCGGGTTCACGAGCGTGCCGCCGCTGTCGGCATTGCCGTAGTCGCCGCGGATGTCGATGGACTTCGCGGCCAGGATCTGGGAGTTCTGGTGGGTGACGACGTCGTCGGCCACCTGGAGCTCGACCGTGCCCTGCTCGGCGAAGACCGTGCCGTTCGGGACGACGCGGGGGGCGTCCGCATCCTGGTTCGGCAGCCGCGTGCCGGACTCGGCGAAGCGGGCGCTGCCGTTCTTGATGAGGTAGAGGTCCTCGCCCAGGGCCGTGGACTCGGCGACCGTCAGGACGATGTTCCCGGTCAGGGAGTGCGCCAGCACGAGGCGCAGGTACTTCTTGGTCTCGGTGTAGAAGATGCCGCCGGTGGCCTCGAGGCCCACATCGTCGCCCGCCATCGCGAGGGAGGCGTCGGACGTGCCGTCGGCGTTGTTGCCGCAGTACAGGTTCACGCACTCGAACGGAGGCGCGCGGTTCGAATCCACCAGGACGTGCTTGGACAGCAGGCCGATCGAACCGCCGTTGGCATCGACGTCCACGCTGTCGCCGCGGACGTTGTCCACCGAGTCGGCGCGGGCGTTCAGCACCGAGCCGCCGGTGGTGCGCAGCGACACGTTGCCGGTGGAGAGGCTCGTGGTGCCGAACGTGTAGATCGTGTTGATCGGCATGTCGCCGGTGAGCTCGTCGATGTAGACGCCCTGCGTCGTGCCGTCGCCCGCCGTGTCGTCGGCGGTGAGCACCCCGTTCGAGATGCCCGTCGGGTGACCGTAGGCGGTGTCGACCTCGAGGAAGTCGGTCGGGAGGCCCACGCCGCCGAGGCCGCCCGCGAGGCCCGCGTACATCGTGATGTTGCGACCGGCGACGTCGATCGTGGGGCGGCCGTCGGCATCCAGGATCCGCAGCAGCGAGCGCAGGATGACGTCGCCCTGCGTCGAGATGATGCTGCCGACCAGCATGTCGCCCACGAGCTCGTTCGCCGTGATGTCGCCGTTGGTGCGGATGAAGATCTGCGGGACGTCGCTCGCCATACCGGGGTCGTCGACGGGTCCGGCTGCCGCGCCGCCCGTCCAGGCGACGTCGGTGTGCGCCACGATGTTCACCGTGGTGCCGGGTGTCGTGTCGGCGCTCACGACGTGCGTGCCGCTGTCGATCGAGGACGTGAAGCAGGTCTTCGGCTCCTCGCCGCCCACCGACACATGGCAGACGTCGATGTCGTCGCCCGCACGGAGGGTCATCTCGTACGTCGAGTTGATCTCGTTCGCGGCGACCGTGCCGAGGGCGCGGAGGATGTGCGCGAGGTTCGCGTCGGCCCCATCGGGACGGAAGTGCGTCTGGTACGTGTGCGAGTCCGGCGGCAGCGGGCCGGCGTCGGTGAGCGCCGGGTTGTACTGGTTGTAGTACGTGTAGCCGTAGTACGACGTCCCCGGGTTGTACAGATCGACCTCGACGAGGACGAGGGCGCCGGTGTCGTTGCCGGCCTTGCTGTCGTTCACGACCACGTCGATGTCGTCGCCGGCGTTGATGTGGTCGATGACGACCGTGATGGCGTTCGTCAGGGCCTCGTCGGTGCGGCGGAACGTCGTGAGGTCGAGCACCGCGTCCTTGCCGGCATCCACCGTCACGACGACGTCGTGGAGGCACGGGGCCGGGCCGTACCCGACGCAGAACTCGGGATCCGGGTGGATGAACTTCACGAGCTCGACCTCGATCGGGTTGCGCTCCGGGTCGGGGTTCGCGTGCGTCGGGCTCTGGTGGCCGATGTCGCCGAAGGGCGCGGCCAGGTCGAGGACGTTCGTGCGGATCAGCTCGTGTCCCGAGCCGGACAGGATGTCGCCGGACTCGTTGTGGATCCACGTGGTGCCGATCGGGTTCTCGATGTAGTCGTCGAGGCGGATGAACGGCTGGCGCACCGAGCACGTGTGGGCGCACGAGTTGTAGATCTTCACGAGCGTCGTCGGGAAGCGGTAGTGGATGTCGAAGTCGAACGACGATGCCGGTCCGCCCTCGTTGAGCCCCGGCGAGTTGACGCCGGTGCCCGCCGGAATGGTGTCGACGCGGATGTCGATGAGCGGCGAGTTGACCGTGTTCACGACGTCGATGATGTTGGTCACCATGTTGAGGTTCGACGCGTTCAGCAGCTTCACGTAGTCCCACGTCTGCTGGAACTCGAAGCTCCCGGAGCGGCCCCAGATGACGCCGGCGGCGGTGCCGCCGTCGGGGCCGCCGAGGCCCGACAGGTCGTTGGTGAGGAACCGGGCCTGCGCGCCGTGGTCGTAGATGATGTCGTCGACGGTGAACGTCGTCCCGCTCAGCTGGCCGGACGTGTGCGTGTTGGTGAAGGGGTTGTCCTCGTAGCAGTGCCCGTTGTCGTCGCACACGCGGACGTTGACGATGTTCGTGATGTTGCCGGCGGAGTCCACCTCGAGCACCGGGTTCGGCTCGCCGAGCATGATGACGCGCACCTGCCAGAACGTCTCGCGCGACAGCGAGGTGGCGCCGTGCGAGTTCGCGTCGCCGAAGTCGAGGAAGCCGCGCGACCGGCTGTCGTCGCGGTTGAAGGTGCCGTTGCGCTGGTTGACGGCGACCGTCAGGTCGGCCGTGCGGATGAGCGAGCCGCTGCGGCCCGTCACCTTCGCCAGAGTGGTCGCGTCGATCGTGGCGTCCGCGTTCGAGGCGCCGCCGAAGCACGAGCAGCGGGCGTGCGCGTGGGAGGTGACCGACCAGTTCAGGTACTCGGCGATCAGCTGCGTCGCGACCTGGCCTTCGATGTCGGCCGTTGTGTCGAGGATGACGTCGGCCGTGCCGCGGACGTAGACGAAGGTCTTCGCGTTCGATCCGGCGCCGAACGCCGACACGCCGGTGTCGGAGCGGGCCTCGATCGACACAGGGTCGACGAACGAGTGCAGCAGCACCTGGCGCCCTGTCACCGTGCCCGACAGCAGCACGCGGGTCGATGCGGACGCGCCCCACAGCGAGGGTGCGCCCTCACCGACGTGGATGTCGGTGTAGGTCTTCGCCGCGCCCGCGAAGGTGCCCAGCTCCGCCGTGCCCTCCGCGTAGCCGTAGAGCGCCGTGTGCGCCTCGACCGTGGCCGTGCCGTTCTGCGAGACGAGGGAGCCGGCGACGCTCGCGAGCGTCGTGTAGTCGATGTGCGCGGTCTCGCCGCCGGAGCCGCCGGCGAACAGGCCTCCGGAGTCGGAAGACGCCTTCACGTAGGGGTCGAGCGCGCCGTTCGCCGAGATCGTGAGCGCCCCGAGGGAGGTGAGCGTCGCGCCCGACTCGACCGACACCGTGCTCGTCATCCGCACGTCGGCGCGAGCCTGGGCGTCGTTGACCGAGATCAGGCCGCCGCTGTCGTTGGACGAGATCGCCTTGGCGTTGGAGTGACCGTCGGTGGAGATCAGGATGGAGCCACCGGTGACGGATGCGTTCCCGCCGACGGTCGCGGTCACCGTCGCGTCGACCCAGGCGAACGACGAGGCCGTGCTGACGCTGATCGCGCCGCCGCCGCCGCCCGTCGCCGACGCCGAGACGATCTGGTCGCCGCCGATCGCCGAGAAGGGAACGGTCGAGCCGATGCCGGCGAGCTTCTCGTTCTTCGGGCCGGGGCCCGCGACGGGGGTGATCGCGAAGATGAGCTTCTGGACGGTGGCGCCGCTGCTCGTGAAGTCGATGCCCTCCGTGCGGAAGGTGTGGGTCCCGCCGCTGAACGAGAAGCCGACACCGTCGACCGTCGTCGCGCTGTTCGAGATCGCGATCGCGCTGCCGCCGGAGGTGTGGGAGAGCTGGTATCCGCTCGCATCGCAGCCCGAGACCGGGCAGCCGACGACGTAGTAGCCGTGCCCGTCGAACAGGCCCGTGATGGGTGCGAGGTTCGCAGCGGTCAGGGAGTAGAGGATGCTGCTGCTGCCGTTGCCGGAGATGGCGAGGGGTGTCACGCTGTGGCTGCCGGCACCGCAGTCGGCGACGCTCGCGGTCGCGTGGCACTTGGTGTCGGCGAGCTGGTAGCTCTGCCCGCTCTTGCGGATGATCCAGTAGTAGGCGCCGTTGACCAGGCCGATGCTGGTCGTGACCCCGAGCGCGACGCTCGACGTGTAGAAGCGCACGATCTGGCCTGAGCTGAAGCCCATGTCGTCGAACGAGCTGTTGTTGTCGGCATCCACCGCGAAGTAGACGTTGTTCGTGTCGCTGCCGGTCGTGGCCACCCACGCGCTTCCGTTCCATTGCGTGTCGACCTGTCCGGAGGTGAACGTCGCGTTCGTCGTCGGCGCGTGGTAGGTGACGTAGTCGCCGTTGTGGAAGCCGCTCGTGCCGGTGACCTTGCCGCCGGAGACGTCGCTGGCGTTGACGTTGTCCGTCGTCGTCGACGCGCCGACCGCCCGCAGCTTGATCGTGTGGTCGTCGACCTTGAACACCTCGTACAGCGTGTTGGCCGTCAGACCGCCGATCGCCGAGAGCGGCGTGCCGCTCACGAGCTGGTAGAGCAGCACGTCTCCGGTGTTGAGGCCGTGCGCGCGCGTGCCGAAGCTGATCGTGTCGAGCGCGGTGTCGACGTTCGAGTCGGAGAAGACCACGCCGAGCTGCACCGTCGTCGCGTCGATGACGATGATCGAGTAGGTGCGCCCGGGGGTCAGGCCCGAGATCGTGGGCTGGCCCTGCGTGTTGTAGGTGACGGTGTCGCCGGTGCTCGAGTTGTGGTTGGCGCCGAAGGTGATCGTGTGCGCCGTGCCGTCGACGCCGCCGACGGCGTCGAACGTGCCGTCCGATGCCGGGGGCAGCGGCGGGTTGGCCTGCGCCGAGAGGGTCACGAGACCGCCGGCGATGATGGAGGCGCCGCCCGTGATCGTCGCCGTCGAGGTGGGCTTCATCCACGCCGTCGCGCTGAACGAGGAGACGTTGAGCGCGCCTCCGGTTGCGCTGTAGGTGCTTGCGTCTGCGTCGTACGAGCTGATCGCCTTGGCCGAGATCGCACCGCTCACGCGGATGACGGATGACGAGCCGCCGAGCGTGACGCCGACGTTCGGCGTTCCGTTGGCCGTCGACGAGGAGCTTGCGATCTCGATGAGTCCGCCGCCGATGTTCTTGATGCCGGCCTCGGCCAGGTCGTTGCTCTGAGCGAGGACCGTCACGGAGCCCGCGCCGGTCGTCGAGTTCACGCCGTCGAACACCCGCACGTGGCCGAGCAGGTTCGCCTGGGTGTCGCCGGAGGCGATCGAGGTCGGGTTGGCGTTCGGCTGGGCGCTGATGATCGCACCGCCGGTGCGCCGGTAGAACGAGTCGGCGTAGTTGCCGGCGAGGGCCCGCAGCAGCACCGCGCCCTTGGGCGCCGCGATCGTGGCGCCCGCCTCGACTTCGGCCTTCGTCGACGCCTGGGCGGTCGCCGTCAGATCCGCGGAGCCGACCGACAGGCCGAGCGCGAAGTTCTCCTGCACGACCGAGGCATCCGCCGTGTTCCCGGTGAGGAACTTCGTGCCGTCGAAGTTGTGCCAGGCCTCGACCGTGACGTCCCCGTCGGTGCTGCGCGCGGAGCCTGTTCCGACGACGGCGGAGCGGATCTGCGAGCCGTCTGTCGCGGTGACCGTCGCGCTGCCGATGGCGGCCCCCAGCCCGAGGGCGAGGGCACGGTAGATGCCGGCGGCGGAGGTGCGCACGTCGCTGCGCACGACGACGGCGTTCGACGCCGTCAGGGTGCCGCCCACAAGGGCGCTGGCCGTGGGAGCCACGGTCGCGTCCTGGTGGCCGATCGAGACGCCGGCGCCGAGGCCGCCGCTGAACCCGCGGCCCTCCGCGAGCGCCCGCGCGTCCACGAACGTGAGGATGTTCGCCGCGGCGACCGTTCCCGCCGTGCCGTTGAACGCGGCCGAGACGCTGCCCTTGCTCTCTGCGGTGCCCGAGACCAGGCCGACTCCGACGCCGAGACCCGCGGCCAGCGAGTACCCGTCGACCTGGGAGTCGCCGAGCGAGCGGGCGACGACGTTCAGCGTGCCCGAGGCGGAGGTGGAGGTGCCCGATCCGATGGATGCCGCAACCGTCGGCGAGTTCGTCGCCTTCGCCTTGGCGCCCGAGATGCCGGCTCCGAGAGCAGCGCTGCCGAGCGAGGCGCGTGCGAAGGCGGGCGCCACCACAGTGGGCGAGTTGTCGCCGAGGATCGAGTTGTAGACGTACGTGGGGCGGATGGCGACGCCGGCCGCGTCGGTGTTGAACCGCGCCCGCACCGTGACGTCCGACCCGCTGAGCACGCCGTTGCCGAGCGTCCGGGCGCGCACCGTCGGGCGGAGGTCCGCAGTCGTCTCGATGAAGCCCACCGAGACCCCGAGGGATGCGCCGAAGCCGACGGCGTCGGCGATCGCCGTGACGACGGCCGCCGCGTCGAGGAGGACGTTCCCGCCCGTGGCGCGCACTTCGGCACGGTCGCCGAGGTACACGTCGATGGTCGGCGTCGCCGTCGCGGTGCCCTGCGTGTAGGAGCCGCTCGCGAGGAGGCCGAAGCCGGCGGCGACCGCATCCGCGTACACGTGGGCCGTGTAGTCGGTGGCGATCGTGATGCCGCCGCCGGTGGTCGCCACGTACGCCGGGTCGCTCGCGTTCGCTGCGGCGTTGCCCTCGCTCGGACCCACCCAGCTCGCGACGGTCGTGTTGTCGGTCGTGTGGATGAAGACGAGCGATCCGCCGAAGAGCGACACTCCGACGTTGGTGCTCGAGGCGGTCGGCGTGCTCGTGCCGCCCGCCGTCATCGAGAGCGAGCCGGCGGTGACGTGCGCGCGGTCATCGATGTGCGTCGCGATGGTGCCGGTCGTCGTCGCCTCGAGGGTGACGCCGGAGAGCGAGATGGGAGCGACCTGCACGGCGGTGCCGGTGACCCCGGCGTTGGCGGTCCGTGTCGCGGTGAGGGTCGCGGATCCCGAGCCGAGTGTGACCGTCTCGTCGAATCCGATGTAGGCCTCGGTGGTCCCGGAGACGGTGGCGGTCGGGTTCGTGATGAGGATGTCGGCCACCGCGGCGAGCCCGACCATCTTCGCCGTGGCGGTGGCATCCGGCGTCGCGATGGCGGTGATCGTCAGCGACGAGCCCGACACGGTCTTGCCGTTGCCCACGAACGCGCGGGTCGAGCCCTGCGACCGGGCCTCCGGCTGCAGCAGCTTCACGCCGAGCGCTCCGCCCGAGAAGCCGCCGGCCGTCGCCGTCGCGTTGTCGTCGGACGTGGCGCTCACCGAAACAGGGCCCGAGACGGTGGCTCCGCCGAGGGCCGCCTCCGTGGACGAGCTGACGACGGCCAGGGCGTAGGCGACGGAGACCGCGATGATGCCGACCGCGATGATCTTGCCCGCATCCGCCGTCGCGGTGTTGTGCGAGTTCGACGTGGCCGAGGCGCTCGTGCCGCTCGTCACCTGGCCCAGGTAGTTCGCCTTGGTGCTGCCCGAGACGAGCGCGCTCGGAAGCTTCACGTCGATCGTTCCGAGGCCGACCGTGGGACCGTCGGATGCCGCGTCCGCCGTGTCGGTGGAGTCGCTCGTCACCGTGAAGGTGCCGTTCGTCGCGGCGCTGCCGCTGTCTCCGCCCGCGATGGTGTCTCCCGTGACCACGGCCAGCGTCTCGGTCGCCGAGAGGCTCAGCGCGCCGATGCCGACGAACGTGCTGTGCGCGTTCGCGTACATCGTCGCGTCGGCGTTGATCGTGATCGACCCGGACCCCGTGATCGCCCCGTTGAGCTTGGCCCGCACAGAGCCGCTCGCCGTCGCGTTCGCGGAGACGAGGCCGGCGCTGATGCCGCCGAACGATCCGCCGTGGACGACGGCGCTCGCGTAGTTCTGCTGGCTGTTCGCCGTGGTCAGCTGCGCGTCGATCGACACGGCGCCCGAGACGTTCACCGAGGCGTGCGTGCCGACCTCGGCGTCCGCGTCGCCGCCCGCGCTCGCCTCGGCCTTGACGCCCGTGCCCGCCAGACCGAGCGAGACCGTGACGACGTTCACATCCGACGTCGCCTGGTTGCGTGCGCGCACCTGGACGGTCAGGCTCGCCGTCTTGGTGGCGGTGGAGAGGATGTCGCCGTCGAACGACGCCGTCGTGTCGCCGTCGGCCTTCGCCGTGCTGATCTGCACGCTGACGCTGAGGCCCAGGCCCGCGCCGACCGCCGTGGTGGTCGCACCGGCCGTGTTGGTGGAGGTGGCGGTGACGAGCACCGCGCCTGCCGGCGCGCTGACGGTGGAGTTCTGCAGGACCAGGGCGCTGGTCGTCGCAGCCGCTGTGACCTCCGCGTCGGCGACGTTGACGGCGACCGATCCGAGTCCGCCGATCGAGACGATGACCACGCTCGTCGTGGCACTGTTGCCGCTCGTCGACGACACCGTGACGCCTGCCGCGCCCGCGGTCACGTTCCCCTCGACGCTCGCCGTGGTCGCCCCGGCGACGATGGCCGACGGCACCGACACCGCGACCCCGAACAGCGCTCCCCCTGCACCCATGCCGGTGGTCGTGGTCGCCGTGTTCGTCGAGGTCGCCGTGAACTGGACCTGGCCGCTGCTGGTGATGCTCTGGTTGTTGTCCGCGTCGGACGACGTGGCCGACACGACGGCGCCGGAGCGCACCTCTGCGTCGGCGATCGAGACCGCGATGCCGGCGAGGCCGGCCGCGGCGACCACGACGAGGTCGACCTTCGCGTAGTTCTTGCCGTTGGCGGTGACCGAGACGGATGCCGACGACGTGACGTCACCGTCGAGCTGTGCCTTCGTCGCGCCGGAGATGAGCGCCTGGGCCGCGAAGATCGCCGCGGTGCCGAAGAGCGCCGCTCCCACGTTCTCGCCGTGGGCGATGGCCTCGTTGCGCTGGTTGGCGCCGCTCATGCGAGCGGTGACGGTGACCGGGCCCGAGCTCGTGAGCGAGGCGCCCGCGGTGACGGCGGCGATGATGTCGGCGCCGGCGGAGATCTCCGCCTTGGCGAAGGCGACGTTCGCCCCGACCGCGGAGACTCCGACCACGATCACGTTCGCGTTGGTGCGGTTCTCCGCCACCGCGTCGACGGTGATCGAGGTGGAGCCGGACACCGTGCCGGAGATCGTCGCCGTGGTGTGCCCCGAGACGGTCGCCACCGCGATCATCGCCTGGATGCCGAGACCGGCCAGCGAGACGCCGATCGTCTCGGCGTCGACGACGTTGTGCGCGTCGGCCTGGACGAGGACGGCGCCGCTCGTGTTGACCGAGCCGCCGAGCTCGGCCTCCGTGTCGCGGTCGCTGGTGGCCGAGTTGTACGTGAAGCCCGCGGCGCCGATGCCGCTCGTCGCGTTGACCGTCACCGGGGCGATGGGCTTGCGGTCGCCGACCGCCTTGACCGTCACGCCGCCCGTGAGCACTCCCCCGCCGGTCGTGAAGGAGGCCGCGCGGGTCGTGCCGGTGTAGCTGATGATCGCGACGACACCGCTGATTCCGACGCCGACGCCGCCGACCACGCCGATGGCCCACGATGTCGGGGTGAAGTGGTCTGTCGCGGTGACGGTGATCGCGCCGACGGCACCCTCGGCCCCGAGCGGCACCGATCCGATCGTCGCCAGCGTGTCGCCTGAGATGTCGATGACCGACACGGCCGCGCCCGCACCGCCGAGGGCGATCGTGATGCCGATCGCGTAGCCGGAGACCGTCTTGTTCGAGTCGGCGGTGACGGTGATGCCGCCGGTGGCCTGGGCGATGGCGGCGCCGCCGTCGATGTGCGCCTTCGTGGCGCTCGTGTCCGTGAGGAAGAGGATCTGGCCGCCGAGCGCGACGACTCCGACGGAGCCCGTCACGGCGATGATCGTGATGGTCTCGTCGAGGTCCGCCACGACGCTCACTCCGCCGGCGCCGGCCGAGACGGTCGCGCTGCCGTAGATGCCGGCATCCACGTTGCCCTTGACGTTGAGGATCGCGACCCCGACGCCGATCGCGCCCGCGCCGCCGGCGACGGCGCCCGCGAGGACGAAGACGTCGACACTCTCGCGGGCGGTGACCGCGACGCCCTGGCCTGCGTGCACCCGGCCGTAGATGCCGGAGGTGATGCCCGCCGGAGGTGCCGGCTGGGTGAACTGCTGGGAGACCGCGTTGCTGTCGCCGTACGAGCCGTTCACCGTCGTGCTCGACTGCGACGCACCCGAGGTCACACGGAAGCGGTAGTCGTCGTCGGCGTTCTGCCAGCGGGCCGTGTCGAGGTTCGGCGTCTGGTCGGCGTCGGCGATCGCGACGAGTGCGCGGTAGTGGTGGCCGCCGAAGGTGACATAGGCGTTGGCCGCGTATGAGGCGTGCAGCACGAAGGCCGCCGTCGAGTCGGCGGGTGCGCCGCCCAGGGCCGACTTCCAGCCCTCGGTTCCGCCGCCGGACGCGGTCTGGTCGGCGACCTGCTGCCCGCTGTCGTCCCCTCCGCCGTCGGTGGCGGTCTGCGGTTGATCCTCGTGCCAGGTGGCGCCTTCGACGGGTGCGACGCCGGTGGAGTTCTGCTTGGCGATCCAGGTGTGGCCGCCGGGCGTCGTCACGACATCGCCCGTGGCGTAGGGGGTGCCGGCATCCCACGGCCCCCGCTTCGGTCCCGTCGCGTCCGACGAGTACGACGATGTGGGCGCCGTGCCGATCGACCAGACCGAGACGGCACCGGCGGCGCCGACGAATCCGCCGCCGACCGAGACCGCGTAGGACTGCACGTGCTTGATGCCGAGCGCGGTGACTGAGACGTTGCGCCCGGCCCACACGTCGGTGCCGACCGCCAGGTAGGCGTTGGCGGTGATGGATGCGACGCCGATGTCCACGCCGCCCGCCGCGCCGACGAAGCCTCCGGCGACGCCGCCCGCGAAGGTCAGCGAGTCGAAGGTGTCGGTGGCGGTGACGATGACGTCCTGGGCGCTGTTCACGCCGGCGACGATCGTGTCGTCTGCGGTGTTCAGCGGCGTGCCGTGGTCGTCGCGGTTGACGGTCGTGCCGAGGTCGATGAACGCCTTGGTCGTCACCGTGAAGATGTTGACGCCGACGTTGACCGTGACGCCGACGAACCCGGCGCCGACTCCCGCGACGAGGCCGAACAGCTTCTCACGGCTGTCCGACTGCACGATGAGGCCGCGGCCGGTGCCCTGCGGGAATCCGCCGCCGGAGATCGTGCCGCTGTCGACGCCGGAGAGGCCTGCGCCGTTCGCGAGGACGATGACGACGTTGTTCTGGCCGAGGTGCGCGTCGGTGGTCTTGTCGATGACCGCGACGCCCACGCCGACGCCGACGCCGACGTAGCCGGCGGCGATGGAGGCCGTGATGAGGATGAGCTTCGAGTCGGAGTGGGCGAAGACCCCGATGTTGTTCCCGGCGCGCAGCGTCACGCCGTTGCCTGTGGTGGCGTTCGTGTACTCGTGGATGACGCTGACCCCGACCGTGCCGGCGACTCCGACCGTGCCGCCGCCCGCGGCCGCGTTGACCGAGATGACCGAGTCGAGCGCCTCTGCGTGGATCTCGATGTTGCTCGCCGCGTTGACGATGGCGCCCGCCGCGATGGACGCGTCGGTGTGCAGTTCGACGACCCGGACCGTCGCGGATGCTCCGACGCCGGCGCTGCCGCTGACGGCGATGGATGCGGCGATCCCGAGGGTGCGGAAGCTGTTCACGGCCGAGACGAGCACCGACTGCGCGGCGTCGGCGGCGACGTCGTTCGCGCTGCAGGCCAGGTTGCCGCAGTTGATCTTCGCTCCGGCTCCGATGGTGGCTGTCGTGTGCACCGTGACGACCGCGATCGCGCCGGAGATGCTGACCGCGAAGGTTCCGCTGCCGCCGGCGGCGATGCCGATCGAGCCGAGGTAGTCGGAGTTGGTCGCCGTGACGGCCACCCCGGCGAAGTCCGGGCGGGTGGGGGCCGTGATGGTCTGCGGGCCGAGATCGGCTGCGGGACCGGCAGGGAGCATTCCGGAGGGCACGAGGCTCTGGGAGCGGCCGCTTCCGGTGGAGGTGAAGTCGATGGAGCTCGAGGCCTGGGCGATGTCGCTCGCCGTGTTGCAGTCGCTGGCCTTGCCGGTGGCTTCGCACTTGGTCTTCACCAGCTGCACGTGGTTCAGATCCACGATGCCGTTCACGTTGCCCGGCGTGAACAGGTAGTACGTCTGCCCGTCGACGAGCCCGCCGATCGGGGTGCCTCCACCGGCGCTGTAGACGACAGGGTCGCCGTTGTGGAGGGTCATGGGAGTGCCGTCGTCCTTGCGGAGGATGTACGGCAGGACGAGGTAGTCGCCGGCGACGCTCACCGCGTGCTCCGCGGTGAAGCGGGGGCTCTGGTCGGCCTTGACGCCGGGGTCGGTGGTCGAGACGAAGCGCTGGTTCTCGCCGAGTTTGGCGCCTGCGGGCAGGAACATCGAGATGAAGCCGCCGTGGCACTGGGGTTCGTCGTAGTTCGGCGCGACCGGCGGGTCGAGGCCGGAGCACAGCCGGATCTCGGTCGGCGACGCCACGAACACGTAGTAGGTGCCGCCGTCCGTCAGGTTGCCGATGGCGACTCCGCCGCCGGCGTCGTAGACGACCTGCTGCCCGTTCTTGAAGCCGTGGTTGTAGCCGAGGTTGATGATCGTGCTGTCGGCCTCGAGGCCCGTGCCGTTGATCGGGTCGAGCGGGCTCGTCGGGTACGGCGTCGGCCAGCCGCCGAGGCGGCCGCGCGGGTCGAAGCGGATGTCGACGCCGTTGGTCGCGTAGCTGCCGGCGTTGACCACCGAGTGGCTGATGTGGCTCGCCTGCGCGAGTGCCGTGATGCGGGCGTTCGCGTCGATGAGGGCCGTCGTGGTCTTCGTCACGACCGGCACCGCGACGCCGGCGCCGACGGCCCCGGTGCCGCCGACCGAGATGTTGCCGGCGATCGAGTACAGCGTCATGGCCTCGTCGGCGGCGACGATGACGTTGCCGCCCGCGCGGACGTCCGCGCCGCTGCCGATGGTCGCGGTGGTGGTGATGGTGATGGCCGGCACGGTGACGTTGACCGTGACGGCGGCCGTGCCGCCGAAGGAGCCGCCCACCGAGATGCTCTTCAGGTCGTCGCTGGACACGGCCTGCACGACCACGTCGCCGTTGGCCCGGACGGTGGTCCCCGACCCGATCGATGCCGCCGTGGTCTTGTGGATGACCTCGACGTCGACGCCGACGCCGACGCCCGCCGTGCCGCCGATCGCGAGGATGCCGGCCAGCGCGAGCAGGGTCGTGTGGTCCGACGCCAGGACCACGACATCCTGCGTCAGACCGGCCGGAGAGTTCGTGCAGGAGACTCCCGCGCAGTTGATCTTCGCGTTCGATCCGATGGATGCCGTCGTGGTGTCGGTGAGGACGTCCACGATGACGGAACCGCCGACACCGGCCGAGTCGCCGCCCGCGCCGCCGACGGCCAGCAGCAGGTAGTCGCCGGTCTGCTCGGCGTTCACGGTGAGGTCGCCGCCGGCGCGGACGTCGGCGCCGTCGGCGATGGTCGCCGTCACCACGGTGTCGCGGACGGCGACCGTGACGGACGCGCCGACACCGGCGCTGCTGGTCGAGATGGCGAGGTTGCCGCTGGAGAGCTTGGCCGTGACGGTCTTCTTCGCGTGGACGGTGACGTCGCCGAGCGCGTCGACGAGCGCGTCGCCGATGCGCGCGCTCGTCTTCGGCGCGGAACCCCCCTGTCCCGCGACGAAGACGAGCACGGCGCCTGTGGCGGCGACCGAGCCGGCGCTCGCGCCGCCGGCGATGGCGAGGACCAGCCAGTCCTCCGCCGAGGTCGCCTCGACCGTGACCGCACCCCCGGCGCGGACGGCGGCGCTGTCGCCGATCCACGCGCGGACGTCGGAGTTGGACACCTCGACGACGACGGTGATGCCGATGCTCGCCGAGCTCTTGCTCAGCGACAGCGAGCCGCCCACATCCACGAGCCGCAGGTCGTCGGACGCCTTCGCCGCGATCGTCTGCCCCGACCCGCCGGCCGCGATCACCTGGTTGACCTGCGCGCCGTCGGCGATCCAGGCGCGGGTGGTCACGTTCAGGATGTTGATGATGAACGCTCCGGTGACCGCGACGCCTCCGCTGCTGGCACCGCCCGCGAGAGCGACGTTCGAGAGCTTCAGCCAGTCGACCTTGCCGTCCAGCGGCTTCGGCACCTTCGGAACGAGCGGGATCAGCTTCGTGTTCGCCGTCAGCGCGCTGGCGCCGGATGCGTCGGCGCTCGAGCCCGCCCCCAGCGACGCGGTCGTCGTGATCTCGAAGTAGTTCACGACGAACGATCCGCCGATCGCGGCGCCGTCGTTGGTGGAGAGCGCACCGGCGATCGCGAGCGCCTGAATGCCGAAGTACCGCTGTGCGTTGATCGTGATGCCGCCGGCCGGGGCGGAGAGGACGGCGCCCGCATCCACCTGCGCGTACGTCTTCAACAGCAGGATCTGCACGGCGGCGCTGCCGGCGAAGGCCGTGCTCTTGCCACCGCCCGCGGCGAAGCCCCAGACGACGTAAGTGCCGCACTGCAGGGTGTCGGCGGCGTCGCACTTGCCGGTGCCCGCCGCGGGCTGTGTGGCCTCGACGATGATGCCGGTCTGGCCGGTGATGTGCGCACCGGCGCCGACCTCCGCGAGGTTCGTGAGGTCTTGCACGTTGAGGCCGATCGCGGCGCCGACCTGGGCGCTGTCGGACTTCAGGTTGATGGCCGAGCCCATCGAGAAGGCGTTGGCCGTGGCGTCCCACGAGCTGCGCACGACGACGGTGCCGGTCGTGGCGATGACCGTGGTGCCGGCCGCGATCCGCGCCGTGCTCGTCGCGGAGAGCCAGTTCACCGCGACGGCGGCCGCGACGCCCGTCGAGCCGCTGCCGGTGCCGGACTGGCTGCCGGAGGTCGAGCTCGCACCGCTCGCGCCGTTCGATCCGTTCGTGCCGCCGTTGGACGACGGCATCCCCGAGGTCGCGCCGCTCGTGCCCTGCGTGTTGGGGTTCTTGTTGTCGGAGCCGGCGACCTGGTCCTTCGACTCCTTGTCGCCAGACTTGCCGCCCTCGTCGGCGCCTGAGGCACTGGCCGTCGAGAGGGCCTCCGTGTGCGTGAGGGACGTGGCGATGACGGAGACCGCCGTGCCGGTGACGGAGCGTGCGATCTCGGCCAGGGTGGCCCAGCCGACGATCACGTTGACGGCGAGGTCGACGCCGATCGCGGCCTTCTTGCCCGCGGCCTTCGCATCGCCCGACGTCTTGACGCGCAGCTGGTGGTCGGCGGCGACCGTGATCTGGCCGGCGTTCGTGAGGGCTGCGCCCGTGCCGATCCGCGCCGTCACGATGTCGTTCACACTGACGACGAGCGGGACGACCGGGGTGATGGCCACGGATCCGCTGGATGCGGTGCCGCCCTTCGCCTTGGTCGACATCTCGCGCTGGCCCCAGGCCCGCACGGTGAGCCCGCTACCGCCGGTGAAGGCTGCTCCGTCGGCGATCTCGGCGCGGACGCTGCTGCCGTCGATGACCTGCAGGGCGAAGGATGCGCCGACCCCCACCGCGTTGCCGACCTTGGCGGAGGCGGTCGCGGTGGCCGCGTCGTACTCGATGCTGCGGGCGGTGACCTCCGCGCCCGCGCCGCTTGCGCCCGTGAGCGTGACCTGGGCGCCGGCCGGGACGAGGGCCTCGGTCGTGTTGCTGAGGATGTTGAGGGCCAGGGCGCCGGCGACGCCGACGCTCGTGGCATCGCTCGATCCCGCGTATGCGGTGGAGATGATCTCGTGCTCCGGGAACCGGATCAGCTCGTCGGTCGTCGGTGATGCCGGGTAGGTGTCGGTGGCGACGACGGTGGCCCCGGACTGGACCACCCACTGGTGGCTGCCGTTGCGCTTGTAGAAGCCGACCGCGTTCGAGCCGTCCGCGGTGGTGAGGTGGAACCACGTGTTCTCGGCGATCTCGTCGGTCGGCAGCTCCGACTTGGTCTCGGCGGTGAACTTCGTGACGAAGGTCCACGTGGAGCCCGTCTTCTTCCAGACGCTGCCGGCCGGGTGGCCGTCCTTCGCGAAGGTCAGCAGGTAGTAGCCGTCCGTCGCCGCGTTGTTCGGCAGTTCGTCGACGGTGCCCTGGAGGGCCGCGTCATCCTGGATCGTCCAGCTCGAGCCGTCGAAGGTGTAGGTGCCGTGGTGGTCGCCGGAGTTGTCGGGGTCGGTCGTCTTGACGAAGTAGACGTCGTCCTTCGACGGGCCGGGCAGCTGCTCGCCGGAGTCGACGATCTCCCAGTCCGATCCGGTCCAGTGGCGCACCACGTCGCTGTCGTCGGTCGTCTTCATCGTGGCCACGACGGCGAGGCCGGCGGCGTTGATGGTGCTCGCACCGGTCGTGGCCCGGTTGACGATGGTGACCTTCTGCACCGCGACGCCCGCCCCGATGCCGACCGACGCCTTCGCCGCCGAGTCGCCGCGGGCGGTGGCCGAGGCATCCGTGTTCGCCTGCGACTTCAAGGTGACGACGCCGCCGGACGAGATCGTGATGCCGTCCGCCAGCCATGCCTTCGAGGTGGTGGCGACGACGTTGATCGCGATGGCGCCGGCGATCGAGAGGGATGCGCCGCCGTTGTCGTTGGTGGCCGCCTTCGGCGTCGACGACGTTCCGGAGCCCGTCCCCGTCTCGGACTGCTTCTGCGAGGACGCCTTCGAGAGGTTGTCGTCGGCCTTCTGGTTGACGTCCTTGCCGCCGCCGTCCTTGCCCTCGGACTTGTCTGCGCCCTTGGCGGCGGCCTTCGCGGTGGTCTCGACCTTCACGGCCTGATCGGCCTGGAACGCGACGGCGCCGGTAGCGGTGATGCTCCGCGCGCTGCCGGAGTCGGCGACGATGTCGTCGACGACCGCCAGGGCGAGTGAGATGCCGAACCCGGCCGTGGAGCCGACGGTCGCCGAGCCTTCGGCGGTCGTCGTCGCGGAGACTGTCTGGGAGGCCGTGGCGGCGACGCTTGCGGCGGTGAGCGCGGAGGCGGATGCGCCGATCGACGCGCTCGAGTGGAGGGTGGCAAGAGTGATGGCGACCGCGGGAACGATCGTGACGGATCCGGACTTGCCTCCGGCGGTGGCCTCCGTCGTGAGCGTGACGACCTGCGTCGCCGCGAGGCTCATTGCACCGGCTCCCGTGAGCGGGGGCCCGCGCGTCGGGTCGGCGACCTGCTGGATCCCGGCGTAGACGATCTGCGTCACCAGGGTGAGGGCGAAGGATGCGCCGATCCCGACGGTGGCGTCGCCCTCCTGGGTCGCCTTGCCGGATGCCTTGCCGCTGCTCTTGGACTGCGCGGTCATCGAGACGGCGCCCCCGCCCACGATCGCGACGCCCGGAGGAATCGGTGCAGGCCCTGCGGCCGGGTCGGAACGCAGGTCTGCGCGAGTCTGCTCATCGACGATGTCGAGGGCGAACGCACCCGCAAGGCCGAGAGTGCCGCTTGTGTTGCCGGCACCTGCTTCCGCCGTCGCCTGGAACGCGTGGGCGTCATCGGCCCCGACCGTCCGTACCGTTGCGCTGAGGGTCAGCGCGTGGGCCTGCACCGAGGCTCCGATGCCCACCTCGGCCAGATTCCGGAGCATGACCTTCGTCACCGCGAGGGCGGCGCCGATGCCGATGGACGACGAGTTGGTCGCCGTGCCCTTCGCCGAGGACGAGGCGTCCGTGTTGTTCGTCGTCGTCAGCAGCAGCGCGCCGGTCGTGACGATGTGCGCGCCGTCGGCGACGATGGCCGTCGTCCACGACTTCACCATGTCGAAGGCGATGGCGGCGGCGACCGAGAGCGTCGCTCCGCTCTCGTCCTGCGCCTTCGGCGTGTCCGTGCCGCCGCCCGCGCCGCCCTTCGTCTTGCCCGAGGCGTTCTTGAGCTTGTCGTCGGACTTGGTGTTGGCGTCCTTGCCGGTCGTGTCGTTGTTCTTGTCCGGCGCGCCCTGGGCCGTCGCCTCGGCGGACGTCGAGGTGGTCGAGGTGCCGTCGGCGCGCATCGAGATGTCGCCGCCGGCGGCGACGTCGCGGTAGAGCGACGAGTCGGACTCGTGGTCGGCCGACGTCAGCGCGAACGAGATCGTGGCGGCCAGCGTCGCGCCCGAGCCTGCGGTCGTCGCACCCTTCGCGGTGGTCGTCGCCTTCGCGGTCTGGTCGGCGTGGGCGGTGAGTCCGCCGGAGAGCGTCAGCGGGGTCGCTCCGGAGAGGACCGAGGCGGTGGTCTTCACGTTGTGGATCGCGATGCTCGCGACGCCCGTCAGTGTGGCGCTCGTGCCGCCGTCGGCGCCGCCCGTCGTCTCGGTCGTGGCCTCGTCGGCGCCGATCGCGGTGAGGGTGAGTCCGGCGATGCCCGCCGGCGCCGCGTCCGCGTCGACGTCGGCATCGACCAGCGTGGTCACGAGCGTGAGGGCGACGGATGCGCCCGCACCGACCGAGCCGGTGCCGTCGGACTTCGAGGTGGCCGACGCGTGGCTCTTGGAGCTGCCGCGGGCGCTCAGTGCGACGTTCTTGCCGTGATACTGCCCGGTGCCACGCAGGTAGGCCTGCGTGGTCGAGTCGATCTTGTTGACGGCGAGCGATCCGGCGATCGTGACGGTGCCGGAGCCCTTCTTCCCCGAGGTGGCGGTGGCGTTGTACGTCGAGTCCCCGGTCGCGGGGTTGGACGCCGAGATGTCCACGCCGCCGTTCGCGGCGATGTCGGCCGCCTGGGCGAAGGCCTGGGTGAGCGCCGAGATGATGTTGATGGCGATGCCGATGCCGAGCCCGAACCCGGTGCTGCCGCCGCCGCCGTCGGTCGTGCCGCCGTCCGCGGTCGTCGCGACGGTGTTGGTGCCGGTCGCGTGGATCTGCACGGCACCGGCGCTCGAGATGAACGCGCCGACGATGCGGGCGATCGTGGTGGCGGTGAGGACCGCGACGGCGAGGGCCCCCGCGACGCCGATCGATCCGTCGGACGTGTTGGCCTGTCCGTTCGAACGGCTCGAGTCGTTGGCGTCCTTCTCGTTCTGCGTCGCGCCGCCCTTGCCGGCATTGGCGTCCGGCGTGATCGTCGACGACTGGGTCGCCGTCACGGCGACGGACGATCCTGTCGTCGCCGTGGCGCTCGTGCTGTCGACGGCGGCCGTCGTGGTCTGATCGAGGTGGAGGACCGCGATGCCGGCGCCGCTCGTGGCGTCCTTCGCATCCGCCATCCCGATGAGGGTCGCGGTGTTCGTCGCGAGGATCGACAGCGCCCCGCCGGCTGCGATGCGGGCGGTGCCGGCCAGGGTGGCGAGGGCGCCTGCGGTGACGTTCACGATCGCGACGGCCGCATCGAAGCTGCTCGCGCTGGTGTTGCCGCCGGTCGAGCCGCCCTCGTCCTTGCTGCTGTCGGATCCGACGTTCGCCTCAGCATCCACCGTGGAGGTCGCCGACACGGTCGTCGCGCCGCTCGAGGTGATGAGCGCGTTGCCGTCGACGAGTGCCGAGGCCTCCGAGTCGACGATCGCGAGGTCGCCGTACTTCTTGTTCAGAACGAACTTCCCGACGGTCGAGGACGCGGTCAGCTTCGCATCCCCGTTGGTCGCGGTGATCACAGTGCCCGTGCCCGCGTGGACACTCGCGTTCGACGTGACGTTCACGACGTATGCGGTCGCGTGGCTCGCGTCGGGAGTGACGGATGCCGCCGCGTTGAGCGTCACCGAGTCCGCGGTGAGCGTCGCGCCGGTGACCTCGATGGTGGCGACCGCGCAGTGCGTGACCAACGATGCCAGGCAGGTCAGCGACGGGCCGCCGGTGATGTCTTCGGCCGCCTCGAGGTCGATCGCGCTCGCCGAGATGGTGATGCCCGGGGCGACCGTGATCTCCTCGAACGAGGCGAACAGGGCCGCGAGGGCCAGCGTGATGTTCGTCGTGATCGTGAGCTTGTCGTGTCCTTTGCCGCCGAGCAGCCGCAGGTGCGTTCCCGCCGCCGTCGGACCGGTGAACGACGTCTGCTCGAACGTCGGGCTCGCATCGGTGGAGCGCAGCCGCAGCTGCGCGCCGTCGGCCTCGAGCACCGCGGTGTCGTCGCTGTCGCTCAGCGTGAACTCGACGTCACCGCCGCTGCCCGTGTCCGTGATGGGCTCGATGTTGGCGTAGGTGATCGCCGCCGCGCCGATGTTCAGGACTCCGGAGTGGCCGTCGGTCGGCCGGGACGACAGCCCGGACCCGCCCTGGGTCTTCAGGGTGTCGAAGCCCTCGGCCCCGTCGAACGAGATGGCGATCGCCGGGGCTGCGCCCTCGAACACGATCGTGAGGATGTCGTCGGCGCCGGTGCCCACGACGTCGATGCGCACCACGTCCGCGAGGTTCCGGGTCTCGCCCCCGAACGTCACGGTGCCGTCCGCGTGGACGACGAGCGTCGCGTTCGCGGTCGTCATCTGGATCACCCAGGGCGCCGGGGCGCTTGCCGCGGGAGCCGGGGCGGGAGCGGTGGGAGCCGGAGCCGGGTCGACCGGGGCGGGGTCCGCAGGAGCGGGCGCAGGAGCCGGGTCGGCAGGTGCGGGCGCCGGGTCCGACGGAGCCGGAGCAGGTGCAGGGTCCGAGGGCGCCGGGGCCGGATCGCCCGTCACGGTCACCGGGTCGCTGGGCGCCGCCGGATCTGTCGGCGCGGCCGACGGATCGGAGGCGACGTCGAACGGGTGGACGTCGAGGAACGCCGCCGTGCCGACGACCTCGCCGACGGGTGCCCCCTGCGGGGTCCCGTCCGCCGCCGGTGATGAAACCGACTGCGCCGGGGCGGCGGCCGCCTGCGCGGTGACGGGCGCCACGCCGAGGATCGTCGCGGTGTTGGGCGCCATCGCCGTCAAGGCGAGCGCCACCGACGTCACCATGGTCAGAGCGGCAAACCACCCCGCGCCACGGCCGCGTCCCCACACGGTCCCAGCGTTCAAATTCCTCACCCGTCGGTACGAGAATCAGAAAATCCGTATCAACGACGCGAGAAGCATCTGACCAGGTCAGCTCCCCCAAGCTTCACGGTCGGCGTTTGCTCATACCCCCAGCAGACGGCTGAGCTGAACGATCCGAGGCCGAACGTAGCCTGCGCCCGACACGGACGTCAAGGGTTTTCATCAGCGGATCTGGGCGAACACTCAGGAAAGAGCATCATGCCGAATCCGGCATACGAGTCCTGACCAGGGATTTACTGCAGTCCGCTGTAGACGTGCAGGCCCTTGAAGAACATGTTGACGATGGTGAAGTTGAACATGACGGCGGCGAAGCCGACGATCGAGAGCCAGGCCGATCGGGTGCCGCGCCAGCCTCGCGTCGCGCGGGCGTGGATGTAGCCCGCATACAGCACCCAGATGACGAAGGTCCACACTTCCTTGGTGTCGAAGCCCCAGTATCGGCCCCAGGCGTCGTTCGCCCAGATCGATCCGGCGATGAGTGTGAACGTCCAGCCGATGAAGCCGATGATCGCGAACCGGTAGGCGAGCGACTCGAGGGCGTCCGCGCCGGGCAGGGTGCGCAGGAAGCCCGGGCCGGTCTTGACCGGCTGGGCGTCCGGTCCCGCGGCCGCCGCCTCGACGACCTTGCGCTCGCGGTGCGACTGCATGAGCTGCGCGACCGAGAGTCCGAACGCGATCGCGAACAGGGCGGTCGAGAGGGATGCGACGAAGACGTGGATGACGAGCCACACGCTCTTGAGCGGGTCCATGAGCGGGGTGATCGGCACGTAGAAGCCGACCATCGCGCCGCCCATGAGGAGCACGACGAGGCCCGTGATGAACGCCCCGAGGAAGCGGAGGTCGTAGCGGATCAGCACGATCAGGTACACGAAGACGATCAGCATCGTCCCCGTGAGCGAGAACTCGTACATGTTCGACCAGGGCACGCGCCCGGCGGCGATGCCGCGCGTGACGTCGGCGCCGATGTGGAAGAGCAGGCCGAGCACCACGAGGGAGGTGCCGATGCGGGCCCAGACCTGTCGCGAGCGCTCGGCGATGGGCGCGTGCAGCTCCTTCTCCGCCGCGCGCTCCTCGGCGCGCATGACGGATGCCGCGTCCCCTGCGACCGGCGCGGAGCCGCCCGCCGCGGCCACGGCGACGAGTTCGCGCGCCGCCTCGCGCTCCGCCGCATCCTTCGCCTCGATCGCGAGCGCCGAGCGCTTCGACAGATCGATCGCGTATGCGATGAAGGCAAGGGCATAGATCGCGACGGCCGTCCAGACGAGCAGGATCGAGATCGAGTCGAGCGAGGGCATGGTGTCAGTCTACGCCCGGTTTTCCGGGGCTCCCGAGGCCCCGGCCGGCGTCGCCGTTCCCTCCGTGCGGAGCGCCTCCGCATGCTTCTCGGCCAGCGTGTCGACGGCTGCGGCGAGGGTCGGATCCTCGCCGCGCGCTAGGCCCGCGTACTCGAGGCGCACCGCGGATCCGTCGGCCTTCGCCGCGACCCACATGCGCCGCCGCGGCACGAACAGCGCGACCACGAGACCCGCGACCGCGAACGCGGCGAACAGCAGCACCCAGGGCCCCGCGGCGTCGTGGTGGATCGACAGCGACACGAAGCGCTTGACCGACTGGCTGCCGTCGGTGGAACCCGCCGGCGACATGTCGTCGAACGTGATGGTGCCCATCCCCTTCGGCAGCGACGCGGTCTTGCCGGGCTCGAGCTCGATGGAGTCGACGCCGGTCTTCCCACCGGTCAGCTGCGTCATGCCGGTCTGGTCGAGCGCGTAGACCGAGCGCGGAGTGCCGTTGTTGATGCCGAGATCGCCGCCGTACACATTGAGGGTCAGCACGGGGTTCACGAGCGCCGGATACGCGGACGTGAACGCGCCGGTGCTCATCTTGACGCTCGTCGGGTAGAAGAACCCGACCAGACCGAGCTGCTCCGGCAGGCCGTCCGGGATCTTGATGACGCCGAGCGAGGTCAAGTTCGCGTCCTGCGGCAGGAAGGGGATCGAGTCGTGGAAGACGATGTCCCCCTGGGCGTTGCGCACGGTGACCGTCGGCGCGTAGCCGTTGCCGAGCAGGTAGATCCGGTCGCCCGCGAACGTGAGCGGGTGGTTGACCCGCACCTCGTCGCTCGTGGGCTGAGCCCCCTCCATCTGGGTCGTGACGTGGGCGACGAAGTCGCCGGCCTGCCCGGATCCGGGCTTCCCGTACGGCTGGTAGGTGACGTCGAACTTCTTGAGCGACAGCGTGTACGGCACGAGCGCGTCCGAGTTCACGAAGCGCCCGGGGTTGAACGAGTCGTAGTCCGTGAGCGCGTCGACGAACGTCTGCCCCTCGACCACCACGCGCTGGCCGGTGTAGGTCAGCCCGCCGCCGATGCCGACCGCCAGCAGGACCCCGACGAGGGATGCGTGGAACACGAGGTTGCCGGTCTCGCGGAGGTAGCCGCGCTCCGCCGAGACCGAGAAGGCGCCCCTGCCGTCATACCGCTCGACCCGGTAGCCGGCGCGACGCAGCTGCTGCTGGGCGACGTCGATCGCGTGCTCGGCGGCGATCGCCGCATCGGTTCCCGCTGCGAGCTCGACGACCTCCTCACGGTGGTCGGCCAGTCGCGAGAGGCGCGCCGGCGTGCGCGGCGGCCGGGCGCGGAGGGCCTGCCAGTGGTGTCGCGTGCGCGGGATGACGCAGCCGATGAGCGAGACGAACAGCAGCATGTAGATCGCCGAGAACCACGCCGACGTGTAGACGTCGAACAGCTGCATGTGATCGAGGATCGGGAACAGGACGGGGTTGTCCTGCTTCCACTGCACGACGCCGTTCGGGTCGGCGCTGCGCTGCGGGACGATCGAGCCGGGCACCGCGGCGATGGCGAGCAGCAGCAGCAGCACGAGCGCCGTGCGCATGCTCGTGAGCTGACGCCAGCCCCACCGCATCCATCCGACGAAGCCGAGCTTCGGCGACGTCACCGATTCGTCGATCTCGATGCCGTCGACGGCGTCGGACGGCCGCAGGGGGTCCGAGCTGGTGCCGGTCGAGGGCTCGTCAGAGCGGGAGCGGGACACTGCCGATCACCCCTTGCAGTTGGGACATGAACGCGCTCCAGACGCCGGTCACCATCAGGATGCCGAGGGCGACGAGAAGCGCGCCCCCGATGAGGTTGACCGCGCGGATGTGACGGCGCAGGAAGGTCAGGGAGCGGGTCGCCCACCCGAATCCGAGGGCGATGAGGACGAACGGGATGCCGAGTCCCAGCGAGTATGCGAGGCCGAGGAGCGCCCCCCGCATCGGGTCGGCGGCATTCCAGGAGAGGGCCATGATGGCGCCCAGGGTCGGGCCGATGCACGGGGTCCAGCCGACGCCGAGCGCCAGCCCGAGCAGCGGCGCGCCGATGAGGCCGATCTCGCCGCGCACCTGCGGGTGGACGGTCCGCTGCGCGAACCCGAACACGCCGATGAAGACCAGGCCGAGGGCGATCACGACGACGCCGAGGATGCGCGTGATGAGGTCGGAGTAGAGCTGGAGGAACTGGCCGACCGTACCGCCCAGGATCGTCATCGACACGAACACGACCGTGAATCCGGCGATGAAAAGTAGGACGCCGAGGAGGAGACGACGACGCCCGGGCATGCCGGAGTCGGCGGCCGCGTCATCCGTGGCCCGAGGCTGGACCGCGCCTCCGATGTAGCCGAGATACCCCGGAACGAGCGGCAGCACGCACGGCGAGAGGAACGAGAGCAGCCCGGCTGCGAGCGCGATCGGCAGGGCGAGCCACAGGGCCCCATCGGCGATGAGGCCGCCGAGGTTCACGAATTCTCCGTGAGGACCGTGCTCACGATCGACGTCAGGATCGACGCATCCGGCAGCTCGCCGATGATGCGGGCGGCCACGCGCCCCTTCTTGTCGAGCACGATCGTGGTCGGCGTCGCGCTGAGCGGCGTCGCCTTGGAGAAGTCGAACTTCACCTGGCCGTCATCCACCGCGATGATGCTCGGGTAAGCGACCTTGTAGGTCTTCGCGAACGATGCGGACGTCGCGGCCTGGTCTCGCGTGTTGACGCCGAGGAACGAGACGCTCTTGCCGCTGAGGTCCGCGAGCGCCTTGTCGAGACGCGGCGCCTCCGCACGGCACGGGCCGCACGCGGCGTACCAGAAGTTCACGACCAGCACGCCGCCGCTGTAGTCGGTGCTCGAGACCTTCTTGCCCTCGTCGGTGGTGCCGGTGAAGACGACGGGCGCACCGCGCTCGGCCGGAGCGATCTCCTTCGTCTGGAAGTCGCCGGCGACATACCCCTTGTTGTCGCCGCTCTTGTACTGCGCGGCGAGCGGATTGTCGGACGTGCACGCGGCAAGACCGCCGGCCAGCACGACGGCGAGCAGGGCGGATGCCGCGACCGTCGCCCGGCGTGTCCTGAACAGCCTCATACCGCCCCCACATCCACCGCACCCGCGGTGACCGCGGGCTCTGCGTAGGCGACCTCGACCCACTGGTCGGGACCGCCTTCGAAACTCGTCACGCTCGACAGCGCGCACCGCCTCTTCGCGGGATTGTGCTTGAGCGGCTCGCCGGCGACGGCCAGGTGGGTGACCCAGATCGGCAGCTGGTGGGAGACGACGACCACGTCGCCGTGACGGGTGCGGGTCCACGCATCCGCCATCGCCGCACGCATCCGGGCGACCACCTGTGCGTACGGCTCACCCCAGCTCGGCACGGACGGCCGCACGAGGTGACGCCAGTTGAGCGGATTCGCGACGGCGCGCTTCATGCGCTTGCCCTCGAAGACGTTGGTGGGCTCGATCACCCGCTCGTCGATGACGGGCTCGATGCCGAACAGCTCGACGAAGGGCTCGGCCGACTCGCGGGTGCGCTGCAGCGGCGAGCACACGAGGGCTCCGACCGGTCGCTCGAGGCGCTTCACATAGTCGGCGCTCTGCCGCGCCATCCGCCGCCCGTCGGCGCTCAGCCGGAACTCCGGGAGTCGCCCGTAGAGCACGCGGTCGGGGTTGTGGACCTCCCCATGGCGCACGAGATGGAGGCGATCGGCGGGCACCCCCCCAGTCTACGTGGGAGGGTTCTGTGGGCAGGCTGAGCGTCACCCGAGCGGGCCCGCTCCGGATACGGAGGGGATCCCCTGGGCGTTGGCTGACCAGCCGCGTGCCGAGGGGATGCGCCGGCGTGCATCGCGCGCATAATGGGCGCAGAGTGGCGCCTCCCGAGGGCGCCGTCCGGCTCGGGCAGAGCCGTCCAGGAGGAGAGGTGATCGTGGTGCGCAGAATCGTGGGATGGCTGACCGCGGTCGTCGGCATCCTCTTCCTCGGCGGCGTCGCCGCCGGCATCGTGCAGGCCTCCGCGTCGGCCAATCCCTGCCCGGACGTGCCGCCGACGACGGTCGGTCAGATCGAGGTGCCCCGCGGGCCGGTGGAGGGCTACTGCCAGCCCGAGCTCGTCAACGCGGCCAAGATCATGACCGCGGCCCGCGACATGGGCATCGGCCAGCGCACCCAGACCATCGGCGTCATGACCGCGATCGGCGAGTCGAAGCTGCGGAACCTCGACTACGGCGACGCGGCGGGCCCCGACAGCCGTGGCGTGTTCCAGCAGCGCGACAACGGCGCGTGGGGCACGCTCGCACAGCGCATGGACCCGTATGTCGCGGCGCGCACCTTCTTCACGAAGCTGACGAAGGTCCCGGGCTGGCAGACAATGGATCCGACGACGCTCGCCCACGCCGTGCAGATCAATGCGGATGCCGGGTACTACAGCCAGTTCTGGAGCCAGGCCGAGCGCATCGTCGCGACGCTCACTCCGTCCTCGCGCTGAGGCGCGGCGTCGCTACGAGCTGAAGCCGCCGTCGCTGTGGATCAACTGGCCCGTGACCCACTCCGCCTCGTCGGACATCAGGAAGCGCACGAGCCGCGCCGTGTCGTCCGGCAGGCCGAGCCGGCCCGACGGCTGGCGCGCCACGATCGTCTCGCGGATCGACGCATCCATCCATCCCGTGTCCACCGGACCCGGATTGACGAGGTTGGCGGTGATCCGCTGCGGTCCGAGCTCGACCGCGGCCGCCTGCACGATGCGGTCGAGGGCGCCCTTGCTCGAGCCGTAGGGCAGGTTGTGCGCGACGTGATCGCTCGTGAGCGCCACGATGCGACCGCCGGATGACGGAGCCTGCGCCGCGAACGCGCGGATCAGCAGCCACGCCGCACGGACGTTGACCGCGAAGTGCCGATCGAAGCTCTCGACCGTCGTGTCGGCGATGGACGAGTCCACGCTCTCCGAGTGCGACAGCACCAATCCGGAGATCGGACCGAGGGCCGCCGACGCATCGGCCAGCACGCGCTCCGGCGTCGCCGGATCTGCGAGGTCTGCCTCCAGACGCAGCGACCGCGCACCCCGCTGTTCGAGCTGGGCGGCGAGGGCGTTCGCACCCTCCTCCGGATCCGCGCCGAGCGGCACGCGGGCCTCGTACGCGGTCCACGTCGTGAACGCGACATCCCACCCGGCGTCGGCGAGCGCGAGGGCGATCGCGTTCGCGATGCTGTTGGCGCGGCCGGCGCCGGTCAGGACGGCCGTTCTGCGATTCGCGGGCATCGGTGGCGCCTACTGCTTGGTGGCGCGCTCGATCGAGCCGACGAGGATCACCCTGTCGGCCTTGTCGCGCGGCGGGTTCGTGCTGTCGTTGCCGTACCGGTTCTGCAGGCGCACGTAGAAGGCGCCGTCGGGGTCGGGGACGACCTCGACGATGCGGCCCGCGACCTCCAGGTAGTGGAACGGGTTCCCGGGGTCGATGATCGACAGCGCGAAGGAGTCGTTGTGCTGCAGGTTCCGGAACTTCTGCCGGTACGTGGTGTGCGTGAATCGTACGTTCTCGCCGTCGAACTCGAACCACATCGGGTTCACCTGGACGGTGTCGTCCGGGCGGATCGTGCCGAGGTGGCCGTAGTTCGGGTTCTCGAGGAGGTGCCGGTAGTCGGCGGGGATGGTCTCGTCGGCTGACGTCATGCTCCCAGTCTGGTGCACGGGACGGATGCCGCGCGCTGCGTCGGATCCGTCCCGCGGTCACATCGTGGAGGCGACCCAGCGCGCCTCGTCCTGGACGAGATCGACCCCCGTCCCGATCGGCCGATATCCGAGCGCCAGCGACGCGCTGGTATCGAGCACGATGGGATGCCGCGCCGCCCACGGGTTCGCGCCGCGTTCGTCGTCGCCGTCGAGCAGCTCGAGCCTGCCCTTCCATCCGAGTTCGGCTCCGATGGAGTGCACGATCTCGCGGGCGGACGGCGCATCCGGATCGGCACTGTTCAGCAACCTTGCTCCCGGCGACGCGGCGACCGCCTCGATGAGGGCCGCCGTGTTCGCCGCGGCGCTCAGATGGTCGATGGATGCGCCGCGCCGCACGAGCGGGATGACTTCGTCGCCACGCAGCATCCGCTCCACGAACACGCGCGTGCGCGCATTCCGCGCCCAGCGCCCGTGCACCTTCGAGGGCCGGATGACCGTCACGGGCAGGCCGCTGTCGAGCACGGTGCGCTCCACCGCGACCTTCGAGGGCGCATAACCCTCCCGCGTGTACGGGTCCACCTCGTCGCCTGCGGGCGCGACGGTCGGATTCGCCTCGCGCATGGGCACAGGGAACCGAGGCGGCTCGTCGCCGTTGATGTCGCGCCCCTCGGCGTCGATGTAGACGGCGCGCGACGAGATGACGACCGGGCATCCGACGGATGCGAGCATCGGCAGCAGCGCGCGCGCATCGGCTGCTCGGTACGCGAGGAGATCGACCAGGAGGTCGGTCCCGCTCCCGAGGAGATCCGAGATCGCGGGCGCGTCGCCGCGTTCGACGGAGTGGAACCGTACGCCGACTGCCCGCAGCTCGGGCGGCATGAGATGAGCCGAGCGCCCGGTGACATCGACCGACCAGCCGACTCGCGCCAGGCGGAGCGCCGTCGCCCCGCCGATCGCACCTGTCCCGCCGAGGATGACCGCACGCATCCCTCGAGTCTCGTGCATTCCGCCAATGCCCTTGACACGTGACCAAACAGTCACCTATCTTGACTGTGATGGATGACGACGCGACGGACGCTCGCGACGCCGGCGCCGGGCCACCCCGAGCGCACGACGACGACGCGGTGTTCAAAGCCCTGGCCGACCCGACGCGCCGCCACCTGCTGGACCGACTGTTCGAGAAGGGCGGACGCACGCAGACCGAGCTCGAGTCCGACCTGCCGCTCACCCGCTTCGGCGTCGCGAAGCACCTCGGCATCCTCGAGGCCGCCGGCCTCGTCGTCATCCGCCGCTCCGGAAGGGAGAAGCTGCACTACCTCAATCCCGTGCCGATCCGCATCATCCACGACCGCTGGATCGACAAGTACACGGTCGGGCCCGCATCCGCGCTCGCCGACCTCAGATCACGGCTGGAGGAATCCGAATGAGCAATGACGCGATGAGCATCCACCCCGACCCGCGGGAGACGATCCAGGTGTACCGGATCTTCATCAAGGCGACGCCGCAGGCGATCTGGGATGCCATCACCAAACCCGAGTTCACTGCGCAGTACTTCTACGGCTCGCGCGTCGAGACGACGGCCGAGGTGGGAACACCGTTCCGCTACCGCGCGCCGGATGGCGAGACGCTGTGGGGCGACGAGACGGTCTTCGAGTCGGATCCGCCGCGACGCCTCGTCGTCGGCTGGCGCTCGCTCTACGACGAGGAGGCGGCGGTCGAGCCGGCGAGCCGCATCACGTGGGAGATCGAGCCGCAGGACGGCGGCTTCTGCCTGCTCACCGCCACCCACGACCAGCTCGAAGAGTCGCCGATCACGGCGGGCAACGTCGCCGGTGTGGGGTGGATGATGGTGCTCAGCGGCCTGAAGTCCGTCCTCGAGACCGGCAGCGGCCTCGCCGCCTGAGGCGCACGCCGCTGGACGGGGATGCCGACAGGCGGCCTGCGGCATCCCCGTAGACTGTTCGCTCGTGACTGAACGCGTCCTCGTCAAGCAGCTGCAGGCCCGGGAAGACGGTGCCGTCTCGGTGTCCGGATGGGTCGAGACCGTCCGCGACCAGAAGAAGGTGCAGTTCGTCATCCTGCGCGATGAGACGGGCGCCGTGCAGCTCGTGAACCCTGCGACTCGTCCCGCCGAGGACGGCTCGGAACAGGATGCGGCGGCCCTCGCCCTCACGGACCTCATCTCGAACCTCACCACGGGCACGTTCCTGACGGCGACCGGCACGCTCAAGCACGACGAGCGCGTCAAGCTCGGCGGCGTCGAGATCAAGATCGACGACCTCGCCGTCGCCGGCGCCGCTCCCGCCGAGCTGCCGATCGCGGCGGACAGCAGCCTCGACAAGCGGATGGACTACCGCGTCGTCGACCTGCGCCAGCGTCGCAACCAGCTCATCTTCCGGGTGCAGACGACGCTCGAGCACGCGATGCGCGCGTACTGGGTCGAGCGCGACTACATCGAGATCCACACACCCAAGCTCATGTCGACCCCGTCGGAATCGCGTGCCGAGCTCTTCCAGCTCGAGTACTTCGGCGACCAGACCGCCTACCTGGCGCAGAGCCCTCAGCACTTCAAGCAGATGGCGCAGGCCGCCGGCTTCGGCAAGATCTTCGAGATCGCCGACGCGTTCCGCGCGGACCCTTCGTTCACGAGCCGCCACGCGACCGAGTTCACCTCGATCGACGCCGAGATCAGCTGGATCGACTCGCACGACGACGTCGCGAAGATGCAGGAGGAGCTTCTGCAGGTCGCGTTCACGGCCGTCAAGGAGAAGCACGGCGCCGAGATCGAGGAGCTCTTCGGCATCGAGGTCGTCGTGCCCTCGATCCCCTTCCCGCGCATCCCGCTCGCCGAGGCGCGCGAGATCGTCCGGCAGCGCGGCTACGAGATCCCGCGCACCGACGGCGACCTCGACCCGGAGGGCGAGCGCCAGGTCTCCGCCCACGTCGAGGAGACCTACGGCCACCAGTTCGTCTTCGTGACCGACTACCACCCCGAGATCCGGCCGTACTACCACATGCGCGACCCCGAGACCGGTCTCACGAAGAGCTACGACCTGCTGTTCAAGGGCGTCGAGATCACGACGGGCGCGCAGCGCGAGCACCGTGTCGAGGTGCTCGAGGAGCAGGCCGTCGAGAAGGGCCTCGACCCGGCGGGCATCGAGCACTACGTCGACTTCTTCCGCTTCGGCGCTCCCCCGCACGGCGGCTTCGGCATGGGCCTGGCGCGTCTGCTGATGCTGATGCTCGGCGAGTCGTCGATCCGCGAGGTCACCTTCCTGTTCCGCGGTCCGACCCGCCTCGCCCCCTGAGCAGCCACGAAACGCAGAACGGCCCCCCGCCTCGGGGGGCCGTTCGCTTTCGCCGACGTCAGAGCTCGAAGTCGACGGCGACCCGATCGCTCACGACGCTGCGGACGTACGCGACGACCTCCTGATGCACCGGATGCGTCTGGTAGGCGTCGAGGGCGTCGGCATCCGCGAAGTCGGCGACCAAGGCGACGTCCCAGCCCCCCTCGACCACATTCGGGCCCACCGTCAGCGAGCCGATCGACGGGACGACTCCGACGAGGGCGCGCAGACGCTCGGAGATCTCGCGCGCGTGCGTGTCCCGCGTCTCCTGATCGGATGCCGCGAGCTTCCACGCGACGACGTGCCTGAGGGTCATCGTGTCTCCTTCTGTGCGAGGCTCGGGGCCTCCTCCAACGCGGCGCGCAGGCGCGCAGCATCCAGTCGCCAATGCGCGTGCAGGTGGTCATCGATCAGGACGACCGGGATCTTCTCCCACCACAGGTCGTAGAGGGCGGGGTCGTCGAGGATCGACGTCTCCACGACCTCGATGTCGGCGTCCTCGGGAAGCTCCGCGACGACCTGCTCGACGATCTCGTGCGCCACGTCGCAGAGGTGGCAGTCGGGCTTTCCGATCAGGGTGAGGGTCGTCACCGGTCCATCCTACGAGCGGCTGAGAACCCGAGCGGCCGTACCGGAGGGACGGTCAGTGCTCGACGGCGTAGCCCGCCTCGATCCAGGCCCGCGTGCCGCCGTCGACGTTCACGGCCTCGTGGCCGCGGGCTTCGAGCGCCTGGGCGACGCGCGCCGATCGGCCGCCGATCTCGCAGATCACGTCGAACTCGCCCTCGGGCAGCAGGTGCAGCTGGTCGCCGAGCGTCGACATCGGGAGGTTCACGGCCCCGGGGACGTGCCCGGCGCGGAACTCGTGCTCCTCGCGCACGTCGATGAGCGGGATGCCGGCGCGGTCGTGACGCTGCTGGACGGTGATCGACTTCATGGGTTCCTCCGTGACGATGCGAGTGCACAGACACGAAGCGCCCGTCCGGAGGGACAGGCGCTTGTGTCGGAGCCGCAGCTTACTTCTTGTTGCGGCGCTGGTGGCGAGTCTTGCGAAGCAGCTTGCGGTGCTTCTTCTTCGCCATGCGCTTGCGGCGCTTCTTGATGACAGAACCCACGGAAAACCTCACAATGTCGGGGTCTGGACGCGACATCGGACGCGTCCGGGATCGGGCAAAGGAAAAAAATGCCTCGGAACAGTCTAGCCGACGCCGGACGCCACCTCAGCCGACATCCGCGATGGGCCGTTGCAGGGCGTCCGTGACGGCCCCTTCAGGCACTCGGTAGCTGCGCCCGAAGCGGACGGCGGGCAGCTCGCCCGCATGGATCAGGCGGTAAACCGTCATCTTCGACACGCGCATGAGCTCTGCGACTTCGGCGACCGTCAGAAAGCGCACATCCGGCAGCTCGGCCATTGGTCCTCCGCGTATCCCCAGGAGATGTATCTCCATACTGTAGGGGTCGCGAGGGACAGGTGTAAACCCATGTGACTTCTGTGATTCCCGTGACTACGCGCGCCCGCGCCCCTTGACCTCGCGCTGCCGTGCCCGTTCCCGCGCCTCACGCAGGCTGGCACGCTCCTCGCGGTGCGCCGCACGCAGCAGTTTCTCGGCCTCACGCACCTTCTTCTGCGATTCGCGGTACTTCTTGTCGGCCAGCACCTCGGGGGCCTCCGGAGGCGGAGGCGGCTGCGGCGGCACGAAGGTGCCCGCCGCGAGCGACTCGAGGTGGGCGGCGATGCCGTCCACGATGACGCCGAGCCCGAACCAGAAGGGGTCCGTCCCCGATGACAGCACGCCGGCGGCGACCGCCCGGTGCAGCGAGGGGTACTCGTCGGCGGTGACGAGCCGGGCGAGCAGGTCGTCCTCGGCATGGCTGACCTCCTCGAGATCGCGACCGGATGCCGCAGCCCGGCGAGACATCCCCGCGATCACGGTCGCATTCCAGTGCGCGTACCCCGTGAGCAGCAGGGTGAGCGACAGGCGAGCGTCGTCGTCGAGCGGCGTGCCGTCGAAGACCTGGAGGCCGGCATCCATCCACGCGGCCGAATTCGGGGTTGCGGTGACGCCGGTGATCGGGATCTCGATGACCCATGCGTGTGCGAGGTAGGAGCGCATCAGCGCATCGTGGAAGGCGACGACGCGCTCTCGCCACCCCTCCCCCTCGATCGGCGGCGGGGCGCCGATGGCGGACTCCTGCATCAGGAGGATCAGATCGTCCTTGGCGCTGATGTAGCGGTAGAGCGACATCGGCGTGTAGCCGAGGCGCGAGGCGACGGCGGCCATCGAGACGGCCGCGAGACCATCGGCGTCGGCGAGTCCGACGGCCGCGTCGACGATGCGCTCCACGCTCATCTCGCGCTTCGGTCCGCGCTGGGGGCTCGCCGCGACCCCCCACGCCAGGGCGATCCCGCGTGGCAGGTCGTCCGCATCCGGTTCGGTCATGCTCGTCATCCTATGGTTGTGTACGTCATAAACAGTATGTTACCGTCATAAACAGTTTCGGTCATATACAGAAAGGATGCCGAGATGATCCCCGCCATCGACGTGCAAGACCTGCACGTCTCATACGGAGCGAACACTGTGCTCTCCGGCCTCGACCTCACGGTCGACCCCGGCGAGGTGTTCGCCCTCCTCGGCCCGAACGGGGCCGGCAAGACCACCACGATCTCCGTGCTCACGACTCTGTCGGCGCCGACCTCGGGGTCGGCGAGGGTCGCGGGCTTCGACGTCGCGACGGACGCCGTCGAGGTCCAGCGCCGGATCGCCCTCACGGGTCAGAGCACCGCGGTCGACGACATGCTGACTGCGACCGAGAACCTCGTGATGCTCGGTCGGCTCTCGGGCCTCTCGCCGCGCGAGTCGAGGCGGCGCGCCGCGGAGCTGCTCGAGCGGTTCTCCTTGACGGATGCGGCATCCCGGCGCGTGAAGACCTTCTCGGGCGGAATGCGCCGCCGCCTCGACCTGGCGCTCAGCTTCGTCGTCGTGCCCGAGGTGCTCTTCCTCGACGAACCGACGACGGGCGTCGACCCGCGCAGCCGGCTGGAGCTGTGGGGCGTGATTCGCGGCCTCGCCGACCTCGGCACGACAGTGTTCCTCACGACCCAGTACCTCGAGGAGGCCGACCTCCTCGCCGACCGCGTGGCGATCCTCGACGGCGGACGCATCGTCGAGACCGGAACGCCCGCTCAGCTCAAGGCGCGGTTCGGCTCCGACACCCTCGTGCTGCTCGGCCCCGACGGCAAGCCCGTCGAGGAGTTCCCCACCGACGGCACGGTCGCCGACCTCCGCCGCGTCCTCGCCCTGATCGATGCGCAGGATGCAGGCGCCTCCGTGGCGCTGCGACGCCCGACGCTCGACGATGTCTTCCTGGCCCTCACCGACACGCAGGCCCAGAAGGCCGCCCGCATCCCGCAGGAGATCTCATGAGCACGGCAGTCCTCCCCGCATCTCTCAGCCGCCCCCTGCCGCGCCCTCGCCTGCGGGGCATCGCCGCCGAGCTGGTGTTCGCCCGGCGCAGCCTCACGCAGTGCATGCGCGACGCCGAGTCGCTGAGCATGTCGATCATGCTCCCGGTGATGCTCATGCTGCTGTTCACGTATGTGTTCGGCGGCGCGCTCGAGTCCGACGGCGGCTACGTCGACTATGTCGTGCCCGGCATCATCCTGCTGTGCGCCGGCTTCGGCGCGGCCACGACCGCGACGTACGTCGCACAGGACATGAAGACCGGCATCATCGACCGCTTCCGTACGATGCCGCTGCGCGCCGGCGCAGTGCTGACCGGGCACGTCGTCGCGAGCCTCGCCCGGAACCTGGTGGCCACGGCGGTCGTCATCGGCGTCGCGCTGCTCGTCGGCTTCCGTCCGACTGCCGACCTGTGGGAGTGGGCGGCTGCAGCCGGCCTGATCGTGCTCTACATCCTCGCGATCACCTACCTCTTCGCGGCGATCGGCCTCGCTGCCGGCAGCCCGGAGGCGGCGAGCGGCTACGGGTTCATCCTGCTCTTCCTGCCGTACCTCTCGAGTGCATTCGTGCCCGTCGACACGATGCCCTCGTGGCTGCAGTGGGTCGCGCGGAACCAGCCGATCACGCCGATCATCGAGACGCTGCGGGGCCTACTCATGGGGACGCGCATGGGGAGCGAGCCGCTGTGGGCGATCGGCTGGACCGTGTTGATCATCGCCGTCTCGGCGATGTGGGGCGCGTGGCTGTTCGGCCCGCGCCGCAGGCGCTGAGCGGCGTGCGCGGCCGACTACGGTCGGCCGGGCAGCTTGCGGAAGGCGGACGTCACAGCGTGCTTCGCCGACGCGGCGGCCCGGCCGACGACCTCCGCGGCGTGGGCGGCAGGCTCAGGCAACGTGGAGTCGAGTGCCGCGGCCACGACCTCCGCTTCGTCGATCATGAACGGCATCAGCCAGTCGTCCACCTCGTCGAGGGGGCCCGGCACCAGGCTGTAAAGGCGGTGCTGGCCCTCCTCCCGGACCGACACCAGCTCGGCCTCGCGCAGGACCTTGAGATGCTTCGAGACCGTCGGCTGGCTCACCCCGAGCTCGAGCACGATGTGCGACACGCTCGTGCCGTCGTCGCCTGCGTTCGCGCGTTCGAGGAGGTAGCGCAGGATGTCGCGCCGCGTACCGTCGGCGATCACGTCGAAGATGTCGGCCATGTGCTCAGACTAGCCGGGCACCCATCCGAGTACCATGACGGCGTGACGCGACCGGACAGCGGAGGGGCCGGAGGTGGGCGGCCCCGGCGCTGGGTCGTCACGGCGGGCGCCGGCATCCGGGATCTCGCGACGTCGTCGCCCTCGCGCTTCGCGGTCATCGTCTTCGCGCTGCTGATCAGCGTGTTCACGGTGCTGTTCTCGCTGCCGATCTCGACGGCGGATCACAAGGTCACGCCCTTCGCGGATGCGCTGTTCACGGCGGTGTCCACGATCTGCGTCACCGGCCTGTCGACGGTCGACATGTACACATACTGGTCACCGTTCGGGCATGTCGTCACCTACATCGGCGTGAACGTCGGCGCCATGGGCGTCCTGACCCTCGCCTCGATCCTGGGTCTCGTCATCTCGAAGCGCCTGGGACTGCGCGCCAAGCTCATCGCGGCGGGCGACACCAACCCGCTGCGCGCGCACGGCGGTCCGGTCAACGAGGGCCAGACCGTGCGCCTCGGCGAGGTCGGCCAGCTGCTGGTCACCGTCGCGATGTCGACGCTCGTCATCGAGGCCGCCCTGACGGTGCTCCTCTATCCCGCGCTGCTGGTCGCCGGCGTGGATCCGGTCGACTCCCTCTGGCAGGCGCCGTACTACGCCGCGATGGCGTTCACCAACACCGGCTTCACGCCGAACAGCGCAGGCCTCGCGCCGTACATCGACCAGTACTTCCTGCTCTCCGTGCTGATGATCGGCGTGTTCCTCGGACAACTCGGCTTCCCCGTCATCCTCACCCTCTACCGGCGCCGCTGGCGCACCCGGCTGTGGTCGCTGCACGCCAAGCTGACGCTCATCACGACCACGCTGCTGTTCGTCGCCGGTGGGCTCGTCTTCCTCGGCCTGGAATACGACAACCCCGCGACCTTCGGGCCGATGAACCCGATCGAGGCCGCGTTCCAGGCGTTCTTCCTGTCGGCCATGACCCGCTCGGGCGGCTTCTCGACCATCGACATCGGCCAGCTGCACGGCTCGTCGCTCGTTGTCGGATCGATGCTCATGTTCGTCGGCGGGGGTTCGGCCTCCACGGCCGGCGGCATCAAGGTGACCACCCTCGCGGTGCTCGCGCTCGCGGTATGGTCGGAGGCCAAGGGCCGGCCCTCGGTGCAGGCGTTCGGTCGCCGCATCCCGAGCGACGTCCAGCGCGTCGGTCTGTCGGTCGTCGCGTGGGGCTCCACGATCGTGGCGATCTCGACGATCACGATCGCCCAGATCACCCAGGCGCCTGTGCAGGACGTCATCTTCGACGTCATCTCCGGATTCGGCACCGTGGGCCTGTCGACGGGGCTCACGGCGAACATGCCCGATCTCGCCGTGTACGTCCTGGCCGCCACGATGTTCATGGGGCGCGTTGGTACAGTGACTATCGCGGCGGCCGTGGCCGCCTCCAGCCGACCGCAGCTCTACTCGCTGCCCGTGGAGAGGCCCATCGTTGGTTGAGCGTCTGCGCAGCGATGCGCCCGTCCTCGTGATCGGACTCGGGCGCTTCGGCGCCGCCTGCGCGGGCGAGCTCGACCGCCTCGATCGCGAGGTGCTCGCCATCGACGACAGCATCGATCTCGTCCAGAAGTGGTCGGAGCGCGTCACCCATGCCGTGCAGGCCGACGCCCGCAACATCGAGGCGCTCACGCAGATCGGGGCGCAGGACTTCGAGGTCGCCGTCGTCGCGGTCGGCTCGATGATCGAGGCATCCATCCTCATCACCGCGAACCTCGTCGACCTGGGAGTGCCGCAGATCTGGGCGAAGGCGGTCAGCCAGTCGCACGGCAAGATCCTCGCGCGCATCGGCGCGAACCACGTCATCTACCCGGAGCGCGAGGCCGGCGAGCGCGTCGCGCACCTCGTCAGCGGGCGGATGCTGGACTTCATCCGCTTCGATGACGACTTCGCCCTCGCCAAGATGTACCCGCCGAAGTTCCTCCGCGGGGTCGGCCTCGGCGAGTCCGGCGTGCGCTCGAAGTACAACGTGACGATCGTCGGCGTGAAGAGCCCGGGCAGGCCCTTCCGCTACGCGGAGGCGAACACGATCGTGACGAACCACGACCTCATCATCGTGTCGGGCACCAACAGCGACATCGAGCGATTCGCCGATCTCGATCGCTGACTGCCGACGTCACGCCTCCGACGACGCGGGTCGAACGTCAGCCTCCGGCCGCGAGCTCCTGCGCACGGGCGAGCGCCGCATCCGTCGCCTCCGTGAACAGGACCTCGAGCTCCGCCTCCTGGAGCACCGCGACGGCGCGCTCCGTCGTGCCCTTGGGGCTCGTGACGCGGCGGCGGAGCTCCGCCGGGTCCTCCCCCGTCGCCTCGAGCAGGTAGGCGGCGCCGATGAAGGTCTGCTCCACCATGGTGCGGGCCTCCGCCTCGGCGAAGCCCTTGCCCACCGCGGCCTTCGTGAGCTCCTCCATGAGCAGGTACACGTACGCCGGGCCCGAGCCCGAGATCGTCGACAGGGCGTCGATCTGCGACTCCGGCACCTCGACGACCGTCCCCACGGTCTCGAACAGCCTGGTGACGACGGCCACGTCGTCGGCGGATGCCGTCGACCCCGCCGCGAGTCCGGTCACCGCGCGGCCGACGAGGGCCGGGGTGTTCGGCATCGAGCGCAGCACCGGGATGCCGTCGCCGAGGATCCCCTCGAAGGTCGCGATCGTGACACCGGCGGCGATGCTGACGACGATCGTGCCCGGGCGCAGACGCGGCGCGATCTCGCGCAGGAGGTCGGGGACCATCACCGGCTTCACGCCGATGAGGACGACGTCGGCGGAGGCCGCGGCATCGCCGTTCGCCTGCGGGTCCGCCTCGAGCGCCACGCTCGTGACGCCCTCCAGACCGGAGAGGGCCTCAGCCTTCGCCGTCGTGCGGTTGGTCACGGTGACACCGCCGCCGAGGCCGGAGGCGACGATCCCCTGGAGGATCGCGCCGCCCATCGAGCCTGCACCGAGGATCGCGACGGGAGGGAGCGTGTCTGCGGGCATGCCCGCCATCTTATGGCCGAGGCTCCTCCCGGTCGGCGGGCGGCGAACCCGGCAGCCGCCTGGGAGGCGACGGTGGGATGCCGCGGCTTCCCTAGACTCGTTGCATGAGTGCTTCCGGCGGCGGCAAGGCGATCCTCGCGGCGTTCCTGGCGAATCTCGGCATCGCGCTGGCGAAGATCATCGCGTGGCTGCTCTCGGGGTCCGCGGCGATGATGGCAGAGGCGATCCACTCGCTCGCGGACAGCGGCAACCAGGTGCTGCTCATGTTCGGCGGGCGCAGGTCGCGCCGTGCGGCCGACCGCGATCACCCGTTCGGCTACGGCCGCGAGCGCTACATCTACGCGTTCCTCGTGTCGATCATCCTGTTCTCGGTCGGTGGACTGTTCTCGATCTACGAGGGCGTCGACAAGATCATCCACCCGCACGAGCTGGAGAACTGGTGGATCCCGATCGCAGTCCTCGTCGTCGCGATCATCCTCGAGTCGTTCTCGCTGCGCACCGCCGTCACCGAGTCGAACCACCATCGCGCCGAGGGCGAGTCGTGGTTCGCGTTCATCCGTCACGCGAAGGCGCCCGAGCTGCCCGTCGTGCTGCTCGAGGATGTCGCGGCGCTCATCGGCCTCGTCTTCGCCTTCCTCGGCGTCGGGCTCACCGTGGTCACGGGCAACTCGCTGTTCGACGCGATCGGCACGCTGTTCATCGGCTCCCTGCTGGTGCTCGTCGCCATCGTGCTCGGCATCGAGACCAAGAGCCTGCTGGTCGGCGAGGGCGCCGACGAGCACGACCGCGCCCGCATCGAGGACGCCATCCTCGTCGGCCACGAGATCGAGAAGCTCATCCACATGAAGACGCTCTACCTCGGACCGGACGAGCTGATGGTCGCCGCGAAGCTGGGCTTCGCCGCGGACCGCAACCTGAGCGTCGTCGCCGCCGACATCGACGCCGTGGAGGCCCGCATCCGCGAAGCCGTCCCCGCCGCCCGTGTCATCTACCTCGAACCGGACGTCTACCGCCCGGGCCTCGACCCGAACCCGTCCACCGACGCCTTCGTCGTGAAGTCGGAGAACTGAGAGCTGATGGAGCACTGCCTCTTCACGGAGCCGCAGCAGGGATTCACGTACGACGAGCAGCTCGCCTTCGCGCGGGCGGGTGAGGATGCCGGCTTCCACGGCTTCTTCCGCTCCGACCACTACATGCGCATGGGCGCGGGAGACCCGCATCCCGGCCCCACCGACGCGTGGACGACACTCGCCGGGCTCGCGCGCGAGACGTCGCGCATCCGCCTGGGCACCCTCGTCTCGTCGGTGACCTACCGGTTTCCCGGAATCCTCGCGATCCAGGTCGCCCAGGTCGACGCGATGTCGGGCGGCCGCGCGGAGCTGGGGCTCGGCACCGGCTGGTTCGAGCAGGAGCATCGGGCGTACGGCATCCCGTTCCCACCGAAGCGGTTCGACATGCTCGAGGAGCAGCTCGCCATCGTGACCGGACTGTGGGCCTCCGAGGGGCCGTTCTCGTTCGAGGGCGCGCACTACACGCTCGAGGACTCACCCGCGCTGCCGAAGCCGGTGCAGGAGCGCGTGCCGGTCATCGTCGGCGGCAACGGCCCGCAGCGCACGCCCGCGCTGGCGGCCCGCTACGCGACGGAGTACAACATCGGGTTCCGGTCCGAGGAGGTCATCGCCGAGGCGTTCGACCGGGTGCGCGCGGCCTGCGAGGCGATCGGGCGCGATCCGCAGACGCTGAAGCTCTCGGTCGCGCTGCCGACACTCGCGGCGCCGGACGAGGCCACCCTGACGCGCCGGGCGGGTGCGCTCGGGCGGCCGCTCGACTCCTTCCGCGACGGCGTCAACATCGCCGGCGACGCCGACGTGATCCGCGAGAAGGTGTCGCGCCTCGAGGCCCTCGGCGCCGCCCGCGTGTACTTCCAGCTCATGGATGCGCGCGATCTCGAGCAGGTCGCCTATCTCGGCGAGGCGCTCGCCGGCTGAGCCTCGCGGTCGTCAGCGGCGGTCGGTGAAGAACTCCTGCAGCAGCCGGGTCGCCGCTTCTTCGCCGACCCCGCCGACCACCTCCGCACGGGAGGGCAGTCGCCGATCGCGCACGACGTCGTACACCGAACCGGCAGCGCCGGCCTTCTCGTCCCACGCGCCGAACACGAGCCGCGAGACCCGGGCCTGCAGCAGCGCCCCCGCGCACATGACGCAGGGTTCGAGCGTCACGACGAGCGTGCAGCCCTCGAGGTTCCAGGTGCCGAGGGATGCCGCGGCCTCGCGCAGCGCGACGACCTCGGCGTGGGCGGTCGGATCACCCGTGACTTCGCGCAGGTTGCGGCCCTCGCCGATGACGGCGCCGTGGGCATCCAGCACCACAGCGCCGACCGGCACATCACCGGCGGCGCCCGCATCCCGGGCCAGGACCAGGGCACGCTCCATCGCTGCGGAATCGGTCACCATGCTCCGACCGTAGCGCCGATACCCTGTGCGTATGCGCGTCCACATCGCCGACCACCCTCTCATCACCCACAAGCTCACGGTGCTGCGCGACCAGCGCACCCCGTCGCCGGTGTTCCGCCAGCTCACCGAGGAGATCGTGACCCTTCTCGCCTACGAGGCGACGCGCAACGTCCGCGTCACGCCGGTGGAGATCCAGACGCCCGTGACGTCGACGACCGGCGTGCGCATCAGCGAGCCGCGGCCGCTCGTCGTGCCGATCCTGCGGGCGGGACTCGGGATGCTCGAGGGCATGGTCAAGCTGCTCCCCACCGCCGAAGTCGGCTTCCTCGGGATGGTGCGCAACGAAGAGACGCTCGAGCCGTCGACGTACGCGGAGCGCCTGCCCGACGACCTCAGCGACCGCCAGTGCTTCGTGCTCGACCCGATGCTGGCGACCGGCGGGTCGCTCGGCGCGGCCATCGACTTCCTCTTCAAGCGAGGCGCGCAGGATGTCACGGCCATCTGCATCCTCGGCGCTCCGGAGGGCATCGCCGCCATCGAGCGCCAGGTGGGCGACCGCGATGTGACGCTCGTCCTCGGCGCACGCGACGAGCACCTCAACGAGAAGGGCTACATCGTGCCCGGACTCGGCGACGCAGGCGACCGCCTCTACGGGACGGTCTGAGCCCCTCGGCGCCGTCTCTGACGCAGGTCAGGGCGTGGCGCGGCGGCCCGTCTCCTGCTCCCAGAACTCGAGCTGCTGAGTGAGGGCCTTCGCCAGCTCGAACACCTGCTCCGGAGGGATGCGGATGCGGCTCACGACCCGCGCCGGCACGACCGCGACGCGTTCGCCGTCGCTCGTGTCCTCCCGCGGCGGCTGGGCGAGCGTGACGAAGTCCATGACGAAGACCGCCGGTGTGTGCCACACGTTCGCGAAGTCGGCGTAGTTCCCGGCCACCACCTCGGGCGGGAGGTCGATCTCGAACTGCGGGGGAAGCTCGTCTGGCATGGCCGCTCCTCGGGGCTGCACTGCACCTCAGCCGACGACAGGTCGGACCGTCGGTCCCGCGAGTCTACGCGGGAAGGGTGACCCCGAGGCGGTGCGGCGCCGGGGGCTCCGCATCCGTCTCGACGAGGTCCTTCTCGACAAGGCGCGCGAACCCGCTCAGTCGCGCGACGCCGTCCGGGGTCCGCGGCAGGTCGTCGAGGATCCCCGGCGCATACACGACGTACGCGGTGTGCTTCGCTCGCGAGATCGCGACGTTGATGCGGTTGCGAAGGAGCAGGAACTCGAGGCCGCGCGGCGCATCCCGCCCGCTCGATGCGGCGAGCGACACGATCGCGACCGCCGCCTCCTGGCCCTGGAACCTGTCGACCGTGCCCACCGGGACGTCGGCGAACCCGGCGGAGGCGAGTGCCTGCTCGACGAGCACCTGCTGGGCGTTGTACGGCGTGACGACGATGACATCGCTCGCGGCCAGCGGCCGCGGCGGCACCGCACCGTCGTCCGAGACCTCCGTCCAGGCGCGCCCGACGACGGAGCGGACGAGCTCGACGACGACGGCCGCCTCCTCCGGCGACGCCGTGGAGTTGCCGTGGTGGCGCACGGGCACCGGGATGACGCCGGGCTCGATCCCCTCGAGGGTGCGCAGCGCCGTGCACGGATGCGCCTCCAGCTCGCCGTCGTACGACAGGAGCGAGACGGCCTCCGCGACCGCGGGGTGCATCCGGCGCGACTGCGGAAGGAAGAAGCCCTCATCGGGCGTGACGACATCGGCACCGTCCATCACCCAGCCGAGCGCGGACGTGTCGACGGGTGCGGGATGCGTGCCCTGGCTGACCTGCGGCAGCTGCTGCGGGTCGCCGAGCAGCAGCAGCCGCTGTGCGGCGAGCGAGACGGCGATCGTCGAGGCCAGCGAGAACTGCCCGGCCTCGTCGATGACGAGCAGGTCGAGACTGCCGCGCGGGATGCGCCCCTCGTGCGCGAAGTCCCATGCGGTGCCGCCGACGACGAATCCGGTCGCGGCCCGCTCCTCGGCGAACGCGGCGATGCCGTTCTTCTGCAGCGGCGTGAACGACAGCGGTGCGTCGCCCTCGGCGGGCGCCGACTTCGGGGCCTTGCCGACGAGCCCCGCGTCGAGACCCGCCGCGACCACACGGTCGAGGAGGTTCTCGACCACCGCGTGCGACTGCGCGACGACGCCGATGCGGTACTGCCGCTCGGCCACGAGCCGCGCGATCACGTGCGAGCCGACGTACGTCTTGCCCGTGCCGGGCGGCCCCTGGACGGGCAGGTAACTGTGGTCCAAGTCGGCGACGGCCTCGACGATCGAGTCGACTCCGGCCGTGCCGCCGTCGTAGGCCGTGGCCAGGAAGACGCCGCTTCGGGTTCGCGGGGGCCTGCGGAGGAGGATGTCGGTCGCCGGGTCGAAGGGCAGTGCGGGCGCGGACTGGATGAGCGTGTCCGCCCAGGCGTCGATCGCCTTCTGCTGGTTGCGGGCCTGGGGAGGGGCCGCCGGAGCGAGGGCGACGGGGAGGCCGTTCCACGTCTCGCCGTCGACGGCGTACTCCTCGACGATCGCGCCGTCCTCGAGCTCCTCCACGACGGTGACGCCGTGCGCCGCATGGATCCAGCGGGGCGACGCATCCACGAAGAACGGTGCTGGAAGCTCGTACACGGCGAAGGGGGTCGCGCCCTCGCGCAGCTGCGTGCCGGGAGCGAGCTCGCCCCGCAGTTCGACGATCCGCCGCAGCGCGCGCGATCGGCCCTCATCGGGAATGTGCCAGTCGGTCATCACGCGACTGCGGGCCGCATCGACGGCGAGTGTATCGCGCGTCTCTTCCCACACCGACAGCGGTTCGCGCAGGCGCTGGAAGTGGCTCGCCCAGAACGCCTTCGCCTCGCGCGGGTAGTAGTCGATCGCGGCGGCTGCGAGCCTGAGCGCCTCGGCGTCGCCCTCCTGCGCGGAGGCGGCCATCGTCTCGAGGAAGCCGGCGTGCGGCGAGGGCTCGTAGACCCGCTCCGCCGCGTCGACGTCTCCCGCCGGCCGAAGACCGGCCTCGCGGGCGCGATCGACCAGCCAGTCGCGCAGCCGGCGGGTCGAGACGCAGTCGTAGCGGTTGTAGTCGGCCAGGTCGTCGAGGATGACCTGGGCCGCCGCATCCTGCCCGTTCTCGCTCAGGGCGCGCGCTTCGACGTACCGCTCGATCGACACGTCGCCCTTCTGGACGTCGCTCGTGCGCACCTCGTCGCACATGTAGAGCGGCTCGAGCTTCTTGATCGAGTACGAGCGCGATCCGACACGCAGCGCCCGCCGCACCACCGGGTAGAGGTCGACGAACACGCCCTCGCGCAGCAGCCGGTCGATGTCACGCTCGCAGACGCCATGCCGGGCGGCCATCGCCACGAGGTGGGCGGTCTCGTACGGAGCGTAGTGATAGATGTGCATCGCGGGATGCTGCTGCCGCCGCAGATTCACGATCTCGACGAAGGTCTCGAGCGCGGCCTTCTCGTCGGCGAACGTGTGCGCCCACAGCGCGGAGTACTGCTCCCGCATGTCGACCCAGCCGAAGAGGTAGTCGATGCCCCACACCCCGGGATCGCTCTCGGTGTAGAGCGGCTCGCCCTCGAAGTCGAAGAAGATGTCGCCGTGGTCGGGACGCGGCAGCGCACCGAGCGCCTGCGGGAGCACCACCTCGTACGTCGGGGCGATCGCATCCGTCGCCTCGGACTGCAGCTGCAGCCGGGCCTGCGTCCGGAGCATCGCGAAGGTGTCGGGGTTCATGCGCTCCGGACCGGCGGCCGCCTCGGCGAGAGCGTCGATCGTCATGATCCCGACGTCGCGCAGGCGCGCGCGCTGCACCGGGCGCATGCCGGCGACGAGCAGCAGATCGCGGGATGCCTCGACCTCGGCCTCGCACGTCGCGCAGCGGCCGCACGCCGCGACGCCGAGCTCGCCCCGCTCGTCGCCCCAGGCGATCGGCTCGTAGTCGACGCCGAGGTCGACGCGCCGGTCGGCGATGAGAGCGCGCAGGCGGGAGCGCCGCAGGCGGAAGGTCGGAAGCAGGTCGTCGACCTGGTGCACGCTCGTGGTGCCGTCGCCGAGCAGCAGCTCGACCCGGTCCGCGCGCGGGACGCCGAGGCGGTCGAGCTGGTCGACGTAGGCGGCGAGCTGCATGAGCGCCGTCACACGGGCGTGGCGGGCGAGCTTCGAGTCCTGGACGACCCAGCGCACCGGGTCGTCGGCATCCCTCACCAGGAAGTCGGCGAAGCCGACGAACTCGGGCGTCGCGAACGCAGCCTGATAGACCACCGTGGCATCCGAGGCGAGGGCCGCATCCGTCAGGGCGACCGCGAGGTCGAGCGCCTCGGCATCCGACGACCGCGTCTGCGGGATCGCGATGACGCGGTCGCCGAGCTCCGCCTCGTACCGCGCGAGCACCCTGCGCTCGTGGGCGTCGCCGAGGCGGCCCGCACGGGCGAGCGTCGCATCCTCCGGGTCCTCCACCGGGGCCACGCGACCGAGCTTCGCGTCGATCGCGCGCAGCCACGCGAACTCGCATTCGGCGGCGGCCTTGAGGTCGCTCGCGCTCCACACGATCCTGCGGTCGGCCTCGATGAATCTCACTCTTCGACAGTATCCGGGGTGGCGGACACGGTCGCCGCGCGGCGCCGCCGACGAGGTGTCGGGCGGGAATGCCAGACTGGACGGATGAGCCTCGCGTACGAGAGCGCCTACCGGCACGGGTTCGCCCGCGTCGCCGCCTGCACGATCTCGGTCGCGATCGCCGATCCCGCCACGAATGCCGACGCCGTGCTCGCCGTCGCGCGCGAGTGCGATGCGGATGCCGTGGCCGTCGCGGTGTTCCCCGAGTTGTGCCTCACGGGGTACTCGATCGAGGACCTCGTCATGCAGGACGTCGTCATCGACGCCACGGTGGCGGCGATCGAGCGACTGGTCGAGGCATCCGTCGAGCTGCTTCCCGTGCTCGTCGTCGGTGCGCCGCTGCGCCACCGCAACCGCCTCTACAACTGCGCGGTCGTCATCCATCGCGGTGAGATCCTCGGCGTCGCGCCGAAGTCGTCCCTGCCCACCTACCGGGAGTTCTACGAGCGGCGCTGGTTCGCGCCGGGAGACGACCTGGCGGGCGACGACATCACGATCGGCGCGCGGCAGGCGCCGTTCGGCCCCGATCTCCTGTTCCGTGCGCTCGACGTCCCCGGGCTGGTCGTCCACGTCGAGGTGTGCGAGGACATGTGGGTGCCCATCCCGCCGTCGTCCGCAGCCGCGCTGGCCGGGGCGACCGTGCTGGTGAACATCTCCGGCAGCCCGATCACGATCGCCCGCGCCGACGATCGGGCTCTCCTGTGCCGCGCGCAGTCCCTTCGCGCCAACGCCGCCTACGTGTACGCCGCGGCGGGTGTCGGCGAGTCGACGAACGACGTCTCGTGGGACGGCCAGACCATGGTGTTCGAGGCCGGCCGGCTGCTCGCCGAGTCGGAGCGCTTCCCCGACGGCCCGCGCCGCTCGGTCGTCGACGTCGACCTCGACCTGCTGCGACAGGAGCGCATCCGCACGGGCACCTTCGACGACAACCGCCGCACGGTCCAGCCCGAGACGCGCACGGTGCACTTCCGGCTCGATCCGCCGACCGGCGACGTGGGGCTGCGGCGGCGCCTCGACCGGTTCCCGTTCGTGCCCGACGACCCCGCCCGCCTCGCGCAGGACTGCTACGAAGCGTTCAACATCCAGGTCTCCGGGCTCGTCCAGCGCTTGAGCGCGATCGGCGACCCGAAGCCCGTGATCGGCGTCTCGGGCGGCCTCGACTCGACCCACGCGCTGCTCGTCGTCGCCCGGGCGATGGATCGCCTCGGCCGCCCACGCAGCGACATCCTCGCCTACACCCTGCCCGGTTTCGCGACCTCCTCGCACACGAAGTCGAACGCCATCGCACTGGCCGAGGCGATCGGCGCGACCATCGAGACGATCGACATCACGGAGCCGGCGACCGCGATCCTGCACGGCATCCATCACCCGTACGCCGGCGGCGAGCCCGTGTACGACGTGACGTTCGAGAACGTGCAGGCCGGCGTGCGGACCGACCTGCTGTTCCGGCTGGCGAACCAGAACGGGGGGATCGTCATCGGCACGTCCGACCTCTCGGAGCTCGCGCTCGGATGGGCGACCTACGGCGTCGGCGATCAGATGAGCCATTACGGCGTGAACGCCGGCGTGCCGAAGACGCTCATCCAGCACATCATCCGGTGGGTCGTCGCCCACCGCGAGGGCGTCTCGGACGAGGCTGCGGCCGTGCTGCAGTCGGTGCTCGACACCGAGATCAGCCCCGAGCTCGTGCCACCGGGCCCCGACGGCGCGGTGCAGTCGACCGAGCAGTCGATCGGCCCGTACGCGCTGCACGACTTCACGCTGTTCCACGTGCTGCGGCGCGGGTACCGGCCGTCGAAGATCGCCTTCCTCGCGGAGCACGCCTGGCGCGATGCCGGGTCCGGCCACTGGCCCCCCGGCTACCCCGAGAAGGACCACCGCGCATACGACCGCACCGAGATCGTCGAATGGATGCGGGTCTTCCTGCGCCGCTTCTTCGGCTTCGCGCAGTTCAAGCGCTCCGCCGTGCCGAACGCCCCCAAGGTGTCGCCGGCGGGCTCGCTGTCGCCGCGCGGCGACTGGCGTGCGCCCTCCGACGGCAATGCACGTGCCTGGCTGGCCGAGCTCGACGAGGTCCCGGCGAACCGGTAGCCCGGATCTTCAGTGAGGGGCGAAAGGCCCGCGCCGGCGGCGGCACTCGGTGACAGACTGGCCGCATGACGCGGAGCGCGACGGTCATCGGCAGCGGCCCCAACGGACTGGCGGCAGCGGTCTCGCTTGCCCGCGCCGGGTACCGGGTGCGGGTTCTCGAGGCTCAGCAGACCGCCGGCGGGGGCGTGCTGACCAGAGGCCTGACCCTCCCCGGATTCCGGCACGACGTGTGCTCGGCGGTGCATCCCGTGGCGCACAGCTCTCCGTTCTTCCGCGCGTTCGGGCTCGACCGCATCGAGTGGATCCGGCCGGAGATCTCCTTCGCGCACCCGCTCGACGACGGCCGGGCCGCCATCGCCTGGCGCGACCTCGACCGCACGGCCGACGGCCTCGGCGCGGACGGCACAGCCTGGCGCTCCGTCATGCGCCCGCTGAACCGCCGCCTCGAGGGGGTCGTCGATTTCACCGGCAACCAGCTGCTGCGGATGCCTCGGCATCCCCTCACCGCCGCGAGATTCGGGATGCGGGCCCTGGAGGTGGGCACCCGGGCCATCCGCACCACGTTCCGCACCGAGGAGGGGGCGGCGCTCTACGGCGGCGTGGCCGCCCACGCCAACGCCCCGGTGATCTCGCTCGCTGCGTCGGGCGCCGCGCTGCTCCTGCTCGCCCACGCGCACTCCACCGGCTGGCCGTATCCGCGCGGCGGTGCGCAGGCGATCGCCGACGCGCTCATCGCCGACCTGCGCGCGCACGGCGGCGACGTGGAGACCGGCCGGGATGTGCGGTCGCTCGCCGACGTGAGGGATGACCTCGTCCTGCTCGACACGTCGCCCCGGCTCCTGCTCACCCACCCCGACCTGCCCTCGGACTACGCACGGGCGCTCACCCGCTACGGCTACGGACCCGCCGTCGCCAAGGTCGACTTCGCCCTCGACGGACCGGTGCCGTGGGCGAATCCGGAGGTAGCGGCATCCCCCACCGTCCACGTCGGCGGCACGCTCGACGAGATCGACGCGAGCGAGCGCGCCGTCGCCCGCGGCCGCGTGACGGACCGGCCGTACGTGCTCGTCGTGCAGCCGTCGGTGCTGGACCCGACACGAGCACCCGAGGGCTCGGCGACGCTGTGGGCGTACATGCACGTGCCGCTGAACTCGAGACTCGACCCCACCGAGCTCGTGCTGACGCAGCTGGAGAGGTTCGCGCCGGGCGTCCGCGACCGGGTGCTCGCCGTGCACGCGACCTCGGCGGCGGACCGCGCATCCCGCAACCCCGCCGAGATCGGCGGAGACGTGCTGGGCGGCTCGTTCACACTCGGTCAGGCGCTCCGGCGCCCCGTCGTGTCCCGCACACCGTGGCGCACTCCCCTGCCCGGCGTCTATCTGGCGTCGGCGTCGACTCCACCCGGACCGGGAGTGAACGGCCTCCCCGGCTGGTACGCCGCGCGGCAGGCGCTCCACGATGCAGGGATCAAGGTCGAGCTCGGGGACCTCTTCGGGTGAGATCGTGGACGGTTTCGCGGCAGTCGACTTCGGGTTCGCGCGCGAAGTGCTCCAGCGTGGCATCGCCGTCCTCTACATCGTCGCGTTCGTCTCGTCGTGGAACCAGTTCCCGGCGCTCCTCGGTGAGAAGGGGCTGCTGCCGGCGCCTCAGCTCCTGACGTACGTGAAGTCGAACGCGCGGGCACGGCGACTGCTGAAGCCGACCCTGTTCCGCTTCGTGCCGTACACCGACGGCCGCCTGCGCGCACTGTGCGCATCGGGGGTCGTCATCGCCGCGGCGCTGGCCCTCGGCATCCCCCAGCTCGGTCCGGCCTGGGTGCCGATGCTGTGCTTCCTCGTCATCTATCTCGGCTACATGTCGATCGTCTCGATCGGGCAGACGTTCTACGGCTTCGGCTGGGAGATGCTGCTGCTCGAGGCAGGATTCCTCGCGGCATTCCTCGGCGGCCGCGACGAGGCGCCGCCGACCGTGGTGATCGTCCTGTTCTGGTGGCTCGTCTTCCGGCTGGAGTTCGGCGCCGGCATGATCAAGATCCGCGGCGGCCGCGAGTGGCGCGACCTCACCGCGCTCACCTACCACCACGAGACGCAGCCGATGCCCGGACCGCTCAGCCGGCAGGCGCACCTGCTGCCGCGGTGGTTCCACAAGGGCGAGGTGCTCGGCAACCACTTCGCGCAGCTCGTGGTGCCGTGGTTCCTGTTCGCGCCGATCCTCGGGCTGTTCGTGCCGGGCCCGTGGCCCGCGCTCGTCGGCGACGTCGCCGCAGCCATCATCATCGCCACCCAGCTGTGGCTCATCGTCACGGGCAACTTCGCGTGGCTGAACTGGACGACGGTCGTGCTGGGGTTCTCAGCGGTGTCGGCGCCCGCGCCGTTCTTCCAGTCCACGGCGGCACTGCCGATCTGGTGGATCGTCGTCACCTCCGTGGTCTTCGTGGGCTATGTGGTCATCAGCTGGTGGCCCGCGCGGAACCTGCTGTCACGACGGCAGCTCATGAACGCCAGCTTCAACCGCTGGCAGCTCGGCAACGCGTACGGGGCCTTCGGCACGGTCACGAAGGAGCGGGTCGAGATCGTCGTCGAGGGGACGCTCGACAGCGATCCGGATGCCGCCACCTGGGTCGAGTACGAGTTCAAGGGCAAGCCCGGGGATGTGCGGCGCCTCCCGCCGCAGGTCGCGCCCTACCACCTGCGGCTCGACTGGCTCATGTGGTTCCTGCCGCTCGGCGGATGGCGGCGGCTCGACGAGCCGTGGTTCGAGGCGTTCCTGGGCGCCCTGCTGGCCGCGGATGCGCCGACCCTCAAGCTGCTGGCGCGCGATCCGTTCCGGGGCGAGCGGCCCCAGTTGATACGCGCGGTGGCGTATCGCTACCGCTTCACGACGCACGCGGAGTACCGCCGCGACCACGTGCGCTGGGATCGCACGCGGCTCGGGACGGTGGTGGGACCGGCGCGCCTGCGCTGACCTCACGGACTGCTCGGGGTCGATGGCAGGATCAGGAGGCCCACTGCGAGGCGGCCCAGGTGATCTGAGCCAGGTGCCCCTGCCCGGTGATCGACGGGTGGAAGTAGTCGCGCGTCGAGATGTCCGAGGTCGTGAACGGGTAGTTGTAGACCGCGTTGCCGTCGAAGCGGCAATTGGCGACCGCGGCGCACTCGGCGGCGAGTGCGCCGTTGTAGGCGACGACCTGCGCCTCGACGGCATTGCGGCGCGCGACGTCGGCGGCCGCCGTGCTCGTCGGGTTCGCGAGCATCGACTTGCACGTGCCGAACAGCGCCCACCAGAAGCGCGCGGTCGGGTTGTTCTTGCTGAGGTTGTACATGCGCAGCAGGCTCGGGACGCTGGCGACGAAGATCTGCGGGTGCGCCGCACTGTTCGCGAGCGTCGCGAGGGCGTTGTGGATGTTGGCCTGGTAGGTCGCCGTCGGTGTCATGCCGGCGACCGTCGAGGTGCACGCGTCGTTCGCGCCCATCTCGATCGTGACGTACTGCGCGCCCTGGCTGACGGCTGCGGCGGCCTGGCCGGCAAGCTGCGCGGACGCCTTGCCCGACACCGCGTCGTTGTAGGACACGAGGCTCGTCGCGCCCAGCGCCTTCAGTCGGAGGGCGTGCGAGTTCACCGAGGTCGTGGTGCCGGTCGACCAGCTGTTGGCCGGACAGGACGTGAGCGCGCTGCACGTCATGGACGCCTGCGTGATGGAGTCGCCGAGCGCAACCATCCTCGCGGGGAGCGGTGGAGCGGCCGACGCGGCGGAGGCCGTGAACAGCGTCCCGGCCACGAGGGCTGCGGCGGCGGTGAGCGAAGCGACGACTCGCGATATGCGCATGATGACTCCCCAGTGAGCGATGCGAACTGGGCCGAAGAATACACCCGTGTATCGGGGCGGCGACAGAGGGCGGCGCCCCGCCGCGCCGCCGGATCAGCCGGGGACGGCGGCGCCCTGCAGGATGCGGCTCGGCCCCTGCGGCGTCGCCTCGACCTGCAGCTGCGCCGGGACCTGCTCTTTCATCGTCTCGACATGGCTGATGATGCCGACCGTCCGGCCGCCCTGGCGCAGCTCGTCGAGGGTTCTCATCGCGAGGTCGAGCGTCTCGGTGTCGAGCGACCCGAAGCCCTCGTCGATGAAGAGCGTGTCGAGGCGGATGCCGCCGGCATTCGCCGTGACGGCCTCCGCGAGTCCGAGCGCGAGCGCGAGCGAGGCGAGGAACGTCTCGCCTCCCGACAGCGACTGCGGCGACCGGGCATGACCGGTGAACGAGTCCATGACCTCGAGTCCGAGGCCCGAGGCGGTGCGCCGGCGCGCGAGCGCGTCGGTGTGCTGGAGGCGGTACCGCCCGGCGGACATCTCGGCGAGCCGCAGGTTGGCCCGCTCGACGATCTCCTCGAGCTCCGCAGCCAGCACGAACGTCTCGAGCGTCATGAGGTGCGTGTTCGGCGGACGCCCCGCGACCGTGTGTGCCAGCCGCTGCACGACGGCGTGCCGCTCCGCGAGGTCGGCCGTCGCCGCGTGTGCGGCATCCGCGCGCTGCACCAGGTCGGCGAGCGCAGCTGCGGTCTGCTTCGCCTCGGCGGACGCCGCAACGGCGAGATCCCACGTCTCTCGCGCATCGGCCGCCGCCTGCGCCGACGCCGTCCCGTCGAGCCCGGAGCCGTCGTCGTCGGCCAGGTCGAGCTCGAGCTGCAGCAGCCGCTCCTTCTCGGACGCGAGGGCGATCTCGTGCGCGCGGATGCGGGCGGCCAGGGCATCTCGCGATGCCTCGTCGCGCAGCGCCGCCTGCACGGCGGCGACCCGCTCCCCCGCGTCGGCACCGGAGTCGGCGAAGACGGATGCGTCGATCCGCCCGTCGCGCTCGCGGATTGCGCCGTCCAGCTCGGCGGTCGCAAGCGCCCGCCCATCGAGCGCGGCCACCAGGGCGCGAGCCGCATCCCGCTCCGCCGTCGCCGCAGCGATGCGCTCCGACACGCTCGCGGCGTCGCCGCGGGCGTCTGCCACCGTCCGCTCGGCCTGCTCCGCACGGGAGCGCGCGGCCGCGGCCTGCGCCGTCGCCTCCGTAAGCAGCTGTGACGCCTCGACCCGCTCCGCCTCCGCCGCGGCGTCGCGGGCGAGGAGGTCGGTGCGCTCGGCGGTCACGGCATCGCGCAGGTCGCGCGCCGCCACAGCCGCCTCGAGCGCCGCGAGCTGCTCGGCCCGACGCAGCTCGAGAGCGGCGGCCGTCTCGCCGCCGGCACGCGCCGAGGCCTCGGCGTGGGCTGCTCTCGCCTCGCGCGCCGCCGCGGCAGCGCGGCTTTCGACGTGGGCCGCGGCATCCTTCGCCTCCTCGGCGGCGGCAAGCTCGGCGTCGGTGACCGGTTCGGCACCGGCGTCCGGACGGGCGGGTCGTGGATGCTCGGGCGATCCGCACACAGCGCACGGCTCGCCGTCGACGAGAGCATCGGCGAGCTCGGCCGCGTGCCCCGCGAGCCGGCGCCGCATGAGCGCCGTGAGTGCCGAGGCCGCGCTCTGGGTCGCCTCGATCCGCGTCGCGTACGACGACTCGGCCGCGTGCAGTGCGGTCGCGAGCGTCTCCGCCTCCCGCGCCGCGGTGAGCCGCGCCTCGAGCTCGGCGACGGCGGCCGCGGCAGGCGCGACTCCCGCCGCCCTCTCGACGAGCTCGGCGAGGCGGCCGTCGAGCTGCGCGAGGCGTGCCGGTACCGCGGCGCGGCGCTCGTCGATCGCCGCGATGAGCGTCCTTCCGGCAGCGACCGCCTCGGCTGTCACACGTGCGGCTGCGCGGATGTCGTCGAGTTCGCGCTCCACCGCCTGTGCGACGTCCCACACGGCGATCCGTCCGGTCAGCATGTCGGCGTGTGCGCGGAGCTCGGCGGTGTGGGCGGGGTCCGGCCCGTCAGCCTGGGACGGCGCCGCTGTCTCCCAGGCGCGGGACGCCTCTTCCAGCGTCGCCTGGGCGGCGGTGTGTGCGCGATCCGCCCGAGCGACGGCGGCGAGGACGTCGCGCAGCTCCTCGGCGCGGGCGGCGCGGTCGAGCACGGAGCGGTCCGCCGCGATCGCCGGCGCCTGCTCCTCCAGCGCGGCGAGCGCGGCGCGCGACCGGTCGCGGGCAGCCCGCGACTGCAGACGCAGCTGCAGAGCGGCATGCGCCGCCGACGCTCGCTCGAACGCCGCACGTGCGGCATCCCGAGCGTGTGCGGCCGACTCGGCGCGGTAGGCCGCGCGCGCCACCGCCCGCAACGCGAGGTCGAGGCGATCGGCCGGATCGGCGGCGGGAGCCTCGTCGGCGTCCGCAGACGGATCACCCAGACCGCGCTCGGCGACGAGCCGGTCGACCTGATCGAGGAGGATGCCCACGAGCGCGCCGCCCTCCCCGAGCTCGCGCTCGGCGGCTCGGCGGCGATCCTCGAGGGCCTGCTGGTACTGCTCGTAGCGACGCGTGCCGAAGAGCGTCCGCAGCAGCGTCTGCCGCTCGTCGTTCTTGGCCAGGAGGAACTGCTGGAACCGCCCCTGCGCCAGGAGGATGACCTGCAGGAACTGGTCGCGCGTGAGCCCGAGGATCTCGTCCAGCGCGAGGCCGACCTCGCGCGGGCCGGAGGCCCGCGTCATCCACTCCCCGTCGTGCCATTCGTCGAGGCGGGCACGCTGACCCTCGGTCGTGACGCCCTCGCCGCGGCGCTTCGGCCGCTGGTACTCCGGCGACCGTGCCACGCGCCAGCGCCCGCTCGAGACCTCGAACTCGAGCACGACCTCACTCGGGTCGTCCGGGTCGCAGTGGTCGCTGCGCAGCCGCTTGTCGCCGTCGGCGTAGCGCGGGACCGAGCCGTACAGGGCGAAGCACACGCCGTCCAGCACGCTGGACTTGCCGGCACCCGTGCGGCCGGTGAGCAGGAACAGCCCGTCGTCGGCGAACGCGTCGAAGTCGACGGTCTGCCGCTCGCGGAAGGGACCGAACCCCTCGAGCTCGACACGGTGCAGCTTCACGCCGACGCCTCTGCGATCACGCGTTCGTCGATGATCTCGCGGATGAGGTCGCACTCGGCATCCGTCGCCCCCTCGCCCTCGCGGACGTGCTCGAGGAATGCCTCGACCAGCTCGGCGTCGCTGCGCGCGCGGCTCACCCGCTCGGCGTACGAGGTGCGACCGTCGGACGCGCGGGCGGGCGGCGTGTGTGCCACGGTCGCGCAGAACGGGAAGCGCTTCTGAAGCGCTCGCATGGGCTCGAGGCGCGGCGTCGCGTCCGTGTACTCCGCGGCGACCCACGCATTCTCGTACTCGGCGTAGACCGGGTCGGAGAGCAGCGCGTCGAAGGTGTCGTGCAGCGTCTTCAGCGGCCGCGGGACCGGCAGCGCGAGCCACTCCGCGCCCGCGAGGCCCGCGGCATCCATCGTCACGAGCCACGAGCCGCGCGGCTTGGACTGCTCGCCGAAGCTGTAGTGCAGCGGCGCCCCCGCATACCGGACGCGCTCGGACACCTGCTGCCGCCCGTGGATGTGCCCGAGGGCGACGTAGTCCGGCCCGTCGAAGACGCTGAGGGGCACGACATCCAGCGTCCCCTGGCGGATCTCGCGCTCGACGCCCGGCGTCGCCTCCACCCCCGCGGCGAAGCAGTGCGCGATCGCCACCGAGCGGCCCGGGCGCGACGCGAGATCGGCGCGCACGAGCACCATCGCGTGGGTCATCGTCTGCGCCTGCGAGCGCAGATCGGCGTCCGGCCACACACCGCGGACGATCGCCGGCTCGAGATACGGGATGCCGTAGAACCTCACCGGGCCGTCGGCATCGGCGATCTCGATCGCCTGCCCCACGGCGCGCGGGTCGGTGAGGACGTGGATGCCGTCTCGCAGCAGCTTCGCCTGGAACCCCAGCCGCGCGGCCGAGTCGTGGTTGCCGCTGGTCACGATGACGTGCGCGCCGGCATCCCGCAGAGCCGCGAGCGTGTCGGTCAGCAGGGTGTAGCACGCGGGCGCCGGGGCGGCGGAGTCGAAGACATCGCCCGCCACCACCACGACGTCGACATCGTGCTCGCGCACCTGGGCGATCAGCGCCTCGAGCACGCCGCGCAGCGCATCGAGCGTCGCGTGACCGTGGAAGGTCCGCCCGATGTGCCAGTCGCCGGTATGCAGGATCCGCATGTGATCCACGGTATGCGCGGTGTCCGACATCGCCCCGGCGACAGGCGGGGAACCGCGGGAGCGCTACGCCTGGGCGGGCGCCGGACGCGGCGCGTAGCGGCCCGAGCGCTCCGCGCGGGCGCGGGCCTTCGCCGCCTCCTCGTCGCGGTTCTTCGGCGGCGCGGCGGCCACGAGGTCCTCGAGCAGGTGGTGGGTCGCGTGGGCGATCTCGGCCACGGCGTGGTCGAAAGCCGCCTGGTTGGCCTTGGACGGCTTGGTGGTCCCGGCGATCTTGCGGACGTACTGCAGAGCCGCCGCGTGGACTTCGTCATCGGTCGCGGCCGGCTCGAAGTTGTGGAGGGTGTGGATGTTGCGGCACATGGTCCGAGGCTACGCTCGCGGCGGCCTGAAGGCCCCCTTGGAAGAACCTGGGAATGTCGGACCCCCCTCGTAGCTTGAGATACAGCAGATCACGCAGAATCCAGGGAGACATGATGTTCGAGCTGTACGGGGTCGACGTCCGATTCCACCGCGAGTCGGAGATCCGCGACCACGATATGCACATCGCCGAGCAGCGCGCGCTGCGCCTCGTGCCGGAGATCATCCGGCGCATGCACACGTGCGCCGGCGTCGTCCGCAGCACCCTGCGCGCAAGCGGAGGGGCGTGGGCACGGCCCATCGGCATCAACTCGGGGCGCGCGCGTCGCGCCGTGGCCTCGTAAGGCTGGGCGCCTACGCCGTCCGGCGTTCGTGCAGGATGCCCGCCCGCTCGGGGTGGGCCGCGAACCAATCGGAGACGTACCAGCAGACCGGGATGATCTCGCGGTCGCCCGCCTCCTCGAGGTGGGCGACCGCGCGCTCCACCAGCTCGCCGGCGTAGCCGTGTCCGCGGAAGGTCGGGACAGTGAAGGCGCGCGTCAAGGCGACGGTACGGCCATCGTCCTTGTAGTCCAGCACGCTGACCATGTCGTCGCCGTCGTGCAGCGTGTAGCGCGACGCATCCTTCTCGTCCGTGAATCGAAGCTCTGCCACGGTGTCAGGCTAACCCGGCGCCGACCGCCCGAGGGCCGTTCAGGCCGTGACCGCAGGTCCCAATGAGCGGGTGCGGATGAGCTCCGCGTACCAGTGGGCGCTGTCCTTCGGCCGCCGCTCGAGGGTGTCGAAGTCGACGCGCACGATGCCGAATCGCTTCGCATAGCCGTACCCCCACTCGAAGTTGTCGAGCAGCGACCACACGAAGTAGCCGCGCAGGTCGACTCCTGTCTCGAGCGCTGCGTGCGCCGCCGCGAAGTGGCGCCGCAGGTAGTCGACGCGCAGCACGTCGTGCACCTGCCCGTCGTCCGAGACGACGTCATCGAACGCCGCGCCGTTCTCCGTCACCATGAGGGTCTGCTCGGGGAACTGCTCCTTCAACGAGACCAGCAGCTCCGTCAGCGCCTCCGGCTCGATGTTCCAGCCCATCGCGGTGTACGGACCCGGCTGCTCGACGAACTCCACGATCTGCTCGCTGCCCGGCCACGCCGTCCCGCCGGCGACCTTGTGGCCGTCGGCCTGCTGCATCTCACCCGAGCCGTCCCAGAGCCGGACCGCCGTCGTCGAGTAGTAGTTCACGCCGAGCACGTCGAGCGGCTGGTGGATGTCGTGCAGGTCGCCGTCCTGGACGAAGCCCCAGTCCGTGACGGATGCCGTGTCCGCGATGAGGTCCGCGGGATACGCGCCGCGCAGCATCGGCCCCGTGAAGGCCCGGTTCGCCAGCGCGTCGATGCGGCGCACCGCATCCTCCGACCCCTCGCCGACCCCGCGCAGCACATGGAAGTTGAGGGTCACCGAGACGTCGGCCTCCGACACCGCGCGGAGCGCCTGCACCGCTCGGCCGTGCGCGAGGTTGAGGTGGTGCACCGCCGCGAGCGCTGAGGCAGGCTCGGTGCGTCCGGGCGCATGACCGCCCTGGCCGTAGCCGAGGTACGCCGAGCACCAGGGCTCGTTGAGCGTGCCCCACATCGCGACGCGATCGCCGAGGGCCTGCGCGGCGATCGTCGCATACTCGGCGAACGCCTCGACGGTGCCGCGGGAGGCCCAGCCGCCCTCGTCCTCCAGAGCCTGCGGGAGGTCCCAGTGGTAGAGCGTGGCGACCGGGGCGATGCCGCGTGCGAGCATTCCGTCGACGAGCCGGGAGTAGAAGTCGAGCCCCGCCTGGTTGACCGCACCGCGACCCGTGGGCATGATCCGCGGCCACGCGATCGAGAAGCGGTACGCCTGCAGGCCGAGGTCGGCCATGAGATCGAGGTCGCTCTCCCACCGGTGGTAGTGGTCGCAGGCGATGTCGCCGGTGTCGCCGTTCCACGTCTTGCCCGGCGTGTGCGAGAACGTGTCCCAGATCGACGGGCCGCGGCCGTCGGCCTGGGCGGCGCCCTCCACCTGGTACGCGGCCGTGGCCGATCCGAACAGGAACGATTCCGGGAACCTCACTCGGTGACCTCCGTGCGATCGATCTCGAACGTCTCGACGCGCCCGTCGGGAGTCGTGACCGCCACCGTAGCGAGGCCTGCGCCGCCGCGGAAGACCCGCATCCGGAGTCCGTCCAGGTAGTCGTAGTCGGGCCGGTCGTCTCTGGCACCCCACGGCAGCACCGCACCGGGCCGCACGTAGAGCGGCAGCGAGTCGAAGCCGTGGTTCTCGGTGCGCCACGCGCCCCCGGTCACGACCTCGCCGGTGAGCAGGTGCGTCCACTGCCCCGCGGGAAGGTAGAACGACACCTCTCCCGTGGCCGAGAAGACCGGCGCGACGAGCAGGTCGGGGCCGAGCATGTACTGCCGGTCGAGGTGCCCGGTAGCGGGGTCGTCGGGGAACTCCAGCACCATGGGGCGCATGAGCGGGATGCCGGTGCGGGATGCCTCGATCCCCTGCTGGTAGAGGTACGGCATGAGCCGCATCTTGAGGTGGGTGAAGACGCGTGTGACCTCCACGGCCTCCTCGTCGAACTGCCACGGGACGCGGTACGACTGCGAGCCGTGGAACCGGCTGTGGCTGGAGAGCAGGCCGAAGGCGGTCCAGCGCTTGTAGACGCCGGCATCCGGAGTGCCCTCGAAGCCCCCGATGTCGTGGCTCCAGTGGGCGAAGCCGCTGAGGGCGAGCGAGAGGCCGCCCCGCAGTGTCTCGGCCATGGACGGGAAGGTGGATGTCGAGTCCCCACCCCAGTGCACGGGCATCGTCTGGCCGCCCGTCGTGGCCGAGCGCGCGAACAGCACGGCGTCGCCCTCGCCCCGCGCCGTGACGAGCACGTCGTGGACGGCGCGGTTGTACAGCTGCGCGTAGAGGTTGTGCATGCGTGCCGGGTCGGAGCCGTCCGCCCACACGACGTCGGTCGGGATGCGCTCGCCGAAGTCCGTCTTGAAGCAGTCGACGCCCTGGTCGATGAGGGCCCGCAGGTGGGACTGGTACCACGCCGCCGCATCCGGGTTCGTGAAGTCGACGAGGCCCATGCCCGCCTGCCAGAGGTCCCACTGCCAGACCGAGCCGTCGGGGCGATGCACCAGGTATCCGAGCGACGCGGCCTCGGCGAACAGCGGCGAGCGCTGCGCGATGTACGGGTTGATCCAGACGCAGACCCGCAGGTCCTTCGCGTGCAGGCGCGCGAGCATGCCGTCGGGGTCGGGGAAGACCCGCGGGTCCCACTCGAAGTCGCACCAGTTGAACTCGCGCATCCAGAAGCAGTCGAAGTGGAAGACCGAGACCGGCAGGTCGCGGCGGGCCATCTCGTCGATGAACGACGTGACCGTCGCCTCGTCGTAGTCCGTCGTGAACGACGTCGAGAGCCACAGTCCGTACGACCACGCGGGGACGACAGGGGGTCGGCCGGTGAGCGCCGTGTAGCGCGTGAGCACGTCCTTCGGAGTCGGGCCGGCGATGACGAAGTACTCCAGCACCTCGCCCGGCACCGAGAACTGCACCCGCTCGACGGCCTCGGAGCCCACCTCGAAGGAGACGTGACCCGGGTCGTTCACGAGCACGCCGTACCCGCGCGACGAGAGGTAGAACGGAACGCTCTTGTACGCCTGCTCGCTCGAGGTTCCGCCGTCGGCGTTCCAGATCTCGATGCTCTGGCCGTTCTTCACAAGCGGGCCGAACCGCTCGCCGAGCCCGTAGATGAGCTCGCCGACGCCGAGATCGAGCTGCTCGTGGATGAACGCGGATTCCAGGGGGATCCCGTTGTCCGCGCGGTCGTTGCCGACCACGCCGTGGTCCACTGCGGCGGTGGGGTCGAGCCGCAGCCAGCCCGCCGCGCGCGACCCGCTGCCGGTGATCCGCTCGCCGGCGACCTCGAACGAGAGATCCCAGGGGGCGCCGTCCGCGATGCGCGCCGTGAGAGGCCCGGTGGTCAGCATCCCGCCCCCCTCGGTGAGCGATGCCGACCCCACAGGTCCCTGATCGGCCACCGCGAACCCGCCATGCCAGGCACGGCCCTCGTGGTGCGCGATGCGCACCCGCACGACGCCTTCGAGGGGCGACGAGAGGGTCACGGTCAGCACCGGACGATTGAGGGTGTCGCCGCGGCCGCGGATGACCGTGGTGGGCGCGGTCACGCGGAGAGTGCCATCCGTCGCCTCGACGTCGTGCGCCTCCTGCGCGTAGAGCGCCGTGACGCCGGGGCGGACCTGCCAGTATCCATCGGTGAACTTCATTACTTGACTGCTCCTGCGGTGATGCCGCGCGTGAGGGTGCGCTGGAAGATGAGGAAGAACAGCAGGGTCGGGATGACGCCGAGAAGCGCGGAGGCGCTCGTCGTCGTGACGTCCATCAGCCGGTCGCCCTGCAGCACGCTGATCGCGACGGGGACGGTCTGATTCGCGTTGGAGACCAGGAAGGTCAGCGGGATCAGGAACTCGTTCCACGTCCAGATGAAGAAGAAGATGAGGAGTACCGACAGCGTCGGGCGGCTGATCGGGAAGATCACGCGCCACAGCGTCTGCCACCGGGTCGCCCCGTCGATCGCCGCGGCCTCGAGCACCTCCTTCGGGAACGTGCCGTACACGCTCGAGAGCAGGTAGGTGCCGAAGGCGGCCTGGATGACGGTGAAGACGATGATGACCGACCACACGTTGTTGTACAGGCCGACCGCCTTGAACATGTAGTACAGCGGGTAGAGGAGCGCCTCCTGGGGAAGCAGGTTCGCCAGCAGGAAGAGCAGCACGACCCACGTGCGCCCGCGGACGCGGCCGATCCCGATGGCGAACGCGTTCAACACCGACAGCAGCACCGCGAAGACGGCGACGGCACCCGAGATGAACACCGAGTTCCACACCTTCTCGGGGAAGTTCACGCGATCCCAGAACTTCTGGATGCCGTCGAAGGAGAGGTGCGTGGGCGGGACGAGCGGGCCGCTCGACGCATACTCCGCCGGCGACTTGAACGAGTTGATCAGGATCAGGTAGAACGGCGCGACGATGACGATGCCGGCCGCGATCGCGAACAGCAGCATGAGCCAGTCGATCGCGCGGCGCTTGCCGCTCGCTCCGCCGGCGCGGGGCCGGCGCGTGCGACGGACCTTTGCCGGCGCGTCGACGCGGCTCGCGGGACGTTCCAGGGTGGCGGTGGCGGTCATCGCTGACCCTCCCTCTCCTTGCGTTCTGCGTGGTTCTGCGCAACGACGAACAGGATCGCGACGGCGGCGATCACGATCGTGAGCGCGGTGGCGATGGTCGCGCCGTAGCCGACCTGCTGCGCCTGGAAGAACTCGCTGTAGGCGTAGTACGCGGGCACGATCGTCGACGTGCCGGGGCCGCCGCGCGTCAGCACGTACACCGGGCCGAAGACCTTCAGCGCGGCGATCGTGCAGGTCAGGGCGACGACGAAGATCTCGGGACGGATGCTCGTCACGGTGATGGCCCGGAAGCGCTGCCACCAGTTCGCGCCGTCGAGCTCCGCGGCCTCGTAGAGCTCGGGGTCGACGCGCTGCAGCGCGGCCATGAAGACGACGATCGGGTAGCCGATCTGCACCCAGACCATGACGGCCATGATCGAGGGGAGCGCCGTCTGCGGGTTGCCCAGCCAATCGTGGGCGAGGAAGCCGAGCCCGATGTTCTCGAGGATCGTGTTGAGCGCGCCGTCCTCCGGGCGGAGGATCCACCCGATGACGATGCCGGCGATCGCCGCCGGCAGCAGCTGGGGCAGGTAGTACGTCGCGCGCAGGAAGCTGGCCGTGCGGCCCCCGAACTTGCGCCCCACGAGGTCGAACAGCAGCGCGGCGAGGATCAACCCGATGATGGTCGGGATGATCACCATCGCGACGATCATCCAGACGCTGTTCTGGAACGAGGTCCAGAACTTCTCGTCGGTGAGCAGGTGCTGCCAGTTCTTCAGGCCGATCCAGCGGGGCGGACGGATGCCGCGCCACATCGTGAAGGTCAGGTAGACGTTCCACACGAGTGGGACGACCACGATGAGCGTGAGCAGCACGAAGCCGGGCAGGAGGTACAGCCAGTAGCCGCGTGCCCCGCGGCGGCCGCGGTGCGGGATGAGCGGCTCGTCGGCGTCGCGGCGACCGCGCAGCGGGGAGAGACGGTCGTCTGCGGTTCGCGCCGGCCGCCGCGGGCGGCGCACGAAGGGGACGGTGGTCATGTCGGTTCCTTGCGTCGGTTCCTGGTGTCGTGTGGGCCGTCCGGGGCGGGGCGAGGAGCACCCGCCCCGGACGGGGTCGTCACTTCAGGGTGGAGACGTACGACTCGTACTCGTCGCCGAGCGACTTCTGCACCTGCGCGGGCGTCGAGGTGCCGTTCACGAGGTTCTGGAACTGCGCGACGAGGGTGTCGTAGAACGTCGGCGTGGGCCAGTCGGGGTAGAACGACAGCCCGTCCTGCTTGGTGATGTCGGTGAACGCGGAGATGAGCTCCTTGCTCTTGGCATCCGTGATGTCGGACTCCTTGGCCGCCACGGGGACGCCGCCGTTGTTGCCGATGATCGCCTGGATCTGGGGGCTCATCGTGATGTCGATGAACTTCTCAGCGAGGTCCTTGTTCTTCGAGTTCTCGGGGACGACCCAGAGGTTGCCCGACGAGCCGAGGCTGAGCTTGCCGCCCGGGAAGGGGAAGATGCCCCAGTCGTAGCCCTTGATCTCGTTGACGAAGCGGCCGTACCACCAGCTGCCCGAGACGAACATGGGGTACTTGCCCGCGATGAACGCCGTGCCCGCGTCTTCGGCCTTCATGCCGGCGACGTCCTTGGAGAGGTAGCCCTTCTGCTCGTACTCCTTGAGCGTCTGGGTGGCGTACGAGATCTCGTCGCCCTTCCAGTCGACGGGCTTCTTGTACAGCTGGTAGTCGTTCACGAAGGCGCGGTCCGCCTTGCTCAGAGCGAGCTGGTACCAGAGCTGGCCGAGCGGGTACTCGGCGCCGGCCTCGGCGAGCGGTGTGACGCCCTTCGCGACGAACGCGTCCATGACCTTGACGAAGTCGTCGTAGGTCTTGGGGACCTCGAGTCCCGCATCCTGGAACATCTTCTTGTTGTAGTAGACCGTGACGAACTCGCCGTAGTTCGGGACGCCGTACCAGTCGCCGGAGCCCATGATGCCGTTCTCGTCGTACTTCGCCGTGGTCTGCAGCGACGGGGCGAGCTTCTTGTCCCACCCGTACTTCTTCACGGCATCGTCGAGGTTGGCGAGCAGGCCCTGGCTGGCGAGGAGGCCCGCTGTGGCATTGCCCTTGTTGTACTCCAGGATGTCGGGCGCCTGGTCGGAGTTGAGCACCTGGCTCGCCGTGGAGCGGATCTGCTCGAAGCCCTTGGCCTCGAAGGCGACCTTCGCGCCGGTCTCCTGCTCGAAGGTCTTGATGGCCTGGTCCCAGGCCTTGCCCATGGCGCCGTCGGCACTCTCGTAGTGCCACAGCGTGAGCGTGCGGCCCTTGCCGCTCGTGGGAGATGCGTCGATCGCGCTCGCTCCGCCGGAGCATGCGGCCAGCGCGACCGCCGCGACCGCGAGTGTGGCTGCAGCAAGGATGCGCCGCTTCCTGGGGTGTTGCTGTGCCATCGTCGGCACTCCTTTCTTCTCCCGCCGGAGCGGGGTGATCGGGTGGGGATATGAAGTTGTCGAAGCGCTTCGATGAATAGCGTGGCGAAACGCTTCCGAGCGGGGCGGCTCAGCTTCCGGGTGGGGCTGCGACCGACCCGCGGTCGATGTAGTGCGGGGGAAGGAGATGAAGGCCCGGGCGCTGCGCACCCTCCTCGACGGCCGCGAGCGCGAGCTCGACGGCGAGATCGCAGGACTCCTGCGCGACGAGAGGGACGCTGTCGATCGGGGTGGGCAGCGTGTCGGGATCGAGCGAGTTCGCGAGGGCGATGACCGAGACGTCGCCGGGCACGCTCAGTCCGCGCCGTCCGAGCTCGTCGACGACGGCCATCAGCACCTCGGCGGGCGAATGCACCGCGATGGCGGTCACGCCGGAGTCGGCGAGCTCGTGCACGATGCTGCGCACCCGCGCGAGATCCGGCGTCTCGTCGCAGCTCGCCCGGAGGACATGCGCCACGCCGCGCTCCGCGGCGCGACGGGCGTAGGCCGATCGCACGCGCGGCGGGAAGTTCGACCTCTCATATCCGACGGACGGGAAGCCGATGAGCGCGATCGAGCGATGGCCGGCGTCGGCGAAGCGGTCGACGGCGAGGGATGCCGCGGCCTCGAAGTCGAGGTCGACGCAGACGAGTCCCTCGCGGTCGTCGGGAACGCCGATGAACACGGTGGGCACATCGATCTGACGCGCGATCGCGACCCGCTCGTCGTCGGGTGCGACGTCGAGGACGAGCACGCCGTCGACGAGGCCGCTGGAGGCGACCCGGCGCATCCCGGCGGACGCCTCCTCCTCCGTGAGCAGGAGGATGTCGTACTCGCTGCGCCGCGCGGCGATCGAGGTGGCGAGGACGAACGCCATGTGCGTGGGGGCGTGCGTGTCCGGGCGGAACGGCTCGGTGAGCGCGAAGATGTTCGTCCGGCGTCCGGCGAGCATGCGAGCCCCGGCGTTGGGCCGGTAATCCAGCTCGCGCACGGCGGCCTCGATCCGCTGTCGCGTCGCGACCGACACGGGCCGCTTGCCGCTGAGGGCATACGACACGGTGCTGATGGAGACGCCGGCGGCCTTGGCCACCTCGTCGATCTTCGCCATCGGACTCCCTTGTCGTTCCGCCGGATGATGCTGTCGAAGCGCTTAGACGGAAACGCTTCGACACGAAGATAGAACAGCTTCGGCCTCCGCGCAAGCGATTTGTGGAATCAGCCAACAAATTCTTTCGCGAGTCGTCTCGAGGACGATTCGCCAGAGCGGTGGACGAATATGACGTCATCGTCACACTTCGTCATGGACACCGGCGGCATCCCTGTGCTATTTGACCTTCGCCGTCATGATCCGTCATAATCGGCCTCATGACTGACAACGCACGCACTCTGTCCGCCTGGGAGGCGAACGGGGCTGCCGGCTGCATGATGGCCGGCCGCGTTGTCATGTGCTGTCGAATGTGCAGCTGAGACGGTGACCACCGCCGGGCTCTCGCGCCGCGTCTGACCTGACGCTTGGAGTCAATCCGCGCCGAGCCCCCGAGACACCGGGATCCCGCGCTTACCCGCGCGCCCGCGTTGCTCGCACCCGCCCTCGATTCCGATATCTCGAGGGCCGCGCTCACAGCACCCGAACCCGACCACCGGGTTCCGGCCCTTAAGGACAGCACTGCCATGACTACCGTTCTCGACGCTCCCGTCCGCACCGCGACCGCTGCCGCCACAGACACGGCCGCTCCCGCCAATCCGGCGGAGGGCCTGCGCGCTTACGCCGCACTGACGGCCGCGACCCAGGGGCCCACCGCTGCCCAGCAGCTCGCCGCCGCCCGCGCCGCCGCCGCTCAGGAGGCAGCCGCTCAGCGCGCTGCCGCCGCAGCAGCCGCCGCCCCGGCCGCGCCCGGCGCCGGCCGCAGCCTCCCCACCGGCACCGCCCCGCGCGGTTTCGCCCTCTACGTCGGCATCGACGAGGCCAAGGCCGCCGCATCCGGTGTGTCCCTCGGCGTCCTCGTCGACGCCCTGCGTCGCACGCTGGCCGATCTCGCCCCCGCGGCCGAGACCTACGCGACCGTCGCGCTCGCCCCCGCCGGCGCCGGCGGGCGCGATGTCGACGTCGTCCGCCTCGCCCTCCACGAGCCGAGTGCGGTCGCCCGCACCAAGCCCGAGCCGGAGCCCGAGATCGAGACCTCGCCGGGCGTCATCGTCGACATCTCGCGCAAGCGCGTCGTGATCGACGGCGAGTCGGCCGCCTTCACCTTCAAGGAGTTCGAGCTCCTGCAGTACCTCGTGCTGCGCGAGGGCCGCACCATCGAGCGGGCCGAGCTCGTCTCGTCGCTGTGGCAGGGCTCGACGGACGAGGATGCGCCGGGTGAGCGCACGATCGACGTGCACGTGCGGCGTCTGCGCGCCAAGCTCGGCCGCTACGAGGACATCGTCCGCACCGTGCGCGGCGTCGGCTACCGTTTCGACCGTCACGCGGACGTCGTCATCCGCTACGGCCACGGCACGCCGTCGCCCGACCGCTTCTGAATCGACCGCGGCGGTCGCCGGTCTCCTTCTGAGCGCACCCTTGCGGGGTGCGCCGCCGTAGACGGATGTCGGAAGACGGGTCTAGCCTCGTGCGCGAGCGGAGGGGCGCAGATGAGCGACGCAGTCGGGACACCCGCGCAGCACATCAGCGCGGCGCAGTTCCACAAGGCACCAGGCACGGAGGGGTGGCACGTCCTCTACGGCGGAGCGCAGGCCGTCTTTCCCACGGACTCGCTGCAACAGGGCGCAGAGTTCGCACAGCGGGTGGCGGATGCTGCGGTCGACCTCGGCCGGGAGCCGGACATCGACCTCCGTCCGCATGCGGTGGCCGTGTGCACCGCGCGCAACCGACGCGGTCGGCTCGATCAGGTCGATGCCGAGCTCGCCCGGCAGGTATCGCAGATCGCCCGTGGGCGCGGGCTCACTCCCGACGCCTCGCGCCTTCAGACGATCCAGATCGGAGTCGCCGCGGCCCCCGGCATCGACACGACGGAGTTCTGGTGTGCAACGCTCGGCTACGAGCGCGTCGAGGATGTGCTCGTCGACCCGCTGCGCCGCGGACCGCGACTGTGGTTCTACGAGTTGGACACGCCGGGCCGCGGTCGCACCCACATCGACGTGGCCGTGCCGAACGACCAGGGCGCATCGCGGGCCGAGGCCGCTCTGGTCGCCGGCGGGCGGCTCGCCCATGCCGACGACGTGCCGGCGTGGTGGGGTCTCGCCTCGCCCGACAACCACAGCGTGGACATCGCCGCGTGGGGCGACGTCGCGCAGCAGGTGCTGTGACATGACCGACGAGACGATCACACCGAGGATGTTCCACGACGCTGACGGCGTCACGGAGTGGCGGGTGCTCTACGACGGGGCGACCGCGCATTGGCGAACGGCGTCCCTCGTCGACGGCGCGCGGTTCGCCGGGCAGATCTCAGCCGCGGCACGGGAGGTCGGCCGCGATCCCGACATCGACATCCGGCCGCGAGATGTGGTGGTCACGACCCGCCGCGAGGACGGCAGGCTCGACGCCCGAGACATCGCCCTGGCGCAGCGCGTTTCGCGCCTCGCCCGCGAAGGGGGCCTCGAGTCCGACCCGAGCGTGCTGCAGGCGATGCAGATCTTCGTTGCGGCGGCGCCGGGCGTGGACGTCCGGCCCTTCTTCCGGGCCGCATTCGGGTACGACGATGTCGGCGAGTCGGATGCCGCCGATCCGAACCGCCGCGGCATCCCCCTCGCCTTCAATCCCATCGAACGCGTAGGGCGGGGGCGCACCCACATCGACGTGTCCGTCCCCGCCGACCAGGCCGAAGCGCGCGTGCGCGCCGCCGTCGCGGCCGGTGGCCGTCTGGTCGACGACTCGCACGCTCCGTGGTGGTGGACCCTCGCATCCCCCGACAACCATGGCGTGGACATCGCGGCGTGGACGGATATCGACGGGTGACGCCCCGACGGCCTCAGCCCGGAGCCCGCATCCACCGGTCGCGTGTCGCGGCCCGCGCGTAGGGTGAGGAGATGACGTCGACCCTCCCGCCGCGCGGGCCGCGCCACACCCTCGGCGCCCGGACGGCGCCGCGGGAGCCGGCCGGCGTTCCGATTGGGAAGGCCGTCGAGACGGAGTACCGTCCCGCCGCGCCGGCGGAGGTGCGAAGCACACTGCTGGCGCATCGGCGCGGCCCCGGCGACCCCACGATGGTCGAGGATGCCGGTATCGTCTGGCGAGCGGCCCGCACCCCGGAGGGTGTGGCGACCATCGCGATCACCGCCTCGAGCGCCTCGATACGTGCGGCCGCGTGGGGGCCGGGAGCCGAGTGGGCGATCGCACAGCTGCCCGCCCTGTGCGGAGCCGACGACGACGCATCCGGCTTCGATGCGTCGCTGCATCCCCTGATCGCCGAGGCCCACCGCCGCAATCCCGGCCTGAGGATCGGGCGCACGGACCTCCTCTTCGACGCCCTCGCCGGCTCGATCATGGAGCAGAAGGTCACCGGGCTGCAGGCGTTCGGCGCATGGCGGCGCATCCTGCAGTGGTGCGGCGAGCGCGCACCCGGTCCGACGCCGCGCCCGATGTTCGCACCTCCGACGATCGACGGCTGGCGCAGCATCCCGTCGTGGACGTGGCACCGGGCAGGTCTCGAGCCGCCGCAATCCCGCACGATCGTGGCCGCGGCTGCCCGCGGACGGTCGATCGAACGGGCGATGTCGGCCGTCACCGAGGGCGACGATCGCGACCGCATCCTGACGAGCCTGGAGGGAGTCGGGCTGTGGACCGCGGCGGAGACCCGCATCCGCACCTACGGCGACCCCGATGCGGTCAGCGTCGGCGACTACCACCTCGCGCACGAGGTCGGCTACGCGCTCACCGGATCGCGTACGGACGACGACGGGATGCTGGAGCTCCTGGCCCCCTGGGCGGGTCAGCGTCAGCGGGTCATCCGCCTCATCGAGCGCGCCGGAGCGCGCGAGCCCCGCCGTGGGCCGCGTCTGCATCCTGAGGATCATCGCAGCCGCTGAAGCGCCGCGATCGATGCTGTCGCGGCGACCCGTTGTGGATGTCGGAGCCCCTCGGCACACTGGGCCATGCGCGCGTCCAGGCGGGCGGCGCTTCCACACTCAAGGAGCACTTCCGTGGCCATCCTCAACCCTTACCTCTCGTTCAAGAACAACGCCCGCGAGGCGATGGAGTTCTACCAGTCGGTGTTCGGCGGCACGCTCGACGTGTCGACGTTCGGCGACATCCCCGGCATGGCCGAAGACCCGGCCGAGGCCGACCTCGTGATGCACTCGCAGCTCACCACCAGCGACGGCTTCACGATCATGGGGTCCGACACGCCCGACCGCATGCCCTACAGCCCGCCCGCGGGAGTCACGATGTCGATCAGCGGCGACGAGGAGTCGAAGCTCGAGGGCTTCTGGAATGCTCTCGCCGACGGCGGCCAGATCACGATGCCCCTCGACACCCCGCCGTGGGGCGGCAAGTTCGGCATGCTCATCGACCGCTACGGCGTCCCGTGGATGGTGAACGTCAACGCCGCGCCGGCCGCCTGAGCGCGGCGACATGGTCTGAGCGCACGGGCCGGAGCCTGGATAGTCTCGTCGTATGACGTACTCTCCGGGCTCCGGACCCTCGCCCACTGGCTGGCCGCGCGGGCGCAAGCAGTGGATCTTCGGCACGATCGTGCTCATCGGGCTCGGAGCGCTGGTCGGGCTGCTCCTCGGCAACATCTGGATCGGGCTGCTGCTCGCCGCCGTCGTCTCGATCGGCTGGATCATGGCCTACGAATCGTCGCGCGGGCGCAACGTCGGGATGAACGAGCACGACGACGGGGACGACAACGGCGCACGGCTATGACCGCACTCCGCATCGGCGTCGCGGGAGGCCGCGGCGAGATGGGCGGGCTCGTCTCGGCGATCGCGACGGCGCGCGGGCACGAGGTCGTGTCGCTCAGCCGGCGCGATGGCGTGGATCTCACGAACGGCGCCGGCGCCGCGGAGGCCCTTGAGGGAATCGATGTGGTCGTCGACGTGCTCAACGGTCCGGACACCGGGACCACCGAGGGGTCGCGCGCCTTCTTCGGCGCGACGACGACGACTCTCCTCGCCGCCGAGAAGGCTGCGGGCGTCCGCCACCACCTCGCGATGTCGATCGTCGGCATCGATGACGCTCCCTACGACCACTACGCGGGTAAGGTCCTCCAGGAGCAGCTGATCACCGCCGGAGACGTGCCGTGGACGATCCAGCGCTCGACGCAGTGGCACTCGTTTCCGCGCTACATCTACCCGCGGCTGAAGATGGGGCCGATCCGCGTGGCCCCGCGGGCACGCCTGCAGCCCGTGGACCCGGCCGAGGTGGCGGAGCGGCTCCTGGATGCGGCCGAGCGCGGGCCCGCGGGCCGGGCAACGGACTTCGGCGGCCCGGAGGAGCTGAACCTCGCGGATATGGTCCGCATGTACGCGCACGCGATCGGCGACCGCGGGTGGATGCCGACCGTGTCGCAGCCCGGCGACTTCGGCCGCGCGGCGCGCAGCGGTGTGCTCCTGCCCGGCCGTGATGCCGACCGCGGCACGCGCACCTACGCCGAGTGGATCGCCGAGGTCGTCGCGCGCTGACGCCGGGTCACGACATCCATCTCGCCGCCGTCTGCAGGGGCACCCGCAGCAGATCGCGGTAGGCGATCTCGGCCGCGCCGACGAGCAGCCGGTCGACGCCGAGCATCGCGGGCCGGATCTCGAGGTCCTCGCCGTTGGCAGGCATGCATTGGGCGCGCACCTGCTCGAGCAGGTCGCCCGGTGCCTCGGTCGCGAGCGTCGAGAGGAATCCGCCGAGCACGACGACCGAGGGGTTCAGCACGTTGACGGCGTTTCCGAGCGCTGTGGCGAGGATGCGGGACTGCCGCGCCAGTTCTGCCGCCACGGCCGGATCGTCGCAGGCCGCGATGGCAGCGGCCAGGGCGGGCTCGTCGAGCCCGGAGATGCCCAGCATCGCCAGCACCCGGTCGCGGTTGACCTCGTCCTCGAGGACGCCGCCGGGAGCACGCCGGTCGTCCTGCGCGCCGATGCCCGGGCGGTTCTGGCCGAACTCGCCCGAGTATCCCGCAGCGCCCGAGACCGGCATCCCGTGCACGATCAGTCCGCCGCCGATGCCGCTGGCGCTGTCGAGGTACACGACGTCGTCGACGCCGCGGGCGGCGCCGTACAGGTGCTCGGCGACGGTGCCGAGGCTCGCGTCGTTGTCGACGTGCGCGGGCAGCCCGGTTGCCCGGGCGACGAGGTCGCGCAGCGGCGCGTCCCGCCAGCCGAGGTGCGGCGCCTGGCGCACGAGACCGTCCGCCGCCCGGACGAGCCCGGGCACGGCGATGCCGACGCCGACGATCCGGTGCCCCATGAGCTCGTCGGAGGCCCAGTCGCGCACCCGCTCGCCGATGAGGTCGGCCGTGGCCTCGGGGCTGAGCGGTCCGTCCACGGCGATGCGCTCGCGGACGGCGACCGTCTGGTCGAGCCGGACCGCTCCGAGGGTCACGGCATCCACTTCCGTGTTCGCCGCGATCGCGACGACCGTGGGATTAACGGAGGCCACGGGCGACGGGCGACCGACGCGCTTCGTGGGCTCGGGCGCGCTCTCGTCCACGAGGCCGAGGTCGATCAGCTCCGCGACGAGGCTCGCCGTGGTCGAGCGGTTCAGGCCGGTGCGCTCGGTGAGGGCGGCACGCGACTGCGGCCCATCGAGGTGCACGATCTGCAGCACCCTGCCGAGGTTCGCCTCGCGCGCGCCCAGCGCCGCATCCATCGCCACCGTCATCCCCTCACTGTACCCAGCCGGTGTACGACTCCAGCATATATGTTGTATGCTTCAACAAATACTCTTCGACGACGAACAGGACGGCCATGCCCACCCTCACGCCCACGCGCGACGACAAGTTCTCCTTCGGCCTCTGGACCATCGGCTACAACGGCGCCGACCCCTTCGGCGGCCCGACGCGCCCCGCACTCGATGTCGTCCACGTGGTCGAGAAGCTCTCCGAGCTCGGCGCGTACGGACTCACCTTCCACGATGACGACCTCTTCGCGTTCGGGTCGACGGATGCCGAGCGCCAGACGCAGATCGACCGCCTCAAGGGCGCGCTCGCCGACACCGGCCTCATCGTGCCGATGGTGACCACCAACCTCTTCTCCCCGCCGGTCTTCAAGGACGGCGGCTTCACCTCGAACGACCGCCAGGTGCGCCGGTACGCGCTGCGCAAGGTGCTGCGCAACCTCGACCTCGCCGCCGAGCTCGGCGCCAAGACGTTCGTCATGTGGGGCGGCCGCGAGGGTGCCGAGTACGACGCCGCCAAGGACATCCGCGCCGCGCTCGAGCGCTACCGCGAGGCCGTCAACCTCCTCGGGCAGTACGTGACCGACAAGGGCTACGACATCCGCTTCGCGATCGAGCCGAAGCCGAACGAGCCCCGCGGCGACATCCTGCTGCCGACCGTCGGCCACGCGCTCGCGTTCATCAACTCGCTCGAGCGCCCCGAGCTCGTCGGCCTCAACCCCGAGGTCGGGCACGAGCAGATGGCCGGCCTCAACTTCGCCGCCGGCATCGCCCAGGCGCTGTACCACGACAAGCTCTTCCACATCGACCTCAACGGCCAGCGCGGCATCAAGTACGACCAGGACCTCGTGTTCGGCCACGGCGACCTGCACAACGCGTTCGCCCTCGTCGACCTGCTCGAGAACGGCGGCCCGGACGGCGGCCAGGCCTACACCGGTCCCCGCCACTTCGACTACAAGCCGTCGCGCACCGAGGACGAGACGGGCGTGTGGGACTCCGCCGCCGCGAACATGCGCATGTACCTGCTGCTGAAGGAGCGCGCCCAGGCCTTCCGCGCCGACCCCGAGGTGCAGGAGGCGCTCGCCGCCGCCCGCGTCGACCAGCTGCGCACGACGACGCTCGGCGCGGGCGAGTCGTACGACGACCTGCTGGCCGACCGCTCGGCGTTCGAAGACTTCGACCCGAGCCAGTACTTCGGCGGCAAGGGCTTCGGGTTCGTGCGCCTGCAGCAGCTCGCGAGCGAGCACCTCATGGGCGCTCGCTCCTGACCCCATCCCCTTGACTTGCCCTAGAGGTACGGCACGCCCGGCGTGTCGCGTGCATCTAGGGCAGGTCAGCGATTGAACCAGCACATGAGAGAGGAAGCGCGATGACCCTCGTCGCCGGCGTCGACTCGTCGACGCAGTCCTGCAAGGTCGTGATCGTCGACGTCGCCACCGGTGCGACGGTGCGCATCGGGCGTGCGACGCATCCCGAGGGTACGGAGGTCGATCCCGAGGCCTGGTGGGTCGCCCTGCAGGCGGCGATCGCGGATGCGGGCGGACTCGACGACGTCGTCGCCATCTCGATCGCCGGCCAGCAGCACGGCATGGTCGCGCTCGACGCGCAGGGGGACGTCATCCGTCCCGCCCTGCTCTGGAACGACACCCGATCGGCGGATGCGGCGGCCGACCTCGTGCGCGAGGTCGGCGCGACGCAGTACGCGGAGCGGACGGGTGTCGTTCCCGTCGCCTCGTTCACGGCGACGAAGCTGCGGTGGCTGCGCGACGCGGAACCCGAGAACGCCGCGCGCGTGGCCGCCGTCGCACTCCCCCACGACTGGCTGACCTGGCGCCTGCGCGGGTTCGGCCCGTCACAGCCGGATCTGTCCGAGCTCGTGACCGACCGGTCGGATGCCTCGGGCACGGCGTATTGGGGCGGCGAGGAGTACGACCGCGACCTGCTCGTACGGGCGCTCGGGCACGACGTCATCGTGCCGCGGGTGCTCGGTCCGGCCGAGACTGTGCGAGCCGGCGAGCTGATCGTCGGCGCGGGCGCGGGCGACAACGCCGCTGCGGCGCTCGGCCTCGACGCGGCACCCGGCGATGTCGTCGTCTCGCTCGGCACGTCCGGCACGGTGTTCGCCGTGACCGACGCGCCCGTCTCCGACCCGACGGGGACGGTCGCCGGCTTCGCGGATGCCGCGGGCGGCTACCTGCCCCTCATCGCGACGCTCAACGCGGCCCGCGTCCTCGACGCGATCGCCGCTCTGCTCGGCGTCACGCACGACGAGCTCGGCGACCTCGCGCTCGAAGCTCCCCCCGGCTCGGACGGCGTCGTACTCGTGCCCTGGTTCGAGGGCGAGCGGACGCCGAACCTCCCCGACGCCCGCGCATCCGTCTCCGGGCTGTCGCTCGCGACGACGACCCGGCCGCACCTCGCCCGGGCGGCGATCGAGGGGATGCTGTGCTCCCTCGCGCTGGGCCTCGAGGCGATCCGCGATCTCGGCGTCGGGGCGCGACGCATCCGGCTCATCGGCGGCGCAGCGCGCAATGCCGCAGTCGCGCGGATCGCGGCGCAGGTGTTCGACATTCCGGTGACCGTGCCCCTGCCCGGAGAGTACGTCGCCATGGGCGCCGCACGTCAGGCTGCGTGGGCGCTGACCGGCTCGCGCCCCGCGTGGGAGGTCGAGGTCGAAGCCTCCCCGGCCGTCGACTCGCGGCCCGCGATCCTCGCGGCCTACCGCGCCGCGGCGGAGAAGGCCGCTTCGGCCTGATCGCCCCGGGGCGGGGTCGCCTCGGCGGCCTCGCCCTCGGGACTCCCGTCCGCATCGGCGCACGCGGTTGAGCACTGCGCGGTCGCCGCATCCACGACCTTCGCCGAGATGTCGCCCAGCGCGCGCTGCTCGCGCTCGTCGAGCACGTCGAAGAAGATCTCGCGCATGACCGTGAGACGCTCGGGCAGTGCGGCCGCGACGGTCGCGCGCCCGGTCTCGGTCAGCTCCACCCACGTGCCGCGCATGTCGGCGCTGCACTCGCGCCGTGCGATGAGCCCGCGCGATTCCATCCGGCGGAGCTGATGCGAGAGCCGGCTCTTCTCCCAGCCGATGGATGCCGCCAGTTCGCCGGCGCGCAGCGCCTGATCCTCGGCCTCGAGAAGGGCCGACAGCACCTCGAAATCGGGGCCGGAGACGGATGCGCCGTTGAGCCGGGCCTCGACCGAGGCCTCGAGCATCCGGTGCATCGTCGTGAATGCGCGCCAGACGGACCATTCGCTCTCGCTCACGGCCGGACATTCATCCATGGATTCGATCCTCTCACGAATTGCATGACGCGTCAATTTATGCGTTAGCATATGTTGACGCGTCACCAACGGACGCGCCTCTCCGCAGAGATTGGACTTCCCGTGACTGACCTCACCATCGGCATCATCGTCGGCAGCACCCGCCCCGGCCGCATCGGACACCTCGTCGGCGACTGGGTGAAGGCGAACGCGTCGGCACCCGGCGTGACCTTCGAGATCGTCGACCTGCACGACTACAAGCTGCCGCTCCTCGAGGAGTCCTTCCCGATGGGCGCGGGCAACTACGCCGGCGCCGAGGCGAACAAGTGGGCGCACAAGGTGAACGAGTTCGACGGCTACATCTTCGTCGTCGGCGAGTACAACCACTCGCTGCCCGCCGCCATCAAGAACGCCCTCGACTACGTGAAGTTCGAGTGGGCCAACAAGTCCGCCGGCATCGTCAGCTACGGCTCGATGGGCGGCGCCCGCTCGGCCGAGCACCTTCGCCAGATCTTCGGAGAGCTTCAGGTCGCCGATGTGCGCCAGCAGGTCATGTTCTCGCTGTTCACGGACTTCGCCGGCTTCGGCACGGCGGAGGTCGCCTTCACCCCGGCCGACAACAAGGCCGGCGAGCTCGACACCCTCGTCGATCAGGTCGTCTCGTGGGGTGGCGCGCTGCGCGCGGTCCGCGAGCTCGCGGCCGAGGAGCAGGCCGCGGCCTGACCCCACCTCGTCGCGAAGCCCCGGTCGTCTCGGCCGGGGCTTCGTCGTGTCTCGACGTCAGCTCTCGCGCGCGCTCGGGCGGACCGCATCCTTGATCCCTGTCGCCATCACCTGACCGCCGCTCGTCAGCAGCGCACGCCGCCACGGGAGGGTGCCGTCGATCTCGATCTGGATCGAGATCGAGAGGATCGTCCGGATCAGCACGATGATGCCGAGGATAAGGGCCTCCTCGAGCGTCGGCTCGCGCAGCGTGCGGATCAAATCCGCCGCCACGAGAACCTCGAGCGCGAGCAGGATCGCGCCGCCGAGCGTCGACCGGACGGTCCGGAAGGTGCTCGCCGCCCCGTCGCGACGGATGAGCGAACGGATGCTGAGCACGACCGCGACGAGGAACCCGACCACCAGCACGGCGGCGCCCGCGACCTCGAACACGATCGCCAGGGAATCGAAGAGGTGCTCGATGCTCACACGCCGATCGTAGGGCGACAGCGTTCCCCGTGACCACAGGGCACGGGGAACGCTGTGCAGGTCCTGGATGCTAGCGCCCGAGGATCGCCTGGGCGCTCCGCTCGGGACGCAGGTCGAGCCGGCGCAGCAGCTGAGCGTTGAGCGCGACGACGATCGTCGACAGCGACATCAGCAGTGCGCCGACGGACATCGGAAGCACGAACCCGATCGGCGCCAGCACTCCCGCCGCGAGGGGCACCGAGATGAGGTTGTATCCGGCGGCCCACCAGAGGTTCTGCGTCATCTTGCGATACGAGGCGCGCGACAGCTCGATCACCGACAGCACCGAGCGCGGGTCGGAGCTGGCGAGGATGACGCCGGCCGAGGCGATCGCGACGTCCGTGCCGGCGCCGATCGCGATGCCGACATCCGCCTGGGCGAGGGCCGGAGCGTCGTTGACGCCGTCGCCGACCATCGCCACCCGGCGACCCTCTTGCTGCAGTTCGACGACCTTCGCGGACTTGTCCTCGGGTCGCACTCCGGCGAAGACGCGGTCGATGCCGAGCTCGACGCCCACGGCGTGCGCGACCGCCTCCGCATCGCCCGTGATCATGACCACGTGGATGCCGAGCGCATGGAGCGCGTCGACCGCCTCGCGAGACTCGGCCCGCACCTCGTCGGCCAGCGCGAGTCCGCCCAGGACGACGCCGTCGCGGAGCACGTGCAGGATGATCGCCCCGTCCGACCGCCAGGCCGCCGCCGCGGGCACCTCGGCCGCGCCGCGCTCCTCGAGCAGTCGCGGGCCGCCGACGCGCACCTCGCGCCCGTCGACCATCGCGCGGACGCCGACGGCCGGCGACGACGTGAACTCGGCGGCATCCGGAATGCGGAGCCCGCGCTGGCGGGCCGCGCGGACGATGGCCATCGCGAGCGGGTGCTCACTGTCGGACTCGGCAGCGGCGGCGAGGGCGAGCAGGTCGTCCTCCGACACGCCCGGCTCCGCCGCGACGGCGACCACGGTCGGCTCCCCCTTGGTGAGCGTGCCCGTCTTGTCGAACAGGACGGTGTCGACCGTGCGCATGCTCTCGAGAGCGCGGCGGTCCTTGACAAGAACCCCGCCGCGGGCGGCGCGCTCGGTCGCGATCGCGACGACGAGCGGGATGGCGAGGCCCAGCGCGTGCGGGCAGGCGATGACGAGGACGGTGATCGTGCGCACGACGGCCTCGTCGGGAAGGCCGATCGCGGACCAGATGACGGCGGTGAGCACGGCGGCTCCGAGTGCGAACCAGAACAGCCACCCGGCCGCGCGATCGGCGAGCAGCTGCGCCCGCGACGTCGAGTTCTGCGCCTCGGCGACGAGGCGACGGATGCCGGCGAGCGCGGTGTCGTCCCCCACCGCGGTCACCTCGACCCGGAGCCCCGAGTCGGTGGCGACGGTTCCCGCGGTGACGGCGTCGCCGACGGCGCGATCGATGGTGCGCGACTCGCCGGTGACCATGGACTCGTCCATGGCCGCACGGCCGTCGACGATCCTGCCGTCAGCCGGCACGCTCCCGCCCGGGCGCACCACCACGGTGTCGCCGACGCGGAGGTCGGCAGGGCTCACCGTCTCCGTGCCATCGGGCGTCACCCGTTCCGCCTCGTCGGGGAGCAGAGCCGCCAGCGAGTCGAGCGCTGACGTGGTCTGGACGAGGGCGCGCATCTCGAGCCAATGCCCCAGCAGCATGATCACGATGAGGAGGGCCAGCTCCCACCAGAACTCGAGTTCGTGGTCGAGCAGCCCGAGGGTCGCGCCCCAGGACGCGAGGAAGGCCACCGTGATGGCGAGGCCGACGAGCAGCATCATTCCCGGCGTGCGCGCCCTCAGCTCTGCGATGGCGCCGACGAGGAACGGCCGGCCGCCGAAGACGTACATGACCGTGCCGAGGACGGGTGCGATCCAGATCGCCCACGTCGGCACCTCGTACCCGATGATCATCGCGAACATGGTCGAGCTCGCGACCACGGGGACGGCGAGGACCAGGTCGATCCAGAAGAGGCGACGGAACCGGGCCACATGATCGCCGTGGCCGGCGTGTCTCGTCGTGCCGGCGGCATGCCCCGAGTGATCAGGGCGCGGCATGCCCACGTCGGCGTGAGTGGTGTGGCTGTGGTCTGTCATCTCCATGCCTTTCGCGTTCCCTCGACATCTCCTGCAGATGTTAACCAATACCCCCCTGGGGTATTCCTGTCGAGGGTCGGCAACTGGCCGGGCACAACAGCAGGGTGGGCCGCAACGGTTTCGAAAAGCGCGAACGGGGAATTTCGATAAGGATCTGCGCGGGCCGCCACGTCAATACGATCGGGGCCCGGGCGGCACCCCTCGCCGCCCGGTGGATCTCAGCCTTCTGAGATAGCGAGGGAGCACTCATGAAAGCACTACCAGTGGTGACGCTGGGGGTGGCTGCCGTTCTCGGCGGCACCCTTCTGACGGCGACACCGGCGGCGGCGGTCACGCCCGACGACACGGACGCGGCGATGTCCGCCTTCACATCGCACTTCTTGGGGACCACCAAGTTCTACGAGACCAGCTTCCGGCAGAACGGCACGGACTGGACCGCGGGCCCCGACTTCGACAACTACATCGACCAGTACGTGCGGACGGGCACCGCAGCCTCCCGCGCGAAGATCGACGACATCTACACCCTGGTCCAGGGCTACTACGGCACGACCTGGCAGAACACGCAGGTGGACGGCAACCATCCCGGCAGCGGAAGACTGACGCTGCAGTACGACGACATCACCTGGATGGTGCTGCCCTACACGCGTGCGGCGCAGACCACGGGCGACGCGAAGTTCACCAACCAGGCCGCCGATGAGTGGAACTACGTCTACAACGACGGCTACGACACCCTCCTCGGTGGCGGCCTGCACTGGGAGAAGAACCAGCCCATCAAGTCTGCGAACACCAATGGCGGTATGGCGACTGCGGGATTCCGGCTGGCGCAGCTGAAGAACGACACGACCTACGCGGACAAGTCGCTGGGACTCGTCGACTGGATGATCGCCCACCTGTTCAACGCGACGACCGGGTTCGTCTCCAACGACCAGAACGTCAACACCGGCGCCGTCGACCTCGCCCAGGACTGGACCTACAACTACGGCGTGTTCATCGCCGCGTGCGACGGGGCCTACCAGTACACCGGGAACACCGCGTATCTGACGGCCGCGACGAAGGCGCTGGACTACGTCAAGAACCACATGACGCAGGCCAGCGGCATCATCAACGACGAGATGGATGTGAACAATTCTGCTGCGAGCGAGTTCAAGCAGGACTTCGTTCGGTATGCGTCGAGCTACATCTACAACCACGAGCTGACGTCGTACCTCCCGTGGCTGCAGATGAACGCGAACTCGGCCTGGGCGAGCCGGCGGGGCTTCGACAACCTGATGTCGCAGCAGTGGAACACCCCGACCCCGGCCGGTGAGCTGTGGAACCCGGGCGCGATCTCCGGGGTGCAGGCGATGCAGGCGGTTCCCTCGGACGGCACCAACGTGGCGCCGCAGGCAACCGTCACCGCGTCCTCGACGTTCAGCTCGGCCTACCCGGCGACCAACGCGACCGACGGTGTGCTGGGCCGATTCGGCACCGGCGAATGGGCCTCGAACGGGTCGCTCGGCCTGAACCCGTGGATCCAGCTCAACTGGTCCACCCCGCAGACGCTGGACAAGGTGGTCCTGTTCGACCGGCTGGGCGCGGACAACGCCAACGCCGGAACCCTCACCTTCAGCGACGGCTCCACGGTGAACGTGACCGGCATCCCCACCGGCGGCACGGGCGCGGCCTACAGCTTCAGCCCGCGAACGGTCACCTCGGTGAAGTTCCAGGTCACCGCCGGCGCCGGCTACAACGTCGGCCTCACCGAGTTCCAGGCCTACGCGGAGAACGACCTCGCCTACGGCAAGACCGCGACCTCGGGCAGCACCTACGGCACCGGATTCGAACCGTCCCAAGCCGTCGACAACGACCTGACCACCCGCTACTCGAGCGCACCGTCAACGGGAGACGAGTGGTACCAGGTCGACCTGGGATCGGCGCAGTCGATCAACACCGCCGAGGTCGATTGGGACGCCGCCTACGCGAAGGCCTACCAGATCTTCGTCTCCACCGACGGCACCACCTACAGCAAGGTCGCCGACCGCACCGGGATCATCCAAGCCGGCGTCACCCAGGACAAGTTCACCACCACCACCGCCCGGTACGTGAAGATCGTCATGACCGACGGATACCGCCCCGGCAGCCGGAACTTCTCGTTCTGGACGCTCAAAGTCCTCAACCAGCCGACACCGGCCGTCGAGAACGACCTCGCAGCAGGGAAGACGGTAACCGCCAGCAGCGTCTACGGTGCCGGATACGAGGCAGTCAAAGCCGTTGACGGCAACCCCCTGACCCGGTTCTCGACCGCCGGCACCACCGGGACCGAGTGGTTCCAGGTCGACCTGGGATCCGCGCAACCCTTCGACTACGTCGGTGTCGACTGGGACGCCGCATACGCGAAGGCCTACAGCATCCAGGTCTCAACGGACGGCGTCAACTACACCACCGTCGCCAACCGGAGCGGACTCACCAGCGGCGGGATCACCGAAGACCGGTTCGCCGTCACCACCGCCCGGTACGTCAAGCTCGTGATGACCCAGGGGTACAACTCCACCGCCTGGAACCTCTCGTTCTGGACGTTGAAGGTCCTCAACCAGTAGCCGCGCGAAACTGGCGGCACGCGGGGGACGGGCGGGAGCGAGCATCTGCCGCTGTTCGATGACACGGATATTTGCGCATGACGCCATCAGACTCCCGCGTGATTCTGCGGGCGGCTGACGCGCGCCAACTAGGGTTTGCGCCAAAGAACTTGTCATCGATAGATATCGACCTGCCTGTCGGTGAACGAAGTCGTTCGCAAGTAGGCGCGCCAGTGGCCGAAGCCGACCCGGATGCGTGTGCAGCCAGAGCCTGAGCGTTGGGATCTCGCGCTCGATGCGCCTCGCGCCGCGGGGCACTACGCCGCGATCGACGGCACGTCGAAGAGTTTCAATGTCGGAAGCGACTCGTAGCCTTGGCAATGGGTGTCATCCGGAGGCCCCTCTGCCCGCGGTAGCAAGGAGAAGCGTCGTTTGAACAGCCCGAGTGACAGGCGATTGGTCTTCGTCGTGCACGGACGCAATGAAGCGCTCCGCAAGGCGATGTTCGATTTCCTCCGCAGCATCAACCTGTCCCCAATGGAGTGGACAACCGCCGTTGAGCTGACCGGCGAAGGATCGCCATATATCGGGCAGGTTCTCGACGCTGCGTTCGCGCACGCCGCTGCCATCGTCGTGCTCATGACGCCGGACGAGATCGCCTACCTGCAGCCACGCTACGGGAACAGCGAGAGCGACATCGAAACGCAGCCTGCCGCGCAAGCTCGGCCTAACGTGCTTTTCGAGGCGGGCATGGCGCTCGGTCGCGACGCGAAGCGCACGGTGCTGGTCGAAGTCGGCGAGGTGCGACCGTTCAGCGATGTCGCGGGTCGCCATGCCGTCAGACTCAGCAACTCCACGGCCAGCCGTCAGGCGCTCGCGAGCAGGCTGAAGACCGCCGGCTGCGACGTCGATCTGACCGGGACCGACTGGCACACGACCGGCGACTTCTCGGCGCCGCCCCCGCCCGGCGACGGCCTTGCACTTGGCCGGCGCCTGCCGAGTTCCGCTCCGGCGCGCAAGGCGATCGACTTCGACCTCAAGTACTACGACAAGGGCGGCAACCGCATCGACAAACTCCAGGTGATCAACCGCGGCGTAGAAACGGCGTACGACGTCGCGATCGCGGTCCCGGATAACGCCGGCCTCGACATGCGGACCAACGGAAATCCAGTGATCCCAAAGATCCCCGGTGGTGGACGCTCGGTCACGATCGACGTGATGAGCTACCGCCGTTTCATGGGCAACGGCGGCAAAGACGATGCCTTCGACGTCACGATTACGGCTCGAACAGATGGCGGCGACGAATACAGCCAGAAAGTGTTTCTCGACCTGAACGGATAACGACTATGGATGACGAGATCCAGATTCCCGTAACTCTTCCCCTCGACAGTGACGGCTTCCTTCGACGTGAATGTCCGACCTGTGAGCGCGAGTTCAAGTGGTTCAGCCACGACGAAGGCGATCCGGACGCAGAAGCGGCAACGCAGTACTTCTGCCCGTTGTGCGGTCAGCCCTCCGGCCTCGACTCGTGGTGGACGCCCGCTCAGCTCGAGTACGGCTACGGCAGCGCCGGGAGCGCTATCGATCAGGCTGTCCAGGATGCGATGGCCAACATGGTTAAGGGCATGAAGGGCTTCACCTTTGAGCCCAACCCATCGTTCAGCCTGGACATCGAGACGCCAGATCCACTGATCGAACTGGACGACATGGTGATCGTCGAGCCTCCCTGTCACCCCAACGAACCGGTGAAAGTGCCCGACGACTCCACCGAGCGGATCTACTGCCTCATTTGTGGGACTGCATTCGCGGTCTAGTTCGGCTGTTGCCTACCGCAACGCGCGAGCGTGCTATGTCCGTCGAAGGCCGAATCAACTGACCATGCGCCAGGCCAGGTCCAACGTTAATCCGACAGACCCACGCCAAAGGTTACAGCGTTACCCACTCAAGCCCAGCTCGTAGAGACCAGGCAGATCCTCGTCTTCTACGTCTTCTGACTCGACGTGATCAAGGGTCTCGGACTCCAAGTCCTCGTCCTCGGACCTTGACCGCCGAGGATCCCGCAACAGCTGAACTCCTCCAGACCGGAGCTCATCGAACCCAGGGTCTGTAAACTCCTCACGCCCATCTAGGTACGCGATGTAACGGGCCGGCCACATCTCGTCACGGGCATAGTCGTCGTTCATGCTGCCGAGAGAGTTAAGGAGTTGCTGACGTCGCTGAGAGTGATGAGGTGACCGCGACTGGAGTAGGAGCGATGCACCGAGGGCGTCACCCGAGGCGACAACCGCGTCCCAGCTCTCGCCAGCAATCGGCTGGTTGCAGGACCACGCCAAGTGGAGCAGCCAACACACAGCGCTCGACTGAACGTTGTTCGCGTGCCTCTGCAGAAGCACGTCGAGCTCTACCTCCCCGAGGCGCTCCTGCCGGGCCGTAAGCACCTCGACAAGAGCAGACGTGGTGTAGGGGTGGGTGAACGATAGTTCCGCGAGACGCGCGACAATCAGCCTCGCCTCAGGATCGGAGTATTCAGGAGCCATGCGCGTCAGACGGGAGAGCACCCATCGAATTGCGCTGGCGGTGGGATCGGCTTGCGAGAGCTCGACTGCGCGGTCGAGCAACTCGCTGGGCCGGTCGCGCGTCGCTCGACGAAGCTCACGAATCCATGAAGGCTCATCAGGCTGAGGGAGGGGCTCTACGACTGTCTTGCGCGCATTGAGCTTCAATCCGTAGGTTCGCAGCGCCGCGTCGAGCGTTCTCACGAACTCCTCGGCGTCAGCCTCCGTTGCGGCGTATCCGATGTAGTCGTCGAGGAACCGTTCGTAGCGAAAAGCCTGCAGGTCGTCGTCAACCCGGCCGAGTATTAGCTCCGCAATCACGAGCGAAGTGCCGGGCCCGATGGAGACGCCCGTTGTCTCTCCACGTCTCGCATAGCGCAATGCGCTATCGATATCGTTGGCCGCGAGGTCATTCCCCCGCTGCGACTTGGCCACCGACTTGCCGAGCATCGCCCAGGGCAACGCGTGAGTGTATATGGAGTCATAAAACGTAGCGATGTCAGCTCGCACGCGAAAGCGGCTTCCGACACCAGGACGGAGAGGCCTCCTGACGTGCTGCATTGAGGCAATTCGCCCATCGGTGTGCTGACGAACCGCAAACTGTGACACTGACGACTCGAGCCTCGCCGCGAGTTCGGACTCCCAGTGGCGCGCCAGCGTCTCGACGAGGTTCGAATACGCCACGGGGTGCGGTAGCTCGATTCGCCTGGGGTTGAGCCTGTAGTGCGCGACGCGTCCTTCAGCCACCGAGTAGCCCGGATCTCTCCCAAGTCGCGCGTTCTTGACGTGCCGATGGTCGTTCACATATCGGTCGACGATTGCAGGCGAGACTGAATTCATTCCCAGGGTGTCAAAGCTCGGAGGGAGGTCGTCGCCGCGCCGCGATGCCCGCGGTATGTAGTTCTGATCCAGAAGCGCCCTGCGGACCTGTTCCCCAGATAGGTCAGTTGCGGTCATCTCGTGATCGTATCGACGGAACGACCCGACGCCGGCCCCGACGAGATTGGCGACCCCGATGCTGTAGGGGCGCGGCCTCTGCGTGCAGCATGCGTGCAAGCGCTACGCCCGCTCGATCAGCTCGCGGGTGTCTGCGCAGCCAGCTCCGAGCGCCGCAACCGAATAGAGGTCGCGCCCTAGCGAGATAGCCAGGCCTTGTATTCGATGCCAATCCGGGTGACGTCGAGCCGCTGGTTGGAGCCACCGAGGTAGGTGATGTCGGCTGCGATGATCTCACCGGTCTGTGCGCCGAGGAGGACGGCGGTCGCTGTGAATTGGGGGCGGTGCGTAGACGAGATTCTGATGGCGATGCCGTCGCGTCCGAAGCGGTCGGTGACGGTTCCGGCGACCGTCACCCGGCCGGTGTCGCGGAGCAGCTGAAGGGCGGCTGCCTGCTGAGCGGGGCTGAGTATCCACTCATCGCGGAGTGCGCTGATCGCGCCCCAGACGGCCAGGCCGTCGGTGGGATCGCTGAGTCCCGCGTATTGCTCGAGGTATGCCCGCAGCCCGTCGACGTCTGAGGGCGGGACCGCGCGGAAGCTGACGACGACTGATGGTTGGGTGGACCTGACTGGAGTGCCAGGTGTCGGCGCCGTCCCGACGGGAGCGACGATCTTTCCTTGCGCAGTCACCGAGTAGGGCGCCCCTGTGGCGGCTTCGAGGTGCCCAGTGCCGTCGGCGTCCCACACCCACTTTTGCCATTCGGGAACGATGACCGGGTCGTCCTTGCCGTCGTCGCGGAGCACCCATCGCACGACCTGCCCGTCATGTGTTGCTGCGGTCGCGGGCTCGGCTTTCAGACGCGTGATCGCTTGGGCGATCGCTTCGTCGACCGAGAGCGTGATCGGCTGCGTGACGAGCGGCGGCGGTGTGTTCGCGTACGCGGGCGTCGCCGTCATCGGCCCGAACGTCAACCCGACCGCGATTACGGCGGCAAGCGCGGGAACAGCCCAGGCAGCGCGCAAAGCGATACGGGTCGGTCGGCTGAGCAGCACCGTGCGGGCGGGCGCAGATGGTTCATCCATGATGCGGTGGAGTCGGGCCCACTCCGTCGGGCGAGGTTGGGCATTGACCGGAGTGGTGGCAGGGTCGACGCTCTTCAGGAGCGCTTCGAGCTGCTCATCGTTCAGCGGCATACGACATCACCCCTCCTCCGGGTGTGTGTTGGGGGATCTCGTGGCCACGGACAACCGCGGAACTGTTCGATTCCACGCACTTTGTCAGTCGGGCCTAGTGCGTCTCGGTGAAGTCCGCGGCTCGTCTAGGCGCCGGCGTCGACACCAGCCGCTGGCCCTTCGTCGACGGGGAGACTCACGCTGGCTTCGATCGTCGCGCGGCCTCCGTCCAAGCGCGCGAGGACGACGTCCCGCGACTCTCGAAGCCGGGTCACGTCTGCCGCTATGGAAGGCGCGAAGCTCACATGAGGTCGATAGCCCGCGCGCCAGTACGCGGGCTCGTCAGCGACGACGTCACCGACAGCGGCGAGTTCCGTTACCAGCTCGTCGTGCAGCGTTGTGGCTGTCTCCGACCGCACCAACATGACCGGGATGTCTCGGTTGGGACCGAACATCGCGGTCCCAGCAGGCTCGATTTGCATCGGTCCTTCTGACGCGAGAACGCGACGCATCGCCGATGCGAGCTGTGCGACAGTAGCTTCGGTGGTGAAGTTCGCCACGAGTGTCACATGCGCCGGCCAGTGCCTGCGATCGAACTCCGCCCCAACGTCCATCCCGCTGAACATCGCCGCGATCACGTACCGCGGCGCAGGTGCCATTTCGCTCCCCATGGCTTAGCGGGCAGCAGCAGAGGGACGCCACTGCACGCTGTCTTCCCGCTTCGGAGCGTCGGCGATCACCCTGTCGATCCACGTCGGCCTGGGCAAAGACCCGATCTGCGATCTCTCGAACCAGCCGATCTCCAGGAGTTCCTCCATGTCTGGCTCGGCATCGCTCAGGAGCTCACACTCGTACGCGGTCGTGATGTAGCCGACTCGGTCACCGTTGGGGTAGTCGACCATCATCGGCTCGCCGCCGTAGACCCCCACGATCCCCGTCGTGCGAATCCGCGCTCCGGTCTCCTCCCTCACCTCCCGGAGCAGTCTATGGATGCCCGTCGCTCCGCCATGTGAGGACGTCGACGTGTTCGCCTACCCCCACGAACACCATGAACTCTGTCGGATCTCACGACAGTTGGCACGTCGAAAGAATGCTGACCTGGGGTTTCTCACCGCAGTTGGTCAGCGGTGGTAGCAAACATTCTCACGTGACCTGCGAGTAATCACGCTTGTGCTCCCGACTCTTCGTCGCTCCACGAGCTCGAACGACTGGGAACCACCGAAAGCTCGAGAAGCCGCCGACTCCCAAGCGTTTGCACGGATGCGTCGATTGCGATGTACGAGTTCGTTTGGCCGCGCTGAGCCCGACACCTCCGGAGCCGATGATCAGGACATGAGTGGAGAACGGAGCCCCATCACGCGGGCATCCCCTTGTCGATCCAGCTACGGAAAGTCTGCTGCTGTTCATCGCTCCAGGAGCCGTCGCACGGCATGCTACCGTCTTCGACGCGCTGAAGGATCGCGTCTGCGTGTCTCGATACATCGTCGTAGGACCAGAGGTCGAACGCGAACCGCATCGAGTCTCGGTCCTTCTGCCTGAACAGGGGCTTGATCGTACTCTCGAACACCATTGGGGTCTTTCTCTCGTCAGGAATCTCAAGGTCGTCAACCGGCTCGGCCTGCTTCGCCTCAGCCTGCTCGGCGATGTGCTTTGCGAAGCCGTCGGCTATCGCGGTCAAGCGATGCTGCACAGTGCGGAGGACCTCTCCGACCTGCGCGCGCGCGCCGACTTCGATGTGATCGATAAGAGCGGCCACGTCCCGCAGTCGTTCTTCGATGAGAATCCATGCCGAGTTGCGGTGCGGAAGCAGGTCGTCGTCTTGGTAGAAGACCTCGAAGCTGGGAGCGGCACTCCGGCCGGGGAACGCCTCGCCGACGGGGAGTGTCGTGAGGAGCCCCCCGAGTGGAGCGAGCACGCTGCCCATGAGTTGGTGCGTCGTGCGCACCAATGTCGCGAGCTCGTCATCGGTCTCATCGGTGTGTGCGAAATACCGCTCCAGCACTTGCACGAGGATCTCGTAACCCACGTTGAACAGGTCGGTGCACCGCGCGGTGAGCGGATCTGTGATGCGCGGGACTGATGCATCGAACTCGTTGCGCCGCACCGTGGCGAACGTCACAGGCCGCACTGGATCGAATTCAGGGTCCTCTGAACGCATCGCGCGATATTCGGCGAGGATCGCGACGAACTGCCCGAAGTGGGAGGTCTCCCAGGCGCCTCTGGCTCCCTCGCCCTGCTCCAGGATCGTGTCGATTGCCTCCTGCGCGCTGGCGAGATTCGTGACGGCAACGAGCTCTGGAAGACCGAATGACGCGGCCGTGGCCTGCGCACGCGGTGGCCCGACGAACAGACGCTCCTCGCCGTACTTGTCGACGAGGCGCGCGAAACCGTCCTCGATTGACCGGTAGAGGTGGCTGATCGTTGCGAAGTCCTGTGCCTGCGGAACGATGTCATCCGCGTCGACGGTCGGCATCGGCTCGTCACCCGGCAACCCGTCGATACCCTCGGCGCCGGCGAACGGCATTCCCTCGGGGCGTTCCAGGAAGATGAAGTGCTCGAGCGCGGCCTCGCCGAATGGTTCCAGCAGAAGGTTCACGCCAGCGGGGAAATGATGCGCTGGGGCGGGAAGGTTAGGCCGGCTCAGATGCGGCGCCGCGCCGATCGCTGCGAGCAGATTTTGGACCAGTGCGAGGTGCAACATCTCCTCGGTCGCAACGTGGATAATCGTGCGCCGCCAGTGTGCCACCTTCTCCACCACGTCCGGGCGCAGCCCCTCCTCTGCTGCCTGTTTCAGCGAGTACGCCGCGAACATGTACTGGCACATGATGCCGTGCTCGAGTTCCGCGGCCTGGCAGAGCATGTATATGAGCGCCTCGCGGTGCTCGATCACGAACGGCGCCTCGGCCGCGGCCTTCCCACCGCGCAAGTGCAGGAGCTCCGCGAGCCGTCCGGTACCTGCATCGTTGTCGCTCGGGTCGTGTCTATTGAGTCCGTTGTTCACCGCACTCATCACTCCTTCGGTTGGGACTGTTGTGGTCTGAAGATGAAGAAAGGGCGGGCGTACTTGACGCACCGTTGCACTCTCACTCCTTGTGGTCGATCGCCTTGTGATCGTGAGAGGTAGCTCTCTCAAGCTCCGCCCGCGTGATCGGCGTGATGCGGTCTTCGAAGAACCATCGCGACATGGCGGCGCGCGTCCGCTGCGCGAACGAGATACGCCCCTTCTCATCGGGCCGTATTGTGAGCGGCTCGTATCTGTCGTAATCCATCAACGTCCACCGCTCGTACTCCCCCACGGGCTGATGCACCTCGATGTACTCGCCACCGGGCAGGCGCACGATCCGGCCCGTCTCGTATCCATGCAGCGCGATCTCACGATCCTTCTTCTGCAGCGCGAGGCAGATGCGCTTGGTGAGAAAGTAGGCGATGACCGGGCCGAGGATCAGCAGAACCTGGAGCGTGTGGATGACGCCTTCCATACTGACGGCGAAGTGTGTGGCGATGAGATCGGATGAGGCGGCAGCCCACATGACGGCGTAGAACACCACCCCGGCGGCACCGATCGCCGTGCGGGTGGGGTTGTTGCGGGGACGTTCGGCGATGTGGTGCTCGCGCTCGTCGCCGGTGATCCAGGCCTCGATGAACGGGTAGAACAACACCAGGGCGAGGAAGACGACGAGGATGACGACGGGAATGATGATGTTGAGCGACCAGGTGTGATCGAGCCACACGAACTCGAGGCCAGGCGGCATGAGCCTCAACATCCCGTCGGCGAAACCGATGTACCAGTCGGGTTGCGTTCCGGCCGAGACCGGCGAGGGATCGTACGGGCCGTAGAGCCAGATCGAGTTGATCGTGAACAGCGAGGCGATCAGCACGATGACGCCGAACACGATGAACAAATAGCCGCCCATCTTCGCCGTGTAGACCGGCAGTAAAGGGTAACCGACGACGTTGCTGTCTTTACGTCCCGCTGCCATGACCTGGGAGTGCTTGCTGATCACGAGCAGCAGCAGGTGGATGACCAGCAAGGCAATGAGGATCAGCGGCAGCAGCAGAATGTGCAGGGTGTACAGGCGGCCGACGATCTGGTTGCCGGGGAACTCCCCGCCGAAGAGGAGGAACGAAGTCCAAGTGCCGATCAGCGGCAGCCCTTTGACCAGGCCGTCGACGATGCGCAGACCGTTGCCGGAGAGGAGATCGTCGGGGAGCGAGTATCCGGTGAATCCTTCGGCGAGGGCGAGGATGAACAGGATGAAGCCGATCACCCAGTTCAGATCGCGGGGCTTGCGGAAGGTGCCGGAGAAGAAGACGCGCAGCAGGTGGACGACGTTGCCGGCGACGAATACAAGCGCTGCCCAGTGGTGGATCTGGCGGACCAGGAGGCCACCACGGATGTCGAACGACAGCCGCATCGTCGATTCGAACGCTGCTGACATCTCGACGCCGCGCATGGGGATATAGGCGCCCGCGTAGTGCGTGGGCGTCATCGAGGCTTGGAAGAAGAAGGTGAGGAAGGTGCCGGACAGGAGGATGACGACGAATGCCCACAGGGCGATCTCGCCGAGCATGAACGACCAATGGTCGGGGAAGATCTTGCGACCAAGCTCTTTGACCAATCCGGAAATGCTGGTGCGTTCGTCCAGATAGTTGGAGGCCCAACCGACGAAGCGCCCACCGAGCGGGTGGGTGGCGTCGGGCTTCCGCTCGGATGCGACCTGTGTCCGGTCGTCGGCAGAGCTCGCGGGTGCGAGCGCCTGGTCCTGATGCACCATGGTGCTCCTCGTGAACGGGGCTGTGTTCAGTGATGACCGGTCAGCACGCACAGATGTGACAGCAATACGGATCCTGCCGCGGCCCTTGCACCCAGACAGGACCCCATGATTCGGATCCGGCTCGCGCTTGCCGTCCGCCAAACTCATGTGTGGATCAAGGATCGCCAGTTTCCGGGTTGATTTCGCTCATCTTGTTACTCCTTCGCGGCGGGACGCCACCCGAGAGCCTTGATCAGGCCGCTGGTCTCGTTGCTACGAGAACAGCGGCTGTCACGTCTTGGGGATTCACCCGGTCTTACTAGTCAGCAACGACCGAACGAAGGAGCGTCTCCATGTCCACGACAGAGCATCGGCTGTCCACACACGTTCTCGTCATCGGCTCCGGCGGTGCCGGGCTCCGTGCGGCGATCGAGCTGGCTTCGCAGTCGGTGGATGTGATCGTGGTGGGTAAGCGGCCGAAGTCGGATCCACACACCGTGCTGGCCGCCGGTGGCATCAACGCCGCCCTCGCGACCATGGACAAAGAGGACAGCTGGCAGCAGCACGCGGCGGACACGATCCAGGAGAGCTACCTCCTCGCCGACCCGCGCACCGTGCAGACCGTCGCCGAAGGAGCCGCTGAAGGAATCGGGGACCTCGTGAGCTACGGCATGAAGTTCGCGCTCGAGAACGATGGGCGGATCTCCCAACGCTTCTTCGGCGCTCACACCTACCGTCGGACCGCGTTCGCCGGTGACTACACCGGGCTGGAGATCCAGAGGGCGCTCGTGCGGCGGGCGGAAGAGTTGCAGATCCCGATCATCGACACCGTCTACATCACCCGCCTCCTCGTAAACGAGAACACGATCTTCGGCGCCTACGGGTTCGATCTCGTCGACGGCTCACGCTATGTGATCGACGCGGATGCCGTCATCCTCGCCTCCGGCGGGCACACGCGCATCTGGCGTCGCACGTCCTCGCGCCGCGACGAGAACACGGGTGACTCGTTCCGGCTCGCCTACGAGGCCGGCGCACGGATTCGCGACCCCGAGCTGGTCCAGTTCCACCCGTCAGGCATCGTCGAGCCGGAGGATGCCGCGGGAACGCTCGTGTCAGAAGCTGCGCGAGGAGAAGGCGGAATCCTCCGTAACGCCCGGGGCGAGCGGTTCATGTCGAAGTACGATCCGGCTCGGATGGAGCTCTCTACCCGTGACCGTGTCGCTCTCGCGGCGTACACGGAGATTCATGAAGGACGTGGCACGGAACATGGCGGCGTCTGGCTGGATGTGTCCGATCTGCCCCGCGAAACGATCATGACCCGCCTGCCCCGCGTCTATCACCTGATGCTTGAGCTGCAGATGCTGGACATCACGAAGCAGCCGATGGAAGTCGCGCCCACGGCGCACTACTCGATGGGCGGTGTGTGGGTGCGCCCCGGCGATCATGGCACCGACGTCGACGGCCTGTATGCGATCGGTGAAGCCTCCAGCGGCCTGCACGGCGCGAACCGGCTCGGAGGGAACTCGCTGATCGAGCTCCTCGTCTACGGGCGCATCGTCGGCCGGGCCGCAGCGGAGTATTCCGCATCCCTTCAGCTGAAAGCGCGCTCGGCGGCGGCCGTCAATGATGCACGTGATGAGGTCGACCGTCTTCTCGCCGCCGATGGCGCCGAGAACGTGCGTGCGCTACAACGAGCGTTGCGGGACACGATGACAGCGCGCGCCGGTGTTGTCCGCGACGAGCAGGGGCTGGTGGCGGGGATCACCGAACTGGACGAGGTGAACCACCGGATGGGGCAGCTCGGCGTGCACCCGGATCTGGCTGGCTTCCAGGACCTCGCGCACGCGTTCGACCTCAAATCCTCGCTGCTCGCCGCTCGGGCAACCATCGACGCCGCCCTGGAGCGTCGTGAGTCCCGCGGGTGCCACAACCGCTCCGATTACCCGGACCTGGATCCTGCGCTGCAGGTGAACATGGTCTGGTCGGGCCCCGGCAAGGTGGAACGAGAGCCGATCCCGGCGATCCCCGAGGAGATCTCCCGGCTGATGAAGAACGTCTCCACCGACGGCAAGCTCGTCGAGTAACACCCATGAGTTCTTCACGTCTTGAGGCCTTCAGCGACGCTGTGCTGGCGATCATCATCACCGTGATGGTCCTGGGTCTCGCCGTGCCCGACCGCGAGGCCTGGGGCGACCTGATCCACACGGCAGGGCTGGGGCTGATCAACTACCTGCTGAGCTTCGTGTTCATCGGGATCTACTGGAGCAACCACCACCACCTGTTCCGGCTCCGCCCTCAGGTCAACGCATCCGTGCTCTGGGCGAACCTGCACCTGCTGTTCTGGCTCTCCCTGTTCCCGTTCACCACGGCCTGGTTGACCCGAACCGAGGTCGGCCAGGTACCGACCATCGTGTACGGGCTGAACCTTCTCGCGGGCTCGTTGGCGTATGTGCTCTTGCAGGCGGCGATCAACCGCCAGCCAGGTGGCGAACGGCTGCGCGAGGCGATCGGTTCCGACTGGAAGGGACGGCTCTCGCTGGTGTTGTTCGCGATCGGAATCGGGCTCGCCTTCGTCTCACCCTGGTTGGGCCTGATCCCGTTCATCGGCACCGCGGTCTGGTGGCTGGTGCCTGACCGTCGCATCGAGCGATACCTGGCAGACAACCCGCAACACGTGGATTGAGCTCCTAGCCGGTCGGAGAGTCGTACTCGGCGTGGGCTGCGACGAAGGCAGCGGCGACGGGACAGGACTCGGTCACCTGCCTTCCCGTAGCGCGGAGCTGATCAAGCACGTCTGCCAGGAAGTCCGCGGTGATGCCTCGGCCGCGAAACTCTGGGCGCACGAACGTGGAGTAGACGTCAACCTGATGCTGACCTTCGGCCCGGTAGAGGATGGCCCCGATTTCGCGGTCGTGGATGCCATCGGCCTCCCACTCGCCAAGCACGGCGACGAACCGTTGCTCGTTCGCGAGATGGTGCACCGCGATTTCGACATCTGTCTCCGATGACGGGATGTCGATCTCATCGATGATCGACATCACCTCGGCGATGAGTGCCGCGTTAGCCGCCTCGGTGCTTTCCGGCTGCTCCTGGGTGTTCATGGGGACGTGCTCTCGTACCGTCATGTCACTACAGACCGAGCGCGACACCAGGATGTGACAGGGATGGCTGACGGCGCGGTCCGTCGAGGCAAGCGAAGGCGGGATCGACAGATGTTCTGGCTCGCGAAAACGGCGAAGCTCGGCGCCGTGTTCGCCACAGCCGTACCGTGACCCATCCGTTCCGGAAACCAAACCGGAGCGGCACGTGTCACGAACCGCCCCGCCGTCCGGTCGTGACTGATGACAAGGTCCGTTTGGAGGAACCATGACTGACGAAGAACGCCAGCTCCCGCCCGGCGTCGAAGTGATCGCGACCCGCCCGAACGCCGCTGCGGTGATCCCTGCCGGCGCCGAGGCGCGGACGGTGCGCGTCACGCTCGCCCCAGGCGATCCGGGAGCACCTCCGCACCGCCACCCCGGCCCCGTCTTCGGTTACGTCACACAGGGTGAGATCCTCTTCGAACTCGAGGGAGAAGCACCGCGGATCCTGAAGCAGGGCGACACCCTGTTCGAACCCGGCGGTGACGTGATCCACTACCTGGGCGCCAACAACCTCGCAGATCACCAGTCGCAGCTGGTCGTGACGATGTTCGCTCCCGTCGGCAGCCCAGTGTTGACCGTGGTCAGCGCCGATGAGCTCGAACAGCGTCGCGACCGGCGTTATTCGGCCACCGCCTAAGAGAGTCCGCGATGGCAACCGTGAACCTCACCAAGACGAATGCGGCGGCGTTCCAGCACATGATGGAACTCGACAAGACAATCGCGACATCCCTTCGGGAGGCGGACGTCGACGAGAAGCTCATCGAACTCATTCGGGTCCGCGTCTCCCAGCTGAACGGCTGTGCGTATTGTCTTCGGCTGCATACGCGCGATGCGCTGGCGAAGGGTGAGACCACGGATCGCCTCGCCGTCGTCGCTGCGTGGTGGGAGTCGCAATACTTCTCTCCTCAGGAACGCGCCGCACTCGCTTTGGCCGAAGAGGTCACCCGCCTGTCCGTCCCCGCGGGCACAGGATGGGACGACGGTTCGCTGACCCCCGAGCAGATCTCGGCGATCAGCTGGCTCGCCATCTCGATGGGCGTCTGGAATCGCATCGCCGTGCAGAGCCAGTACCCCGTCGCACCATAGAGTCTCAGGCACGCCTCCATCCAGGACGGTGGGCCCGGAGACTGCTGTCGTGTGGCCGCCTGCTGGGAGACCCATCAGGCGGCCACTCGCGCGTGCGAGAGCAAGCGTCGGGAGAGCCCCGGCTCGCTCGGGCGGACGTACTCGAGGGCGATCGATCAGAGCAGAATTGCCTTCACTTCCGTGAACTCCTCGACGCCTACACGGCCCATTTCGCGGCCATTGCCGGACTGCTTGTACCCGCCGAACGGCGCGAGAGGGTTGAAGTCCGCCCCGTTCAGGTAGACCTGCCCTGCCTCGAGCCGGCGCGCAATACGCAACGCAGCCTCAGGATCACCGAACACGGCAGCCGTGAGACCATACATCGTCCCATTCGCGATGGACACCGCGTCATCCTCATCGATGTATGGGATGACGGAGAGCACGGGCCCGAAGATCTCTTCCTGCGCGATAGCCGAATTCGGATCGACGTCTGCGAAGATCGTGGGCCGAATGTACGCACCGCCTTCGAACCCTGGCACGCGTCCTGGACCTCCGGAGACGAGTGTCGCGCCGTCCGCGATCCCTCGTTCGATGTAGGCGTTGACGCGCTGCCACTGCTGTTCGGAGGCGAGCGGTCCCATGCGCGTGAGCTCGTCACCTGGGTCACCGATCGCGTACTCAGCTGCTGCCTCTCGCAGCTTCTCCACGATCGCCGCCTGGCCAGAGGCGGGCACGAGCAGCCGAGTCCACGCGCCGCAGGCTTGACCGGCGTTCGCCCATGCATTCATCAGCGTCCGCTGCACGGCGAGGTCGACGTCTGCACCGTCGAGAATGATGTTCGCCGACTTGCCGCCAAGCTCAAGCCCGACGCGTTTGACCGTGTCAGCGGCGACCTTGGAGATCCGCTTTCCCGCTCGAGTGGAACCGGTGAAGGAGATCATGTCGACGCCAGGGTGCGCGACGAGAGCCTCTCCGACTCTCGGCCCGGAGCCGTACACGATGTTGAGCACTCCTGCCGGAATGCCTGCGGCGGCGGCGGCCTCGGCGAGAAAACGCATCGTCAGCGGCGCGCCCTCTGCGGGCTTCAGAACAAGCGTGTTCCCAGCGAGCAGCGCGGGCGCGATCTTGGTCATCACACAGTAGTGCCCCTTAACGTGGTGTAGCCCGCGGTGGCCGAGCTCGTCGCTTGCGATGTGAGCGCGGTCACCGTGTGATCCTTCGAGGAAACTCTCACATCCCACTCGAAAGGCATCATCACGATGA